>CAYTJG010000012.1:0-34689 GCA_964437865.1 uncultured Bifidobacteriaceae bacterium | reverse complement strand
GCCGCGCCGTTCGCAGCCATGGCCGGTGAATGGCACGCCTCGGATCACACGGTGGCCCTGGTCACGGGCGTCCTGGGTGGCGTGATTTCCATGGTCGGCTGTTTTGCTGGCGGCTGGCTCTGCGACCGGATGAATCGCAAGACCGCCTACGTGTGGTTCGGACTTTTCCAAGCGGCCGCCGGCGTGGCCATGGGGTGGCTGGGCCGGAGCGAGTCCATGTTCATCGTGTGGACGCTGGTCTACTACTTTGGCTCCGGTCTTTCCTATGCGGCCTTCTCCGCGTTTGTGTTTGAGGCCATTGGTAAAGGCGCCGTCGCCACCAAATACAACGGCCTGGCTTCGCTCTCCAACGTGCCGATCTACCTGATGACGATGATCGACGGCTGGTCCCATGATAAATGGAACTCCACCGTCATGTTTTACACCGAATCCGGTCTGGCCGTGGTCAGCGCCGTGGGCTTTCTTGTACTGGCCGGGATCCTTTGGCCGAACCGCTCCGCGGCGCGGGCCTGAGGCGGTTGCCACCCGACCGCACGCCCCGCAACGAACGACCGCCCCATCAGGCCCCGCTCAGTGGCCCAACGGCCACCGCGCCCGCACGGTTCAAGTTCCGGAAAAATAAATGTCCAATTTTCGCCCCGGGCGGGAAATAATCATCAGATGCCCGACCTGAAAGATGTTGATTTGCTCCAGCAGTATGCCGCCCGCAATTCGGAGCCGGCTTTTGCCGAGTTGGTGCAACGGCACATCAATCTGGTTTATTCCGTTGCCCTGCGGTACGTGGGCAATGCCCAGGACGCCCAAGACGTGACCCAGGCCGTTTTCGTGATTCTGGCCCAAAAAGCGGCCGACCTGCGGCAGCGGACCGCGCTCACCGGCTGGTTGTATGAAACCACCCGGTTCACCGCCATCCGCTTTTTGCGAACCCGGGCCCGGCAGCGAGCCCGCGACCAGGAGGCTTATGTGCAATCCACCCTGAATGATTCAGACTCCGAACATGTTTGGCGGCAACTCGCGCCCCTGTTGGAGGACGCGATGGCGAGGCTGAATGAAAAGGAGCGCGCATTGCTGGCGTTGCGCTTTTATGAAAATAGAAGCGGTGGCGAAGCCGCCGGCTTGCTGGGCATATCGGAATGGGCCAGCCGCAAACGCGCGGCCCGGGCATTGAAAAAGTTGCAGCAATTCTTCCACCGACACGGCGTCACTTCCACCACCGAAGCCATCGCCGGGGCAATTTCCGCCCATGCCATGCAGGCCGCGCCCGTGACGTTGGCAAAATCCGTGACCGCCGTGGCCATGGTCAAAGGCGCCACGGCTGGCGCTTCCACTTTATTCCTGATTCAAGAAGCTTTGAAATTTATGGCATGGACAAAAGCAAAAACAGCGATCCTCGTGAGTGTGGGCCTGATGCTGACGGCCGGCACCACGGCCCTGGTCATCCACGCGGTTTACCAGGCACAAAGCAGCACCTATAATGCACCGCGGGCCGCCAGTCTGTTCAAGCCATTCGTCGCGGAAGAGAAAGCGCAGGCCGTGGCGGCGGCCGCGGCCGAAGGAAAACGGATGTCCTCCGGATACGATGCGTTCTTTGCCGCCGCAGAAAAGGGGGATTTGCCGGCGCTACGCCAGGTGGCCAGTACTTTGCGCCAGCAGGCTCCGTTGACGGAGACTTCGTTCGCAGCCGTTGAGCAAACGGCTTATGCCTTTGAGATGTTTTCCCAATGGGATGAAAAGTACGCCCTCGCTTATGCGCAGGGCATTGCCGAATCGATCCCGCCCGGGAGCATCTATCTCACCGGCGTTCCCATGGGCGCCTATATCCTGCCGGCCTTGCAGAAGTCCGACCCGGCGGCCGGGCCCATTTTTGCGATCAATCAGGGCGAATTGGTGGAGGAAAGTTACCGGACCTACCTGCGCCACATGTACGGTGATCAGTTGCACGTGCCCACGGAAGAAGCGGTTCAAAAGTGCTTCCAGGATTACGCGCCCGACGCCTGGCTGCGCCAACAGCAAGGAAAGCTCGTCCGGGACGATTATCAGCGCATCGCCCGGCTGATCGCGCAGGCGGTCTTTGATGAGAATCCCGACCGCGAATTTTATGATGAGGAATCCTGGCCGGTGGATTGGATGTATCCGCACCTCGAGCCGCACGGCCTGATTCTAAAAATCAGCCGGCAGCCGCTTTCCGAATTATCCGCCGAGACGGTCATGCAGGATCATGATTTCTGGGTCCACCAACTCCAGCCAATGATTGGGAACTGGCTCACCGCGGATACGCCGGTCAAGGAACTGGTCGCCTGGACGGATCGGGTGCAGCTAAAACACGATTTTCACGGATTTACGGGCGACCGCCGTTTTATCAAAAACACCCGGGGGGAACGGCAGATTTTCTCCAATCTACGCAATGCCATTGGCGGCGTTTATGCCTGGCGGGCCGGGCATGCCGCCGACCCGGCGGAGCGGGAGCGCATGACCCGGGAAGCGGATTTTGCCTTTCGCCAAGCCTTGGCGCTGTGGCCCTGTTCACCTGCCAGTTCATCCCCGGTCGGTCGCTACATGGACCTCCTAAAGCAGGAAAACCGGCTGGACGACGCCCGGCTGATCCAGAAAATGGCGCAACGGTGCGCGGCGCAACTGAAACGGTAGCCCACCATCAACCCGTTTCATGACCTGTTTATCCTGGTAAGCCCGCTACTTTGGGTGGGGGTCTGACGGACGTTGTCCCTCTGTTTGCTGTTGGCACCACTGCCGCCACACATCGCGAAACGCCGTTTCCAGGTGGCCGATAAACTGCGGCGCGTCGCAGAGGGGGCTCTGGCGCATTTGCTCTCGCAGCCCGAGGCGCAAGCGCGCCAGCCCGGGCAGGTCACTCGTCAATTCCCGGCATTTCGCGACATAGGCATCCGCTGATTCCACCGCCCATTTGGGAAAACCGAGGTGGGAGACCAGGCTCAAGCCCACGCGGGCCACGTGGGTCCGGCCCGCCAGGGTGACCACCGGCACGCCCATCCACAACGCGTCGCAAGTGGTGGTGGTGCCGTTGTAGGGGAAGGGATCCAGGCCGAGATCCACCCGGTTATACAATCCCATGTGCTGCTCCTTGGAAAGCCCCGCACCGCGCAATTCGAGGCGCTCAGCGCTGACACCCGCGCGGATGAATTGGTCGCGCAGGCGGTTGGCCGTTTGGGGCTGCTCCAACCCCTGTGATTTCAGCAGCAGCCGGGCGGTGGGCATTTCGCGCAGGAGCCGCGCCCACACGGCGATGGTCGGCTCGCTCAATTTGCAGAAATTATTGAAACAACCAAACGTGACGTAACCATTGGCCAGGGCCGGCAGCGGTCCCACCGCCGGACTTTCCGGCGGTGCGCCATAGCAGGAGAAGTTCTTCGGCAAACGCAGGAGCCGCTCGCTATGCCACTGCTCCGTTTGCCCGGGCGGATCGCTGAAGTGATCCGTCAGGCGATAGTCCATCGCTTCCAAGCCCGTGGTATTGGGGTAGCCGATCCAAGTCACCTGCACCGGCGCGGGCTTGCGGGCAAACACCAGCAGCGCGTGGTCCGTGGTGTGACCGGCCAGATCCACCAGGATATCAATGCGATCCTGGCGGATCAATTCAGCCACCTTTTCCGGATCCAGACCATAAATGTCCCGCCATTGGCCGGTCAGATGACACAACCGTTGGGTCGTCGTATCCGGAGTTTTTACATTGGCATAACCAAACGTCTCGAAACTCTCCGGGTGATGCCCGCGCAAGATCGGCTCAATGAACGAGGTGACCGGATGCGCACGAAAGTCGGGCGAAACATAGCCGATCCGCAACCGGCGTTCTGGCGTGGGGTCATTGGCACAGGGCTGCCGGGCCGGGCGCAGCGGCTGCTCAAACCAGTCGGACCATCGGCGATGTTCGGCGAAATGCTCATCCGGTTCGGTTTCCGGCAGATAATTGAGCAGGTGGAGCAGGTTGGACTGGGTTTCGGGCTCGGGTTTGAGCGCCAGCGCCGCCCGATAGTACCGGGCGGCTTCCGTCAGCAAGCCTTCGTCCACGCAGAGCCGGCCCAGATCGTGATAGGCGGGGGCATAATTGGGCCGCAAGCTCAGCGCTTCATTCAGGTGCTGCCGGGCTTCCTCGGTCCGCCGCCGCGCGATGAGCGCCTGCCCCAGGATCTCCTGCGCCTCGGGCAAGGAGGGATTCAACCGCACCGCTTGCTGAAAACTCTCCACCGCTTCGTCCAACAGCTGGCTATCCATGCACGCCAAGCCGCGGCTCAGCCAAAACAGATTGTCCGTGGGCGCGAGCCGGGTGGCCTCCCGCAGGCTGGTCAATGCCTCCGGCAACGACTTGAGCACCTTTAGCGCGTTGCCCAATTGATGATGCGCCTCCCCCAGTTTGGGATCCGCCGCCACGGCCGAGCGGAACGCCGCCGCCGCCGCCTCGATTTGCCCCGTGGCATTCAGGGAAAAACCGCGTTGCAAGTGAGCCCGGGCAAACTTCGGGTTCACCTTGATGGCGGCTGAAAACAGCCGGATTGCCTCCGCCTGGTCGCCGCCGTTTTGGACCACCATGCCGAGCAGATACAGCGCGTCAGGATGCATCGGCCAGCGCCGCAGCATCTCCCGGTAAATCGCCGCGGCGTCTTGCAGATTGCCGGTGCGATGGGCCGCCAAGCCTTGGGCCAAAAGCGTTGCTGGATTCATTCGCACCAAACACTACCGGCTTTGATTCCGGGAAAAAAGCGAATAAGGTGTCCCCGTCGGTCAGCCGCTGGTGGTGCGAACGAGACGCCAATTCGTTCCCGGCGCCATGACAATTCTTTTACAGAACTTTGACGGGCCGGTGACAATCTTCCAGCGCCACCAAACAAAATAATGGACTTATGAAAAACACCCCGTTACTGCTGCTCTTCGCCATCGCTTTCGCGCCCCCCATCATCGCGGCGCCGGCGGACGACGATCTGCCGGTGCTCACTCCCAGGGTCAAATCCGTGGCCGCCTTCAAGAACGGAGTGGCTTTTGTCCTCAAAGCCGGCGACACACGACTCCGCGATGGCTGGGCCCGGATGGACTCCCTCCCGACCGCGTCACTGGGCACCTTGTGGCTGGGCGCCGCCGACAAGTCCGGCCCCATCACCGAAGTCTGCACGTATAAAGAAAAGGTTGCCGACGAATCCGACGCCGTAAGTTTAAGTGAATTGTTGTCGGCCAATGTAGGCCACCGGGTGGTGCTGACCTACGGCGTCGGCACGCAAACCGTTTCCGCGGAGGGCAAATTGCTCGCCGCGGCGGACCGCCAGCCCCCGCCAGAAGAACCCGGTTCATTGGCGAGTGAGTCAGCGATGGTCGGATATTATCGGCCGCTGCCGGTTGGGACAGAGTCGGGATTGGTGCTGTTGCAAGTGGCCAAGCCGGGCCACACCTCGGTGCTATCGCTGCCGAAGACGGCGGTGCAGTCGCTGGAAATTCTCGACGACGCCAATATCCATACCCGGGTGGAGCGGGAACAAGCGCGGACGAAGTTTCACGTACACGGAAATCCCAAGCATGCCGAAATCGGCCTCGCGGCCTTGGAAAAAGGCCTGATCTGGAGCCCCAGCTATCGGATCAATCTGGTCAGCGACACCCAGGCCGATCTGGAATTGAACGCCGTGTTCGCCGATGACACGGAAGATTTGGATGACGCCGAGGTTTCGTTTGTAGTGGGGTATCCCAACTTTTCCTTCGCCAACATACTGTCGCCGATGTCGCTGCACCAGAGCGTGGCGGAATTTGTGCAGGCGCTGGCCGCCGGTGGCGCCGCGCAAGCCGGGCCCTTCGCCAATGTCATGTCCCAGAGCCTTGGCTACAACTCGCCGCGCTATGGCACGACCGGCCCAAACAACTATTCAGCGGCACCAGTGCCTGGCGAGCCGGGGGCGGACCTTTATTTCTACCGTAAAAGTGGCGTGACGCTGAAGCGGGGCAGCCGCGCGTCCTTCAACCTCTTGCAGGCCTCGGTTCCTTGCGAGCAACTCTACCAATGGGAGATCCCCGACAGCACCGACTTGGATGAACACGGCTACCGGTCCAACCCGGCGACCAAGCCGGAAAATCTGGTCTGGCATGTGCTACGGCTGGAGAACCGCAGCCAACAACCCTGGACCACCGCGCCAGCGCTGGCGGTGACCGACAACCTGCCGGTAGCGCAAGACACGCTGGGATATACGCCGCCCGGCGGCCGGAACGTCCTTAAGTTGACCGTCGCGGCGGACGTGCCCGCCGAGCAGTCCCAGTCGGAGACCGACCGCAAAATGGTCACCCTGGGCCATTCGACCTACGACGAAGTCACGGTGAAGGGCACGCTCAAGGTCACCAACGGGAAGAGCAAGGAGATCACGCTCCAGATGCACAAATCACTCCTGGGCGAGGTCCTCGAGGCGCCGGATGGCAAGGTGACCAAGAGGGCGCATAACCTGACCTCGGTGAATTTCAATAGCGAGATCGAATGGGAGCTGAAGTTGCCGGCGGGCACGGACCACGAGATAACGTACCGGTACAAGGTGCTGCTGGCGCGGTAACCGCCGCCTGGCACGCTCGCGGGTGGGGCGCGTCTCTCCGCTTGTCGCGCCGTAGCCTTGCGAAGGCGGACGCGCGCCACGCCTGCCAACCAACGCGCTCAAACCAACCCAACGCGCTGTCCTGAAATCACACTCTGCCCAAAATGCTGCGCATCATACATGCCGTCTTTCATTCGTGATCGCCGAGGTCTGGGAAACACTGAGCCACGCTCGCGGCGCGCACGGAGTGACGCGCCCTACCGCCCCGCCCTGAAATCACGCTCTTGCCTCTCACGCCAGGCCAGCCAACACCCCAGTCACCTTCACCGGCGCGCGTCTCTCCGAGCGCGCCGCGCCTGCCAACCAACGCGTCCAAGCCAACCCAACGCTCCGCCCTGCAGTTACGCGTTGCCCAAAATGCCGTGCATCATACATGCCATCTTTCATTCGTGATCGCCGAGGTCTGGGAAACGCTGAGCTCCGTTCGCGGCGCGCACGGAGTGACGCGCCCTACCGCCCCGCCCTGAAATCACGCTCTTGCCTCTCACGCCAGGCCAGCCAACACCCCAGTCGCCTTTGCCGGCGTGGTCAGAAAGCCGTGGGTGAATAGAAAATCCACGCCGCGCGCCAGCGCCGTGTCGGCCGGACCCGACGCAGCGGTATAGGCGGCACTGCGGATCGCCGCGGGCCAGCCATGCGGCATGGCAATGGAAAGCCCAGCCCACTCGAACATGGGCACGTCATTATCACCGTCGCCAAAGGCGATCACCTCCGAGGCCATATAGCCAAGACGCCGGACCAGCGTCTTCAGCGCGGACGCCTTGGTCATGGCCGCCGGCATGAATTCCAGAAAGCGCGCGTCGGTGCGCACCACCTGGAGGCCGGTCTGGTCCACCGGACATTGTTGGCGGTGCTGTTCCACGATCTGCGGATTTCCCACCCAGATCACCTTGAATATCTTGTGCTGCAAAATCTGCTCCACCGCGCACTGGGTTGGCCGGTGACCATCGAGGTCACTGTAGAATTCCAGGTCCGCGTTCCACGGCGATTGGGTGAATACCCCATCCACCCCAAAGGCCACGGGGGAAAAGCCCAGGGACCGACCCAACTGAAGCAGTTCGGCGACGCGGTCGGTGGGCAGAAAGTCCGCGGCCAGCACCACCGTGCGCCGCAGGTCGGCCACTTCGCCGCCCTGGCTGGAAACGAGCCAGTGGATGCCCGGCAACGCCTCGGCATAGCGCACCATGCTTCGAAAATGGCGCCCCGACGCCAGCACCACCTGCAAGTCGGCCTGCTGCAATCGCCGCACGGCGGCGCGATTGGCCGGGCTGATGGTACCGTCGGCCCCCAGCAGCGTGCCATCGAGGTCGATGGCCGCCAGCCGGAATTTGGGCAAAGTCTGCAATTCACTCATGCTGAATGATACCGCGCCCGGGGCCATGCTTTCCAATGGTATTATTTCATGGTGGTGATAACTTTAAGGCATGAATGTTGAGGAACTGCGCTCCTTCACGGTCTTGGCCGGACATCTGCATTTTGGCCGCGCGGCCGAGGCGCTGCATCTCACCCAGCCGGCCCTGACCAAACAGGTCCGGCGGCTGGAGGACTCGGTGGGGGGCCGGCTGTTTGAACGGAGCCGGCATGGCACCACCCTCACGACCCTGGGCCAGCGCCTGGTGCCGCCGGCCCGGGAGCTGGTCGCGTCCTTTGACCGGCTGCTGCTGAATGCCCAAAAGGAGGCGCAGGGACGCGGCGGCCGCCTCCGGATTGGGTTTGGCTATTACGCCTACGAACTGGCGCCGCGGTTGGTCGTGGAACTCCGCCGGCTGGAGCCGGACCTGGAAATCTCCCTGCGCGACCTCTCCACCGCCGAGCAAATCCGCGATTTGCAGGCCGGGGAATTGGACATTGGTTTTGCGCGATTGCCGCTGCCGGATACCAAAGGCTTCTTCGCGAGCCGGCCGGTGTTGTCCGGGCGCCTGGCGCTGGCCCTGCCCTCCCACCGGCAACGGGACGTGGCGGGCCTGGCGAATTGCCGCGAGGAGCCGTTCGTGATTCTCTCCAAGCAACGTTCGGCCGGCCTCTACGAACGCATCCTGAAATTGTGCGCCGCGCATGGATTTCATCCGCGGATCGTGCAGGAAGTATCGGAGCTGACCACGGCGCTGGCGCTGGTGCGGGCGGGCATGGGGCTCTCGATCATTCCCGAGTCCTCCTGGAGCCGGCTGTTTGGTGGCGTGCGCATTCAACCGCTGAACGATCCGGCGGCCTCCTGGGCCGTGGGCGCAGTGTGGCGTCGACGCGATACCAATGCGGCCTTGCGGCGATTCCTGGAGCTCTTGCGCACCCGCCACCCGGCGAGCCACTCGTGAACCTGTTGTCCGGATTTCGGCTGGTCGGATTTCGGATTTTTGATATAACCCTCCGGAATGCTTTTCCAGGTTTATTTAGCAGCGATTAATGCGTTTGACGCGTATCCGGCCGGGGAGGAAATCCACGTTAGGTACGGTGAGACCGTCATCGTTGGGTTGTTCTACCTTGTCCCAACGCGCGCTTAAATCCCCATGCAGAACCTGATCGTCATCCTGGGCACCAATGCCTCCGGCAAGAGCGAGTTGGGCATCCGCCTGGCCAACCGCCTGGGTGGCGAAGTCATCTCCGCCGACTCGCGCCAGATCTACCGCGGCCTCGACTTGGGCAGCGGGAAGATCACCCCCGCCCAAGCCGGCACGGTCAAACACCATTTGATCGATGTCGCCGACCTGGCCGAATATTTTTCCCTGGCCCAGTATCAGCGGGCCGCGTACCACGCCATTGACACGATTGCCGCCGCCGGCAAGCGGCCATTCCTCGTTGGCGGCACCGGCTTGTATATCAGCGCGATCGTTGAAGGTTATGAACTGGTGGATGTGCCGCCCAACGACCCGCTGCGGGTGGAACTCGAAGGCCTTCCCTTGCCACAATTGGTCGAGCGACTTGAAAAATGCGATCCGGACGCCGCCAGCCGCATTGATAAAAGCAACCGGCGCCGGCTCATCCGGGCCCTCGAAATTGCCGCCGGCGGCCGCGCGCACACGGCGGCCCAGCAGCGCTCCCCGCGTTACCGTTGCCTGCAACTGGGATTGACCTGGCCCCGCGAAATCCTGGAAGCGCGGATCGAAAAGCGCCTCCGTGACCGCCTGGCCAATGGCATGATCGACGAGGTCGCCGGTCTCCGCGCCCGGGGTGTATCCGACCTGCGGCTGGACAAGCTGGGGCTGGAGTACCGCTATATCACGCGCTATCTCCGCGGCGAGTTGGCCACGCTCGACGACCTGCGCCGGGAGCTGCTCATCGCGATCCGCCAGTTTGCCAAGGGCCAGCTCACCTGGTTCAAGCGCGACCGCCGGATTCTTTGGCTGGACCCCGCCGGCGATTATTTTCAAGAGGCCTGCGACCGCATCCGGGAGTGGGAAGCTGAATTCAAACGATAGATTGATCCTTAGCCGGTGCTGATAAATAATCGCTAAAACATTCCGAATATGACTTCGATTTTTATCAGAGTTCTCGTTATTTGTGTCATAGCATTTTGGTTCGGAGGCCTTTTGATTTGGCGCGGCGCCACCGGGCAGGTATGGCGCAGCAATTTTACCGGGGATGCGATCATACCTGCCTGGATGTATGTTGCGACCGGGGTGGCGGCGATCGCCCTGACCATCGGGTACATTGTGGTCACCTACCTGCTGGCCAAGGCATGACATAGATGATGTCTTCCCGCCTCGCAGGCGCTTGTGAGCTGCGAAGCCAAAACGCAGTTGAAACTGCGGGTCCTGGACGAAAAGGGAAAGCAACTATGATCCGCGTTTCACTTTGTCGATCACCAGCATTTCAATCGGCATATTGGTGGGGACCAGCATCAAACCGAGTTGATCGAGCAGTGCCGCCTTCGAACTATCGAGATTGGGGTGTTTTGGGTCCGGGTCGTTCCAATCAATCGCATAATCGTAGCTGCCAGTCAGCCCGGTTTCGTCGACGATCGGCTGTTTAAAACGTTGTTCGAGTTGTGAGACCATCGTGCCCGCCGGTTGCTCGTAAAATCTCAGATTACCCTGCAGCGTCACTTCCAGCGCCCAGCCGTTCGGCATATGGTGACTTTCCTTGAAATTACGCACTCCACAGGAGGCTGGCCGCAAGGCGAGCACGTCCGTGGGCCGCAGCTCAATTCGTCCCTGCAAGCCAAATTGCCTGGCAATTTCCTGCTGTAACCCGTCCCGCCAATGGGGATTGGCCGGCAGGTTTTGGTGAGGCCGACGAGGTCCAACCAGCTTGGCCAGATAATCATATTTGCCGGTGGGCAAATCGGTGTTAAAAACCGTCCGCAGTTTATCTTTGCCATAGGCCGCCCCAATGATTTCGGTCAGGGGCGCCGATATGCCAATGGCGCCGCGCCCCCCATCGCCGCTACCCGAGCCAAACGGCGCCGGGAATTCCGTGGGCACAATCGTCACTTGCGCTTCAGCCGCATACATATTCTCGATATTGGCGTCCGCCACTTCCCAGGCGAGCTTTCGGTGATGTTGAACTTCTTTGACGGTTACAGTGGTCGTGCCGGCCACCAGCAACACCACGACAGAGGTAACCACTGCCGTTTGAATTTTTGTCCATACCATAAGTTTCAAGGCTCCTTTGATGAGGGTTAAAGTGGAGGCGGAAGTGATCGCACCTTGGGCCAGCGCCACGGCGACCACGGTTCCCGCCAGGGCCGCCGGCGCCACTTGGATGGAATGGGCGGTCAGTTCGCCGGCGAGGATAGTGGTGGTGGAGGAAATGCCATGCCGGCCAAAATGGCGGTGCAGTTTGTCCAACGCCCGGCTCACCCGCTTTTTGGCGGTTTCCTCGTTGATGCCCTGGAGCGCGCCGATTTCATTCAGGCTGCGGCCCTCGAAAAAGCGCAAGACCAGCGCATCGCGGTCCTTGGCGCTCAGATTCAACATGGCCTCGTCGAGCAAGGGCGAGATTTGTTTCCAGACGGGTTCCGCGGGAGTGTCGTCGAGTGTGGATTCCATCCAAGCCTCCAGTTCGCGGCGCTGGCGCCGGCGTTCGCGTTTAAGCACGGCCCGGGCGACATAGCCCGCCGTACGATAGAGCCAACCGGACAGGATGGTCCCGGCGTTCAGGGTGTGGGCCTTGCGCGCCAGGACGACAAAGACCACCTGGGTGACTTCCTCCGCCAAAGCGGGTTCAGCCACCTGCCGGAGTGCCGCCGAGTAGACAAGATTGGTATGGCGGGCGACAATGGCCGCGAAGGCCGGCTCCGATTCACGGTCGGTGTATTCCCGTACCAGACTCATGTCATCCGATGTCATTCACCTTATTCATGCACAGGAGGGGGCAAAAGGGGACAAATAATTTTTCGCGGCTGCCGTGGCAGGAAGCGAAGCCCGGCCGTGAGTAGCGGAAGCCGGCGCTTGGCGGGGCGCGGCCAGCCGAAAAACGCGTGGCGAAACGCAGACCGCCCAAGGTGAAACTGAAACGGCACACGGAACCAGCAACACCCGAGGCCGACACAACAAAAGCCTCCGCATTTCTTGCTCAAATTTTTCTTAAGCCTCCCCGGCACTTGGCCGATAGCAGTAGCACTGTTCTGCTCAAAATGGGTCAAAAACCATTGATCAGAATACCGATTTAACACGCAGCAAAGTCGTACTTATGAAGAATTGGACAGTCGGAAGACGAATCACGCTTGGTTTTGCCGGTGTGATCATCATTGCCCTCGCGTTGGGTGCCTTCGCCTATACACGGTTGATCGTGATCAATGATCATTCCAACCAGATCGCCCAAAAAACGCTGCCCACCATTGAACTGGTCTATCGGGCGCAGAAAAATGCGAAGGATTATGACCGGCTCGTTTACAAGCATATCGGCAGCAGCAGCGCGGCCGACATGACCCAGTTGGAAACGTTGTTGGGTGCGGACACCAAGGACAACAACGAAGTGTATGCGGACCTGGACAAATTCCTAACGGATGAAAAAGGCCGCGCGTTGCTGGACACGGTCAAAACCGCACGCGCCGGGTATGTCCAAATCAGAAATGCCGTGCTCGACGTAAGCCGGCAGGGCACCAACAATGTCCAGGCCTACAGCCTGGCCCGCACTCAGATGGACCCGGCCAGTGACCGGTATCTGGCCTCACTGGAATCCCTGATCGATTTTGTCCGGACCGATGCCCAGGACACCTCCAAGAGCATTCAATCGGCCGTACAAACTTCGAAGGCAGGCATTTTGACGGGCTTGAGCCTGGCCTTGGTGGTGGGCATCGGCATCTCGTGGATGATCAGCCGCAAAATCTCCCATATCTTGCGCACGGTCAGCGAATCGCTCAACGACGGCTCCAACCAGGTGGCCAGTGCGGCCGCCCAGGTTTCCACTTCCAGCCAGAAGCTGGCCGAGGGTTCCGGCCAACAGGCGGCCTCCATCGAGGAGACCAGTTCCTCGCTTGAAGAGATGTCGAGCATGATCAAACGCAATGCGGACAATACCACCAAAGCGAATGAATTGGCGAAACTGGCGCGCACGGCGGCGGACCAGGGTGCCACGGACGTGCAAACCATGAACGCGGCGATGATGGCCATCAAGGGAGCCAGCGATGACATTGCCAAGATCATCAAGACGATTGATGAAATTGCGTTTCAGACCAACATCCTGGCCTTGAACGCCGCCGTGGAAGCCGCTCGCGCCGGCGAGGCGGGCATGGGTTTTGCGGTGGTGGCGGAAGAGGTGAGAAACCTGGCCCAACGCAGCGCCCAGGCAGCCAAGGAAACGGCTGCCAAAATCGAGGGCTCCATCAACAAAACGGCCCAAGGTGTGAGTGTCAGCCAGCAAGTGGCCGATGCCTTGAATCGCATTGTGACGCAAATTCGCCAGGTGGACGACTTGGTGGCGGAAGTGGCCGGAGCCTCGCGCGAGCAGACCCAGGGCATTACCCAGATCAACACCGCCGTCAGTGAGATGGACAAGGTAACCCAGGGTAACGCGGCCAGCGCCGAGGAGAGTGCCGCGGCCGCCGAGGAACTCAGTGCCCAGGCCGCCATCATGAAAGAATCCGTTACTGAGTTGCTGCTCTTGGTGGGTGGCAACGGGCAGGCGGACACCCACAAATCAAAGGCCCCGCCAGCTTACGCCAAACCCGTGCTCCCCGCCGCCCGAATCAAGGGCGCTTCGTCCGCCTCGACGAACGGCAAAATGAACGGTCACGGACATAATCCTGTCGTGCCCGTGATGGCCCCCGCGAAAAATCGTCAGGCGGAAATTCCCATGGACGGCGATTTCAAGGATTTTTGACCATCACTTGACACGTTCGCAGGTGGGGTGCGTTTTCCAAACGCGCCGCGCCTGCCAACCCACGCGCCCAAGCCAAGGCGCTGCCGGCAACTGAGCACGCCGCCTTCAGACTCAGACCGCGTCATTCCATTCGTCAATTTGCGTGTGTGCCAGGCGCCCCGCTACGCTCGCGGCCCATTAATTCCGCACTCGGCATTCCGCACTCAGTTGGCTCCGCGTTCCGCATTCCGCACTTAACTGCTCCCAGCTTTCGCATTGAATTCCGGCCAGACGAACCCTACCCTGCCCAATAATGCCAGCTAACGCCGGTGAGCAGTTAAAGGAATGTGTGGATTCGCTTTACCGCACAGAATCCGGCCGCATTCTCGCCACGCTCATCCGCTTGCTTGGCGATTTCGATTTGGCCGAGGATGCCCTGCAGGAAGCCTTCGTCGCGGCCCTGAAACGCTGGCCGCAGGACGGCGTGCCGGCCAATCCGCGCGCCTGGCTGGTTTCCACGGGACGATTCAAGGCAATCGATGCGCTGCGTCGGCGGGCCCGGTTCGATGCCTCGCAGGCAAAGATCGCGGAACAATTTGAAGCCGGAGTCGGCCAAGCCGCGGGGGAGGCAGATGAGAGCGTGGCCGACGACCGATTACCACCTTGCGCATTCGGCTCGGGCGGCTTTGTATCGCCGGCTGGGCCGGAGAGCCGAGGCCCGGTCCGCCTACGAACGCGCCCTGGCGCTCACGCGGCTGGAACCGGAACGGCGGTTCCTCGAAAAACGGCTGCGGGAATTGGGTGGGGAACAAACGTGAAGGCCGTTGTCGAATTCCGGAAATCCCAATCGACTAGCTTCTGCAACGGTCCGGTTGAAGATCGGCGAAACCAACAACAAGACGAACAATATGAAATACATCTGCCTGGGATACATTGAACCGAACAAGTTTGAGTCCATGTCTGACACGGAGCGCAACGCGATGCTGGACGAGTGCTTCACTTATGACGATGAATTGCGGAAGGGCGGCCACTTCGCAGGCGGCGAAGCGTTGCAAGGCCCGCAAACGGCCACGACCTTGCGCTGGAAGGATGGCAAGGTATCTGTTACCGACGGCCCCTACGCCGAAACCAAGGAACAAATTGGCGGAATCCTCGTGCTGGAAGCCCGCGACCTGAATCACGCGATCCAGTTGATCTCGAAGCACCCGGGGGTAAAGGCCGGGCCGTTCGAAATACGTCCCGCGGCGGATCTCACGGAAATGATCCGCGAGAGTGAACAGCGGCGTGCCGGAGGGAAGAAGAAATCGTAAAAGGCCGCAGGGCGTTTCTTACAGACCGGAGCGCCGGGCATTGCCCGGCTCGTGTGCCCGGCGGCGAGCCGCAAAGGCTTCGTGGCGCGGAGGAAACACTGGCTAGAGGGAACTGCGGGAGTTATTGGGCCGGGAGGCCGGAATTGATGCGCTTGAGGGCGGCGGCGGACTGGCGGCGGACGTAGGGGTCGGCATCGTTGAGGGCTGCTTGCAGCGCGGGGATGGCGGCGCCGGCCTGGCCCCCGAACCGGCCCAGCGCCAGCGCGGAATTTCCGCGGACATAGGACTGCTCACTCTGGAGGCTTTGAATCAAGGCGGGAACGGCTAGTTCAGGTTCGCGATGCAAATCGCCCAGCGCAAACGTGGCCTCATTGGCCGTCAACCCATTCGTCAAACAAGCCACCAAGACCCGCACCACGTCCGCTTTGGCGGCAGTTTCTGGATCCACCTTGTTTAACGCCCCGACCGCAGTCAACCGAACCCACGGGCCGGGATCTTGCAACGCCTTGACCAACAATGGAACCACGGTTTGAATTTGATTGGGATAATATTGGAGTGCAACCAGGGCATTGTTTCGGACCGCGTCATCCGGGCTTGCCATGGCACGCAGCAATTCGGGGAACAGTTCGTCTTTTTGTCGTTCCGGCATGGTCCTGACGGGAATTTCAAAACAGCTCAATTCGAGGGCGCGTACGGAGTCCTCCTTTTCGGTCTTAAGCAACTTAATCAGGGCAGGAATGGCGCTCTTGTCGGCGTGGTAACCCTGTTCCCCGTCATAATCTTCAATGCTCCTTGGATGAGGGTTAAAGTGGAACCGCTGGCGGCCGCGCCTTTGGTCAGCGCCACGGTGGTGACGGCTTGGGTCAGGGTCAGGGGCGCGGCTTGGACGGAATGGGCCGAGACCGCGCCGGCGATGACCGCCGTGGTCAGAGCGATACCGCGTTTGGCAAAATAGAGGCGGAGTTTTTCCAACCCGCGGGCGACGCGCTTTTGTGCAGCCCGCTCCTCCACGCCCAACACGCCGCCCACTTCCTTCAGACGGTGGTTTTCAAAGAAGCGCAACACAATGGCGTCGCGGTCCCGGTCCCGCAGATGCGCCATGGCTTCCTCCAAAACCAAAGCCATGTCGTCATTCATCATCTGATAATTAATGCACGCTCAAACCGGAAGGAGACAATTTATTCGTCCCACGAATAGTCCTGGATGGCATTCCACGGGAGATAGGTGACACCGTTGCGCTCCTGCCGTTGGCTGCCGCCGTAAACCACCACTGCCGCCGCCGCCTGTTTGGTCCGGGCAAACAACCCAATGATCTTGTTCGCGTTCGCGGCCCAGTCGGAGGCAATGGTCTGCCCGGCTTTTACCTCCACCAGCTTCAACGACTTGCGTCCTTGCACGAGCACATCACTTTCCAAGCCGGATCGGTCGCGAAAAAAATAAACGCCGTTGGTTTCGCCGCGGTTGAACCGCTGCTTGACGATTTCGGAAACCACCCAGCCTTCAAAGATCGCCCCGCGCAGCGGATGCACCGCCAGTTGCGCGCGGTCACGGATGCCCATCAGCCAGCAGGCCAATCCGGTGTCGAAAAAATGCAGCTTGGGCAGCTTGATCAGTCGTTTGGAAACGTTCCCGTGATAACTGGGCAGCCGGAAGGAAATAAAACTCGCCTCCAATACCGACGACCAGGTTTTGGCAGTCGGGGACGACACTCCGCAATCGCCTGCCAAACTTGAAAGATTCAGCAGTTGCGAAATCCGCCCGGCACACAACTGCGTAAACCGCTGAAACGTCACCAGATCGCCGATATTGGAAAGAGAACGAACGTCCCGCTCCAAGTAGGTGGCCACGTATGAGCCCAGCCAGTCCGCCGGCCGCAACTTCTGGTCCAAAATGCGCGGGTAGCCTCCCGTCAGCAAGGTCTCGTCCATCGTTTCGGGATGGTCCTCAAAGCTGGCCACCTCCCGCCGGGACAACGGCAACAGGTGCAACACCGCCACCCGGCCCGCCAGCGATTGGCCGGTGGTTTCCATGACCGACAGGTTGTGCGATCCGGTCAGAATCCAACGTCCTGAAGCAGGGTCCTGGTCGATGATTTCCTGGAGGTATGAAGATAGCAGGGGTCCATTTTGGATTTCATCCAAGATCGCCCCCTGGGGAAATTGCTTCAGGAACCCACGCGGATCCTCCGCGGCAAACGCCCGCACGTCTGGCGACTCCAGCGTGACATACGGCAGGTCGGCAAACACCTTTTGGCATACGGTGGACTTGCCGCTCTGGCGCGGACCGGTCAAAATGATTGCCGGGAACTGTTTGGCCAGCATTTTTAACCGGGATTCAACCTCGCGGACTATCATAACGATCACTAGATTAGCTGTTTGTCTACTTTAAAGTCAAACTTTAAAATAGCGTATGCTGGTGCCCGGCGTGAAATGGGTTAGTTCCAAGCCATGCTCGTTGATTAGGCGGCCGTGTGACGTCCGCAGCAAATTGAAATGAGGAGTTCAGCCGCTCGCTGGGGCTGCTTACACGCGCAGGCCGAAACCCGCAGTTGAAACTGCGAGCTAGGGTCAGTCGCCGCTCCACTGGTGCTTGCCGCCACGAGGTTTGAATGCCGGCTGGCCGAGCGATGCTCGGCACCCCGGGCTGCGAGCTTGACCAACGACCTCGCTTCGCCGAAGCTGCTGGCGCGGCAATTAACCGCAGCCAATTACAATGATGATTCTACGATTCTCGATGATCGCCGTGGCGAGCCTGTGCATGCTGGGTTGCCAAAAAACATCCCTCAAAACCGATGATAATAATGCCACTACAAATAGTGTCAGCACCAACGCTCCGGCTGCTCCCAGTGCCGTGGCCGCCGCGCCGGCAACCGCTGGTGACATGATTACGACCGCCAGTGGCCTGAAGTACCAAGTCTTGCAACATGGCGCCGGCACGGTTTCGCCCAAGGCCACCGACACGGTGAAGGTGCATTACGAGGGCAAATTGCTGGATGGCACGGTATTTGACAGCTCCATCGCCCGCGGCCAGCCCATCAGCTTTCCGTTGAACGGAGTCATCCCCGGCTGGACGGAAGGACTGCAACTCATGAAAGTGGGCGACAAGTTTAAGTTCGTGATCCCGCCGAACCTGGCTTACGGCGAAAATAGTCCCAGCCCGGCGATCCCGCCGAACAGCACGCTTGTCTTCGAAGTGGAATTGCTGGGCATCCAGTAATAATTTTACCGTCTGCGACAAACCGCGATCCGGGACAAGCGGCTGAGCCCAGGGGAACCCTTGTTGGCGGTGGGCGCTAGGGGAGGGGGGGCAATTTTACCGTTTCGATCCACATTCATAATTTTGTCAAAGGTGTGACCTGCTTTGACCCGCTTGGGGATCTGAGGCAAACACTTGGACCCGGACCGCAATCAAGGTTAAAGAATCCGACCACCTCCCGGCCGGTTCCAATCCCAGTTTTTCATGGCGTTTGGCAGTGCGGTTGTATTTATTGGCGGATATGGAACCATTGTCTCTGGCCGGTCTGGACATTCTGGTCGTGGAGGACGAGTTGCTCTTGCGCAAGCAAATCGCCGCCACGCTGGAAAGGCTGGATGCCGAGGTGTCGGCGGTAGGCACGCTGGCCGCCTCGCGGCGCATGTTGGAGGGGCAGGCCTTCGATTTGATTTTGCTCGATGTGAACCTGCCCGACGGCCAGGGCACCGACTTGCTCCGCGACCACGGTTTACCGCCGGCGACCAGCGTCATTGTCATGACCGCCCAAGGCGGAGTCGCGGTGGCGGTGGAGGCCATGCGGCTGGGTGCGGCCGATTTCCTCTCGAAACCCTTTGATGTTTCGGAGCTGCCGCTGGTGGTGGCCCGGGCCCAACGTTCGCGGCAATCCGCGCGCTTGGAAGAGCACCGGCGCAATGACGAGGGTCCGGCGGGAGACACCTTTTTCTTTGGCGCCGCGATGGCGGGCTTGAAGGCGATGGCGGAAAGAATTCAGGCGGCCGACCAACGGTTGAAGACCGAGTTGCCGCCGGTGCTGATCCAGGGCGAAACCGGCACGGGCAAGACCACGATCGCCCGCTGGCTGCACCGGGGCGGGCCGCGGGCGGCGCAACCCTTGGTGGAGGTGAATTGTTCGGCGCTGCCCGAGAATCTCGCCGAGTCGGAGTTGTTCGGCCACGAACGCGGCGCGTTCACCGACGCCCGGACGATGCGCATCGGGCTCTTCGAGGCGGCCAGCGGCGGATCGCTATTTCTGGACGAACTGCCCAGCCTTTCCCCGGCCCTCCAGGCGAAAGTTCTCAAGGCGATTGAAGAGCATCGCATCCGGCGCCTGGGCGGCACGCGTGAGCTCCCGGTGGATGCGCGGGTGATGGCCGCGACGAATCGCGATCTGAAGGGGTTGGTCGCGGCAGGACAGTTCAGGGAGGACCTGTTTCACCGGCTGGACCTTTACCGGATTATCATACCGCCGTTGCGGGAGCGGGGTGATGACATTGTGAAACTCGCTGAGTTGTTGATGGCGCAGTTATGCCGGCGGCACCGGCTGGCAGTGAAAAGAATATCCCCCTCGGGGCGGCAACGTCTGCTCTCTTGGGCGTGGCCGGGCAATGTGCGAGAACTGGCGCACGAGCTGGAGCGGGCCATTGTGTTCGAGGATAGCGAAGTGCTTGGTTTTGAGAATTTGCAGACACCGATTGACCCCTCCAAGCCCTTGGAGCAGACCGACTGGCTGCGACCGGATTTCATTTTTCCGGCTGAGGGGTTCAAATTGGAGGAGGCGATAGGCTTGCTGGTCAGGCAGGCATTAAAGCAAAGCGGCGGGAACGTGTCGGCGGCGGCGCGATTGCTGGGAGTGTCGCGGGATTATCTGCGTTACCGTCTGGCCGAAAAAAAAGCCGACGAGGGTGTTTGAGCCCAGGGAAGGGTCTCCGCCACTTGGCCGGTTGGGTGAAGGCACCCAATGCGACGTGGCGGCGGGACGAAGAGTGTCCGGCTAAATTATTATAAATTGTTTATGGGTAATACTTAATACATTCATCCCACTTTATGGCGCGACGATTGCTATAATTATTTTAGTGATGACAACCGCAATTGCGGGTGCGATGATAATTGAAGATCGGTAAAACGGTTATGACCAAGCTTCCAGCCATTGTGAGCCTCTGCGCTGTGGTGTTCAGCCTGATGACTCCGCGGGTGGTATTGGCGCAGACGACGACTGCGCCTGTGCCCGCGCCGGTGCTGGTGCTGCATAACGAAGGAACGGCGGCGGCGGATCTTCAGGGCGTGCCACCGGCGGTGGCCAAGCTAATCGCCAGTTTTGACGTGTTGCGGGACAAATATCTACTGAAACAACATCTGTTGCAGGAGAAGCTGAAGAATGCCACGACGCAGGAACAGCGGGAGGCAATCCGGCAGGAGTTGCAGGATAACCGGCAGGCGTTTCTGGATGAGCTTTCGGATTTTCGCACCCAATTGAAGGATGAACTGAAAAGCGTGCGTGGGCGGGTGAGCAATGCGGAGTTTCTGCGGATCATAGGCACCGCGCCGAGTGCCCCGGGGGATCACCATCATCGTGGCCACTAGTTAGTGGCAGATAGTCGGCGACCCGTGCGGTCAGTGATCAGAATTATCGCGAGCCAAGCGGCACCCGCTGCTTGGTTTTATTTTATCTCAAGACAAGCAAAGCAAACAGAAACCGCGTGGCGAAAATAATTGCAATGGTGTTGCTGGCCATGTTCACCCTGAGGGCCAAAGCCCAATCCTCAACCAATATTCCCCCGGAAGACCAGTTGCTGATTCCCGAAAACGTCAAACTGTTCAAGGAATCCATGCTGTGGCAGTACACGGTCGGCCTGCGCACCGGTGCGGGTTATCGGGACAATGTCCTGTTGAGTCCGTCCAATGCGCAGGGGAGCGCCTTCGTCTCAGAAGGATTGGACGCATCGCTTTCAAGATTGCCACTGGATGACGGCTGGGGTGTGGATGCGATCTTCAGCGGCGACGACGAGCGCTATCTCCAGAGTGTTCCCACTGACGGAACGGACTTCTGGCTGGCGGACGTCACGCTCAAGCGGTTTCTGGGTGACCACTGGCTCGTGGGCTTGGAGACCGGGGAAAATTATCTGGACGAGGTGGATTACGTGGATATTCGCACGGGTCCTGAGGCGGTGGAGATAGCCGGCAACACCATCAGCATGAAACCCTTTGTGCGCCGCAACTTGGGCACGAATTGGTGGACGGAATTTGATTTTCCAGCCGCGCGCGAAATGCTCAATGCGCCGCTCGATAATGTCAGCAAGTACGGTCCCCAGCTTCAGATTGGATTCAGCGACGATAAAAAGACCGAGATTTCATTGAGTTATCAAATCCAGCAATTCGACCATGATTCCTGGGCGGCATTGTCGGCCGATGGAGCACCCCTGGGCACGCGAAATCTTTCCGTGGTGGAGCAGCGCGCGGAATTGCACTGGCGCCATTATTGGGATGGCGACAACCACTGGAGCACCGATACCAAGCTGGGTTTTGCCAGAGACGAGGACAATGGTGGAGAATTTTTTAACTTTGATGAATATTCGCTGGCAGAGCGCGTGCGCTTTGAAACGAAGAACTGGCAGGTAACCGGCACCGCTCGCGGCAGCTACCGCGATTATCCAGTGCAACGGACTGGGCTAACCTCGGGTCCCACGCTGGACGAAGCACTCCTGCACGCCTCGGTGCGCGGCGAACGCCGCCTGAGAACATGGCTAAAGCTTTATGCCGAATATAATTACGAACAAGTCCTTTCCAACCTGGCCGATATACGCTACCGGGCAAACACCTTCACGGTGGGCCTGATGTGGGAATTTTGATTCGCGAGGAGGACTATTTGAGGCTAACATTTGCACCAAATTCGTCGTCTTGAATGAATGGATCGCCAGCCATGAAAGACCTGACCGCAACCGCTGGACCCACTGGACGGCCCCGCTTGGTCCTGGCCGGCAGTCTGGTCATGGCGCTCGTCGTACTGGCGTCGGTTCTCACCTGGGCGGCATTGAATCTGCGTCGCAGTATCACGGCTGAAATCAGCGATCGCGCCGGCGAAATCCTGGATTCGGTCGCGGCCGCGCAATACCTCGACGACCGCCAAAGCGGCCAAACCCTGACCACCTTGGACGATCCCACCGAGCAAATCCAGCTTGCCCTTAAAGTTTCCCGACTGCGCGATGTCATCGGCGTCAGGCTTTTTGCCGCCGACGGCCGGTTCGTCAACGCCTTTCCCGCGTATGTCGCCGAAGGAACGCTGGCGCCGGCGGACCTCGCCGGGCTGCAATCCCTCCATCCGGTCAATCATTTTCTGCCGCACGCCCGGCTGGAAGACCAGGAGTTGTTGCCTGAAACCAACAGCCCGGCGGTGCCGTTGTTGCTGGTGAACATCCCGTTGCGGGCCGATGACCAGCCGCGGCTTGTCGGGGTCATCCAGTTTATCATGAACGGCAGCAGCCTGGCCCGGCAATACGCCACCCTCGACCGGCAGTTGGCCGAGGAATTCGCCCTCGCCTGGGTCGTCGCGGGTGGCCTTTTATTCGTGGTGCTGGTCGGGGCGTTTGGCCGTTTGCAGCGTGCCAACCATCTGCTGGCCCGGCGGACCGCCGATTTGCTGTGTGCCAACCGCGAATTGACGCTCGCGGCCAAGACGTCTGCCGTCGGCGCGGTCACGTCTTATTTGATTCACGGACTAAAGAATCCTTTGAGCGGCCTGCAAAATTTTGTGCGCGACCGCGCGGCGGGCAATAGCCATCACGATGCTCAAGAATGGCAGGCCGCCGCCGCCACCACCCAGCGGATGCAGGATCTGATCAGCCGGGTGGTGGGCGTTTTGCAGGAACAAAACACCGCCGCCAGCTATGAAATCACCCTCGCCGAGCTGGGCACGCTGCTGGCCGAGCGGATGAAACCGGCCGCCCAGGCCGCCGGCGTACGCTGGAAGACGATGGTTTCCGTAACGCAAAGCGTGTCCAGCCGCGAGGCGGACCTGGTCCTGTTGATTCTCGAAAACCTCGCGCAGAACGCGGTGGAAGCCACCCCAGCGGGCAAGGAAGTGCGTTGTTTGATTTTCACCCGCGGCCACGGCATCGTGGCGCAGATCTGTGACCAAGGACCAGGCCTGCCGGCAGCGACCAAAGAACGATTGTTCTCGCCCTGCACTTCCTCCAAAAAAAACGGAAGCGGGATCGGTCTGGCCATCAGCCAGCAACTGGCCAAGCACATGGATGCCCAACTGCTGATGGTGGCCACTTCAGAGCAGGGGACCTGTTTTGAATTGGAATTTCAACCATCGGCTCAAGCGCCCGCCCCGCCAGGCTCCGCCGCCGTTTCCCAGCCGATTGTGAAATGAAGCTCACAGTATTATTCAGTTTAATCATGGCGTTGGCGCTGCCGCCACGCCTCTCCGCGCTGACGTGGCACTGGTCGAACCCGCTGCCCAACGGGAATTTCATCACCGGCATTGCCAAAAACGGCGAGGTTTCAGTGGAGGTGGCCGAATTGGGCCGGATTTACCTCGGAAATGATTTTTATGATTGGGCACCGTGTGTGGTACCCACCACGAACGATCTTCAGGCCGTGACATTTTTTGGCAACCGCCTGGTAGCGGTCGGCGAGAATGGCATGGTCGTTTACTCGGACGACTACGTGAATTTCACCAACGTGCCGCTGAATACTGCTCCTAACTGGCTGATCGCCGTGGCGGCGTCGCCGGATCGGCTCGTGGCGGTGGGCGACAATGCCATTCTTTACACCAGCACGAATGGCGCGAATTGGACTGCGGAGGCAAAGCCGCCGAAAGTTGGTTCCGACTGGCTGGTGAGTGCCGCTTACGGCGACGGCAAGTTCGCCATCGGCGGAGATAACGGCTACATCGCCACCAGCGCCGACGGCACCAGCTGGACCAGTCATGACATTGGCACCAGCGGCAGCGTATTCTGGCTGTCTCATGTTTCCGGGTCAGGTTCGCCGACGAATTTTCCTTACGCCGGCTTCTGGGCCGCTACCGATAATGGCGAGGTATGGTACAGCACCAACAACGGCCTGAACTGGAATCAATTTAGCGGGGTCAGCAGCACCAACATCTTCTATGCTCTCGCCGCCAACACCGCGACCGGATTGGTGGCGGGCGACGACGACGTGCAGTTGGGCAGCCACGCCGCGAATTGGAAGGAACAGACCGGGACTGGAATCACGAATGCGCCGGTTTGGACCTATTACGATGCGTTGTGGGACGCCCGCGGTGATTATCAACTTGCCGGGGCCAACGGCATGTTGGTGCAAGGCCTCCCGGTGGGCAGCGATGTGGACTGGGCTCCGCAATATGTTGGGAATATCTATGATTGGCTGTTTCAAGTGATGGCCGTGGGCGGTTTGTATGTGGCCGTGGGGGATCATGCGCGCGTCATGACCAGCGACGATGGCGCGGGTTGGACAGTGGAGGCACTGACCAGGACCAATTCCATTTCCACCACCAATACGTTTTTCCTGTGCGTGGGTGGCGACACCAACCTGGTGGTCGCCGCTGGCAACCAAGGCAGCCTCGCCGTGAGTCCGCAAACCTTCGTTCCGGTGGTGCAAACCAATGCTGAGGGCACGCTGGTAACCAATCTCGCCAACACCATTGGCGTGGTTTGGAACTCGCTGCCGGCGCCAACCACCAATGACCTGACGGCCGTCGGAGTTTACAGCAATTGCTATTATCTGACCGGCAGCAGCGGCACTTTGCTGGCCAGCACCAACGGTACGAATTGGGCGCGTTATCCTGTGCCAGTGACCAATGATCTCTCAGGCATCACCGCTTCGACCAACCAGTTGGTCATTGTTGGCGATTACGGCTGCATCATCACCAGCAGCAACGGCACCGACTGGACGAAGCGAACTTCCGGCACCGACAACGGCTTGTTCCGGACTCATTGGTTTAATGGCAGCTTCCTCGCCCTGGGTGAAAACGGCACCATTCTGCGCAGCACCAACGCCATCAACTGGTCCGCGGATGACACCGGCACCACCAACTGGCTCAATGATGCGACGATGATTTCCAACACCTGCTATGTGGTCGGCGACTATGGCACGGTTCTGGCCAGTACGGATTTCATCGAATGGGCCAGGGTTCCCACCATCACGCAGCTCTCGCTCTATGGCGCCGCGACGCAAGACGGCCAACTCGCGGTGGTCGGGTTGGATGGCACCATTCTGCGCAGCCAGGTCACACCCCTCACCAATGCGATCAATATCGTTGCCTATTCACAGGCCGATGGCGACAACGTCTTTCTCCTCGCCGGCATTGTAGACCAGGAATGCACCCTTGATTCCACCACGAATCTGCTGACCAACTGGACGACCGGCCCCCTGCTGGATTTCCTGTACGGCGACGGCACCATCGAAGTCATCCAACCGCTTGGCACCAATTCCCCCCCGCAACAATTTTATCGGTGCACTCTTGTGCCCTGACGTCAGAACTTCAATTGGGGGCTAAACCCAATTCCGCGCCACCCACATTGGGTGAAAGCCCCCAAACCAGGCGATCGGCCGGCATCCCCGGCCAACAAATAATCTGTATCTATCTTATAATAATGTGTTTGTAGAATCTTTATCGCCGCGGCATGGAGGGTGCTAAAGGAGTTGTGCCAATAGGAATCGGTCAATAGGTCCGGCGGCCCATTCCCATGCAGACCAAGTCGTGCCGGACAAACCAAATGCAAATGAACAACATCATGAAAGCAAAAAAACGTCTCATTCTCGGAATCGCCAGCATCGCTGCCGTGGTGGCGACTGTCTACACCTCCACGGCAGCGGAAACCAATGTGTTCAAGACCTACCGCACCACCGGCTATTTCGTGGGCCTGAGCCAGGGCACGAATGCCGTGACGGATAAACTCATGTACGACAAGGCGAATTTCGCCGGACATAATCTGGTGAACTTGGCCATGGGCCGCGGCCTTACCAACACCAACTTCCCGGATCAAGTCATGGCCTTGACTTTTGCCTGCGACCTCAGTTCGGCGAACCTGGTGGTCTGGGATCTGGTCACCTCAAACACCGTTGCCGTGATCGCGCCGAGCGTGTCAGTTGATGCCGTCTATCAGCAGGACGCCCTGAACAAGGTCGGACCGAATCGGGCGCACTTTGTAGCCTCGCTCCAGATCAATCAATTGGGCGATGGCACCAACGGCCTTGCAGGAGGGTATTTCACTGTGGCGGGTCGGCTCAATCTGAACCCAGTCACCGGTTGCCCGCAACCCGTGCTCGTGGCGCTGGATCGCGACAGCTTGGACAAGGTGGTGGACGACATCGAATTGCCCGCGAGCTTGGATCCGGATGCGACACCGCTCGTCGAGCGCACCGGTTTGGCTCACCTGATTGGGGTGGTGGACGTCATCACTTGGGGTGAAGCGCACACCATACTCGTGCCCTTCGGCGGCCTGAGCATCCGCCGCGAACTGCCGTTCGAGCCGCTCATTGTGCCGCCGACGGCGGTTGGAACCACCGAACCCTGAAGAAAACCGACAAAACCTGTAGATTCGCTGCCAATGAGTGCGGGGACTTTTCCCGGATTCCTTGGCAGCGTAATTTTAATGAGCCCACAACGAGCGATAAGCAAAAGCCGCGCGCCGCTGACACCCTTGCGTGCGACGCCCGCCACAAAGGCACTGCCGGTCTTTTTTGCCGCCGTTTCCTCGCATGAAATATGGGTTCACACGAAACCGGACGTTAACACTAAATCAGCTTCAGCCCGCCAACCGATCCATGAATCCAAAATCTCTCATCCTGAGTCTGGCCGTCTGCGCGAGCGGCGTGGCGGACAATCCTGCTTTGGCTCAAAACTGGGTTTCCACTAGCGCGCCGAGTTACGATTGGCTGGGCCTCGCCTGCTCCACCAATGGCGGCAAACTGGTGGCGGCGGCTTATGACGATGGTTTCGGCAACGGTGGCTCGATTTTCACCTCGACCAACTTCGGTCTTACGTGGACACCGGCCAGCGCACCAGCGGGCCTTTCCTGGCAATCCGTCGCCTCATCCGCGGACGGCGCCAAGCTCGCGGCGGCCGTTAATCAGGATGTGAACAGCAATCCCGGTCCGATCTATACCTCGGCTAATTCGGGCAAGACCTGGAAAATGACCGCCGCCCCAACCAATAACTGGCTCTGCGTTGCGTCCTCGTGGGATGGGGCAACGCTGGCGGCCGTTGATTCCGGCATGGGTGACGGACTGGTCTATGTCTCGACCAACTCCGGCGTCGCCTGGAAGGCAACCAGCGCCCCCGCCGACTTCTGGGCCTCCCTCGCCATGTCCGCCGACGGATCAATACTGGCGGCAGTGGATTCCGGCTATGGTGACGGCCTGATCTATGTCTCGACGAACACCGGCGCTTCGTGGACCGC
Organism: uncultured Bifidobacteriaceae bacterium; assembly: GCA_964437865.1. Classification (GTDB taxonomy): domain Bacteria; phylum Verrucomicrobiota; class Verrucomicrobiia; order Limisphaerales; family UBA11358; genus UBA11358. The sequence continues at coordinate 7,152 of CAYTJG010000012.1, read as the reverse complement.
CACCCCGGCCCCCATCAACCTCTGGGCCTGCATCGCCTCTTCGGCCGACGGTACCCGGTTGGCCGCCGCAAGCTCCGGCTTGGGCGACGACGAGATCTATGTCTCCACGAATTCAGGAGCCAGCTGGGACATCACTTCCGCGCCAACGAACGAATGGACAAGCATCGCGTCGTCGGCGGATGGCGCCAAGTTGGTGGCGGCAGATTCGGGCTATGGTGACGGCTTGATTTATATTTCCACCGACGCGGGCGCCACGTGGGCTGCCACCGGCCAGCCCGGCTATTGGAATTCCGTCGCCTCTTCTGCTGATGGCACCGTGCGATCTGCCGTCTCCTATCCCGGCGGCATCTATGTCCTGCGCCAGGCTCCGGCCCTGAGCCTAACGCGCTCAGGCACGAATCTGCTCATTTCCTGGCAGAACTTGTCCGCGGCAACCGGTCTGGAATTGCAGCAGATCTCCAATCTTGCCGCCACGAATTGGGCGCCGGTTAGTGTTTCGCCCGGGCTGACCAACGGATGGTATGAATCCGTGGTGCCTGAATCCACGTCCACCAACCTCTTTTTCCGGCTCGCCGGCCCGTAAAAGGTCTTGTTTTTCAGCCGCCAGTTTTCGAGGGGGAGACAGGGCGTGGAAGGCTGGCCGGCCCGGGAGCACGGCGCTTGAAAGTCCCGTGAACCCGCAAACAGGAATGTTTGCGCTACGAGGGGCGCCGTGGAGTGCCCGCCAATCTGAAATCCTCAATCCACTTTCATAGGCTTCTCATCCCGAAAAGGGCTGGCAATTCGGCATATTGTCTAGTACTTTAGTCGTGTATTGAATTATGATGGATTTGTTCACAGCCGCCCCAGCCGAAAAGACAGGCGTTGCGCTTGCCTCCAGGAGGGTGCCTGACGATGGCCGCCCGATGATCCGGTTATCCGAGCTGAGCAAGGTTTTTTCCGGCCCAAACGGCTCAACCACGGTACTGAAGAGCGTCAACCTGGAGGTCAAAGCCGGCCAGGTTTTCGGCGTGATCGGCGCTTCGGGAGCCGGCAAGAGCACGCTGATTCGCTGCGTCAATCTGCTGGAACGTCCCACGTCGGGAAATGTCGCTATGGCCGGTCGTGATTTAACCGCGTTGTCTGAAAAGGATCTCGCCCACGCCCGACGCGACATCGGGATGATTTCGCAACACGCCAACCTGCTCTCTTCGCGCACCGTGTTTGGGAATGTGGCGCTCCCACTGGAATTGACCCGGACGCCCCGCCACGAACTCGAACCGCGGGTGGAAGCGCTGCTGGAACGGGTCGGCTTGAAGGATCGACGGAATTTCCATCCGGCGCAGCTTTCCGGCGGGCAACAACAGCGCGTGACGATTGCCCGCGCGTTAGCCAACCGCCCCAAGGTCCTGTTGTGCGATGAAGCCACCAGCGCGCTCGATCCGACCACCACCCGATCTATTCTGGAGCTCCTGCGCGGCCTCAACCATGAACTCGGACTCACAATTCTGCTGATCACCCACGAGATGGATGTGGTGCGGAGCATTTGCGACGAAGTGGCCATCCTGGATCGGGGAACGATCGTAGAAAAAGGAACGGTCCAGGAAATCGTCCATCATCCAAAAACGCCGCTGGCCCGGCAGTTCGCGCAATCGGTTTGGAAATAAATCGCCATGCCACTCCCCATGGTTCTCCTCCTGCTGAAGGCGCTGTATCAAACAACGCTGATGGTGCTCGTTTCCGGCGCCGTCGGTTTTCTCCTGGGTTTGCCGCTTGGGGTGCTGCTTTTTTTGACGCGCCCCGGCCAGATCCAAGGGCGGCCCACTTTCCACCGCGCACTGGGATTGATCGTCAATGCCGGCCGTTCGGTGCCGTTCATCATGCTCATGGTGGCGCTGATTCCACTCACCCGATTGCTGGTGGGCACGTCCATCGGCACCGCGGCCGCCATCGTGCCATTGAGTCTCGGGGCCACGCCGTTTATCGCGCGACTGGTGGAAGGGGCGTTGTTGGAGGTGCCCACCGGGCTGGTGGAGGCGGCGCGCGCCATGGGCGCCCGGCCGGGCCAAATCGTCTTCAAGGTCCTGCTGCCGGAAGCGCTCCCGGGCATCCTCAATGCCGCCACCATCACGCTCGTCACCTTGGTGAGCTACTCGGCCATGGCCGGCGCCGTGGGCGGCGGCGGCTTGGGCGACTTGGGCATCCGGTATGGCTACCAGCGTTTTGACACCACCGTGATGATTGCCGTGGTGGTCATCTTGATCCTGCTGGTCCAAATCATCCAATTCCTCGGCGAGTGGCTCAGCCGCCGGTTCAACCATCGCGCCTGAAATTTCCTGATTGTGAAAGCCTTGCTCCCGCTTACGTCATTCCTCGCCGCCGCCGCGCTGCTCGCTGGCTGCGGAAAAACCCAGTCCGACCCGCATCGCCTCAAATTGGGCGTCATGTCCGGCGCGGAGGAGCAAGTGGCCGAGGTCGCCGGCCAGGTGGCGCACGACAAATTCCACCTGGATGTGGACTTGGTGACATTCAACGACTACGTGACCCCGAACGCGGCGCTGGCCGACGGTTCGATTGACGCGAATGCCTTTCAGCACAAACCGTTTCTCGACCAGCAGATCAAGGATCGCGGCTATCACCTGGCGATCGTCGGCCGCACCTTTGTCTATCCCATCGCGGCCTACTCCCAGCGGATTCACCACGTATCGGAATTGCCTGATGGCGCCACCATTGCGGTGCCGAACGATCCGACGAATCTCGGGCGGTCGCTGGTGCTGCTGGAGCGGCAGGGACTCATCCAATTGCGCCCCGGCGCCGGGATTAACGCCACCGTGCTGGAGATCGCGGCCAATCCGCGGAAATTCAAGATCGTGGAACTGGAGGCGCCGCAACTGCCCCGCGCGCTGCCCGATGTGGACCTGGCCATCATCAACAACACCTACGCCAGCCAAGTGGGACTGACGCCGACCAAGGACGGTATTTTCGTGGAGGACAGCCATTCGCCCTATGTGAACCTGATCGTGGCCCGGGAAGACAACCAGCACGACCCGCGCATCACCCAATTCGTGCAGGCCTACGAATCCGACGAAGTCCTCGCGGCGGCGGAAAAGATTTTTAAGGGCGGCGCGGTGAAAGGCTGGTGAAAATGCCATCCGCCTGGCCGGAACGACGGCGAGCGCGAAAGCCGTATCCCTGAAAGGGATGAAGCATCTTGGGCTGTGGCTAAGTTGCTCGTCCAAGAGCAAAAGCATCACGCTTCAACTCTTCATTCACCCGTTGCATCAAGGCCGTCACCGCCTCGGAGGCAAGATTCAGAGAACTTGCGGCTTTCGCGATGCTCTCCCGGCTGCTTGCGTCGATGGCGGTTTTCTTTTCGGCGGCATGGGCGAGCAGATCGGCCAGCGCCACGGTCGAAGCCAGCCGTGTGGAATCACCCGCCCCCACGAGATTATGGTGATACTGAACCGCCAGGGCAATTTCCGGAGGGAAACCCCAGCGTTCAAGCAATCGTCCACCCACTTCACCGTGATCAAAACCAAAATTCTTCTTTTCCCATTCCGAGAGCGAGCTGCCCTGCAGTTCATTTCTGCCAGTCGATGACCTGTATCTTACACCTTCGGCCGAAGCCAAAGCGATCTTGCCGACATCGTGCAGCAGTCCGGCAATGAAAGCGCCACTTTCCTCTTCCCCAGCCGATTTGGCAACTACTCCGGCGGCCACCGCAGTCGCCTTGGAATGACGACACAAGGCTTCCACCTCCAGCACCGTGTCCACATTATTGAGCGAAATTGTGCTCGTCGCTGAAATCATCATGATTATCCGGTAGATTTCTTGCAGGCCAAGCCGGGTAACCGCCTCGAACATGTCAGACACATTCTGCTCACCCCGAAAACGCGCGCCATTGCATATTCGCAACACTTCAATTGTGAGAGCTGGGTCACGCCTCGCCAAGCTGATCACTTCCTCGACATCGGGACTCGACTCTTTGAACAGCGCGAGCAGTTTGAGCATCAACGAAGGCGTCGGCGGCAAAGACTTGATTCGGTCAATGTATGCGCCCAATTTATCCTGGCCTGATATGGCACCGTTCATATTATCGGGTTTGTCCCATTTGGTTGGTTGCCCACGACCAGCGTGCGCCTGCTTGTAATTCTCTTAATGCTTCAGAGATTTGCAAGTCGTTTTTCCGGACTAGGGTTTGGCTAACCTACGGCCCATCGCCGGCTTGCGCCCGGGAGCGGAAGAACATCGTTGGCCCCAGGTTGGTCAGGCTGGCGACCGGCATGGAATGACCCGCGGCCATGATTCTCATCCAGACAGGTTGCCATCTTCCAGCGGGCAGACCCGAAGAAAACAAGACCTCGCAACTCACTCCGTCCAGTCCGAAGAGCGTCAGGTTCGGAATCCTGTTCGTCAGGGGCAACGCTTCGAGCAGAGGCTGCTTTTCCAAAACAACGGTTTGACCGTCGTCCGTCAGCTTGCGCCAAACCGTGTTGTCGTTCGTGGTCAAAATATTGGTCACCCTCGAATAAACAGGCATCGGCTGCGCGGCGGGCGCTTGCACGCGTTTCCACCGCCTGCTAGAGTCAGGGCATCACCCAATGAAAGTCCAGCAGGCCATGGCGGATTACCAGAAACCCGGAAGTTGAACTGTTGCCACTTGGTTCTAACCCCAACCGATCATTCACCCATGCAATCCTCCTTCCACATCACACGCCGTTCCTTTCTCGGACGCTGCACGGCGGCCGCGGCGGCCACCGGCCTGCCACTTTGGTTCGTTCAACGCGATCTCGCCGCAGCCGAAGCCGCCGGCGGCACCACCGCCCCACCCGCAGCCAACGACCGGCCCGGCATCGGCTTGATCGGCTGCGGCGGTCAAGGCCGTTTCGACGCCCAAAACGCCGCCAATTATGGCGACGTGGTGGCCGTGTGCGATGTGGACCACCAGCACGCCGCGGCCGCAGCCGAACAGTTCGCCGCGAACGGACGCCGTCCGGAGGTGTATGGCGATTTTCGAAAGTTGCTGGAGCGGAATGACGTGCAGGTGATTGTGCAGGGGGCGCCGGATCATTGGCATACGCTCATCAATATCGCGGCGGCCAAGGCCAGGAAGGATGTGTATGGCGAGAAGCCACTGACCCTCACGATTGCGGAAGGCAAGCACGTCGTTCAAGCCGTGCGGGAAAACAAAGTGGTCTTCCAGACGGGGACGCAGCAGCGCAGCAGCAAGCGGTTTCGCCTGACTTGCGAGCTCGTGCGCAACGGGCGCATCGGCACCCTGCAGGAGGTGCAGGTGTTTGTGCCCGCGGGGATCCGCGGCGGGCCGTTCAAACCCATTCCCGTGCCGGACGGGTTCAATTATGATTTTTGGCTGGGCCAGGCGCCGCTCGTCGAATACTTCACGGAGCGCTGCCATGCCAATTTTCGCTGGTGGTACGATTATTCCGGCGGACCGGTGACGGATTGGGGCGCGCATCACAACGATATCGCGCGCTGGGGCATCGGGCTCGACGGCCCGGTGGCCGTGGAGGCGCGCGTCATTACGCCCCCGCTACCCAATGGCTACACCACGCCCGCCGAGTTCGAGGCCGTGCTGACGTGGGCCAACGGAGTGCGACAGGTCGTAAAAACCACCACGGATGACACCCCCTACGGCGGCATCGTGAAACCGGACGGCCAACGGAACGGGATCAAGTTCATCGGGACGGGGGGCTGGATCTGGGTAAACCGCGACGAACTCAGCGCCAGCACCACGGACCTGCTGCATTCGGCGTTGCCCGACAACGCCATCCGGCTGCCGGTGAGCGACAACCACATGCGCAACTTTTTTGATTGCGTGCATTCGCGACAAGATCCGGTGGCCCCGGTCGAAGCCGGGCATCGGTCGGCCAGCATCGGCCATTTGATCGTCATCGCCTTGCGTTCCGGACTGAAACTGGAATGGAACCCTGACGCCGAGACCTTTGCCGGTGCCAACGCGGCCGAAGCAAACGCGTATCTGGCTCGCGAAATGCGACCGCCCTTCGATTACAGTTTTGTGAGCTGAGCGACGGCTGCCCCTCTTCCGGGTTAAACCAGGCCGCCGTTGGCGCGAAGCGTCTGGCCGTTGACCCAACTGCCATCGGCACCGGCAAGGAACGACACGACCTTGGCGATGTCCTCGGGTTTGGCCAACCGTTCCAGCGGCGGCAGCTTCGCAAGCTGCGTGATTTGGTCTTCCGTCTTGTCTTAAGAAGAGATCGGTCGCCGTCGGTCCGGGCGCCACCGCGTTGACCGTGATGTTCCGGCCCCGGAGTTCCTTGGCAAATATGTTTGTCATCGTCTCCACGGCGGACTTGGTGGCGGCGTAAATCGAATACCCCGGCAGCGCGAGCCCGATGACGCTCGATGAAAAATTAATGATGCGCCCGCCGGAACGCAGCCGTTTGGCCGCGGCCCGCAGGGTGTTGAACGTGCCCTTGAGATTCACCGCGAGCAGGCGGTCGAACAAGGCATCGTCCGTGTCGGCGAGCGGGGTCAATCCCGGCTGCATGATGCCGGCATTATTGACCAGGACATCCACCTTGCCCAATGCGGTTTCCGTCCGGTCAAACAGGGCGGCCACTTCCGCGGGCTGCGAGACATCCGCCTGAATGGCTTATTCGCGAAGACCTTGTTTCAGGCAAACTCGTCCGCGTGCTGCCGAAATGGGAGGCCAGGGAACTGCCGGTCCATGTGCTCTATCCGGGACACCAGATGCTCCCGGCCCGTGTCCGGGCGTTCATTGATTTTGCCGTCAGTTATATGACGAACGAACTGCGTCCCAGAGCGTGAGCGCCGGGAAAAACCGTGACCGGGCCGGTTCCTGGTTTCGCAGTTTTTAAGTCTGGCCTTGCCGACTGGCGAGGTGCCCTTTTGACGTCCGCGGTGGGTTGAAAACCAAAGTGGTCGATGTTTATTGTGGGTAAAATCTTCAAGGCAGCTTTCGGCGGTCGCGGAGCGACGCTGGATATTAGCCCGGCACAGCGTGCCGGGTACCGGCGGCAAAAATGAAACCGTCCTGAAGGGACAGGGGAAATCCCGGCGTCCCTCCAGGACGCATGAATTCGTCTGGCGCGAAACCAGACACTGGCGTGTCTGGCTTATCTCCATTGTCGCTCCGCGACACCTCCCTTTACCCATTACAAACGTCAA
>CAYTJG010000011.1:0-44074 GCA_964437865.1 uncultured Bifidobacteriaceae bacterium | reverse complement strand
TGATTGATTTTGACATGGCGCAGCCGATTCCCGAAAAGCCGGTGAAGTTTTCCAAGAACCCCGGTACGCCTGGTTACATGGCGCCCGAGCAGTTGAAGCGGGAGGCGTTCGACGGACGGGTGGATATTTTTGCCTACGGCGTTTCGGCCTATGAATTGTTAAGCAATCAAAAGCCGTTTCCGGGCGGCTCTCCGGCCGAAATCCTGGCGGCCGAAATGGACCCGGCCGGACCCGTTCCGTTGCGTGAGCATAATCCGGACGTTCCGCCCGCCTTGGAAAAGGTGGTCATGAAATGTATTGAGCGCGATCCGGACCGCCGCTATCCGTTCTGCGGCATCATGCTGCGCGAATTGCAAAACGCGCTCTATGTTTGAGGCAGCGCGGTCGGCGGTTGGCCGTCGATGAACGCGGCCAAGACTCCTTCCGGCGGGGTGGTGAATTCACGGATTTGGCCCCGCCATTCGAATGTGAGGCGGCAGGCGTGTAGGGCGTGTTGGGGCAGGATCAACCACGCGCGCTGTTCCGGGGTGAGACGCCTTTCCACCAAAGCCAGGTAGACTTCAGGTCGGCCCCCATAGAGCTTGTCGCCCACCAGCGGATGGCCGAGGTGGGCCAAGTGAATGCGGATCTGGTGCTTGCGGCCGGTCAGCGGGTGCACGCGCAACAGTGAAAACGGCTTATTATCGGGGGCGGAAGGCATGCCGTTCGGTTCCGTGGGCTCGGTCTTCACCACTTGATGAAATCTGCGTTCGACCACGAATTCCGTTTGGGCAGAATGGCCATCCAGGCGTACGCAATCCTTGATGGCGACCGGGCTCTGCTCATCCCGCCCAAGCGGGGCGTCGATGATCCCGTGATCGTCGGCGAGGTGGCCGTGGACGACCGCCAGATACTCTTTGCGAACCGCGCGCGTCTCCCAGACTTTTCCCAACTCGCCCGCCGCCGCGGCGTTCTTGGCCAGCAGCACTATGCCGGAGGTTTCGCGGTCGAGCCGGTGAATCAAATGGGGGCGGACTTCAGGGCTGTCCGGGCCGGCAGTGGCGGTGGCGGCTTGCAGATACAAACGCGCGCGGCTGATCAAACTGGAATACTCGTCGCCCTTGGTGGGATGGCACACCAAATCGGCCGGTTTATGGACAACCAGCAGATCGGCATCTTCATGGATGACATGCAGCAGCGGGCACATTTGAACAGCCAAACGAGGGGCGGAAGGGGCAAGGTCTTCACCGGCTGCCAGCCTCAAAACGCTGAGTTACGGGGTATTTCTTAACATGGTTCCCAAGGGATTCAAGTTCAATTTCGCCAGCCGGCACTGCCGGCGCCGAGTGACAAAAGGGCCGCAAAACACTGCCCGTAGCCCCACGCATGGTCGGGTTACACCCCATGGTGAAGAACAGGTTTTTTCGTCATTGTGTTTCCGGGGCTACCAGCAAGCCACCCGCAATCGAAAAAAATTAAATGAAATTACTCGTCGTCGTACTCGTTTCCGTTTGTGCGGTGGTGTTTGCCTCGATGGCCTTGAATCTTTTGACACCTGGTCAACCCGTCGAATTCCTTGGGGTTAATATTGCCAAGAGCGATGGCCAATTCATCCCACCGGTCGCCGGTGGGCTGGTGCTGGCCGCCGGCGTCGTCTGGTTGCTGATCAGGTCCAAGCGCGCCCAATGAACGAAAACGAACCAGTGGCGATGAGTCCCGCGCGGGATTGCCTGCGGCCCCTGAAAGGCCATGAGGTGGTGCGCCGTGGCGACTTTGTCGCCGATAACCGCCAGGGTTTCATTCCTTGGGCGGGGCCGAGTGGATTCCGGGCCGGCTCATTTGTGGACCGGATTTATCGCCAGCGGAAAGGCTCGCTGGCGGAAGCGAGGATACAAAAGTGAAGCGATCCAGATTCATCAGTCTGACCCTCATTCGGCGAATCAACCGGATTTGGTTGATCCCGCGCCTTATTTCGGATGCCATCGAGCGCAGACGACAGCGGATGGTTATGCAGGAACTGGAAGTCGAACGGCTCGACCGGATTCGCAACCCGTCAAAATATCGCGGGAAATGACGTTACGCCTTCCCGGGCGACCATCTGCCCCGGAAATGCGGTGTCGCCACCTTCACCATCGGCGACGGGCGAGTCAACGGATAGCTCAATATTTCTCGCCGATGAAGTCTGTGTGCCAGTGCAGGTCTTTTAGGGGCACGCCTTTGGTTTTCACAATCTGCATGAGCTCGTCCACTTGCGACCAGCTCAAATGCAGCATGCCGGAGTCCGGCCAATCCTGGTGGGCTTCGTTAAACGCGGCCGGCCCCCAGAATTGGAGGCTCACATTCACGCCATCGTCGCCGGACACCGGATCGACGGCGGCGAGCTTCTGCAACGCGGTGCCGAAATCCCGGCCCTTGGCCTTGGACCATCGCCAAAGGATCTCGTCGGTGAGGTCTTCGGGCGGGGCCGGGGGGCGGGCGGCGAACAAGCGCGCGTGAGTGACGCGTTCCGGCTCGGTGTAGGCGCGCTCGGCCACGAACAGCACCAGACCGCCCTGGATGACGGTATCCGTGCTGTACAACGCCGGCCAAATGGGGGTGATCGTGCCTTTGGTCACCTCGCGTTGCAACGCCACGCGCGGCGGGGGCGGATCATCGATCAGGGTGTGATACGGATGCGAGACAAATTCGAAACTGTTGGTCAACGGCACGGTGGTCTTGTGGGTGGTGCAGCCCGCCCCGCCGAGGGTGAGACCGGCGGCACCGAGGATGGCAAAAAGAGCTTTCAACTTCATAGGCAAAACCTGACTGCCGGTCCGGCGGCCCGGCGACGGTGCGCCTTGCCGGAGGCAGCCAGCACAAGGTGTTGGTAAACAGCGTCCGGGTCAAGCTCCGGCGGGGCGATATCTTTCAATTCCCGTTGGACAATCGCGCCGGCAGCGCCTAGAGTCCGGGGCAAAACTCAATGGTCTCCGGCCGGTCTGGGCTGGGCGGAACCACGACGCGGCTCTTGGCCGGCCGATGAAGAAAATACCGACCATCATAAAACAGGAACCAATGCCGGTGGAGGCGGGCGTGTCAAAGCTGGCCAAGGTGTGGTTCATTCGGAATTCCCAGCCGGTGCTGCTCAAGGAGCCGATCCAATTTTGGAACGAGAATTTCATCGCCAACGAAGCGCACATGCTGGACGGCATCAGCCATCCCCGTGTGCGCCGCAAGCTGGCCTTTGACCCGGTCGCCCACCGGCTGTTCCTGGAGTTTGTCGAGGGCACCACGTTGCAGGACCTGGTGCAGGCCGGCGCCACGTTGCGGGATCCCGCCCGGACCCATCAGATTCTACAAGATGTGGCCGAGACGATGGCGGATTTGCACGAGGGGCTGCTGTGCGACCGGCCGGTGGTGCATAACGATCTCAAGAGCCTGAACGTGCTGGTGCCAGAGGCCTGCCCGCGCGGGGCATTGCTGATCGATTTTTCACATTCGTATTTTGAGGGGCAGGTGCCCGCGTTTATCGCCGACCACCAGCATAACCCCAACGGAACGGTCAAGTACATGGCCCCGGAGAAATGGGGCGGCAGCCACGAACATGGCCGCCAAGGCGACGTGTTTGCGTTCGGTGTCCTGGCCTATTATGCCTACACCGGCCGGTTTCCATTTGAAGGGGATGTTCAGCGCATCGAACACCAAATTCGCGAGGTCACGCCGCCGACGCCTATTCAATTGGGAGTGACGGTGCTTCGTAACATGCAGGCGGTCATGATGTCGTGCCTGGAAAAGCTGCCCAATCGCCGGCCGTCCATGGAGCAGGTGGCCCGGTGCTATGCGGAAACCGCCAGCCTGCTCAAGTAGATTTCCACACCGGCCAACGCGCCGGGGTTTTGCGTGCCCGGCGACTCCCCGGCGGCGTCTGGCGGTTCGGAAATCCATTCATCCTTTCCCGCCCGAAAATGCCATTGGGCGGATGATGCGTTGACTCGACTGGCGCGTTTGTTATTTTCTATATTCGTTTTACCGCAACACACAACAGCAAAATCCATATTTTATGGCTAAAGAAAAATTCGTTTATTTATTTGGCAACAAGAAAGCTGACGGTAACGGTTCCATGAAGCCTTTGCTCGGTGGCAAGGGCGCGAACCTCGCAGAAATGGCCCGCATCGGTCTCCCGGTTCCTCCCGGTTTCACCATTACCACCGAGGTCTGCACCTACTACTACGCCAACAAGAGAACTTATCCCAAGGTCCTCGACGCCCAGGCCAGGGAAGGCGTTGCCCAGATCGAAAAAATAATCGGCACCAAGTTCGGCGATAAATCGGCCATGCCGCTCCTGGTCTCGGTGCGTTCCGGCGCCCGGGATTCGATGCCCGGCATGATGGACACGATTTTGAATCTCGGCCTCAACGACGAAACCGTGGTCGCCCTCACCAAGGCCACCAAGAACGAGCGTTTTGCCTGGGATTGCTACCGCCGGTTTGTGCAGATGTACGGCGACGTGGTGCTCGGTGTGCAGAAGCTGGCCAATGAAGACCATGAGCCGTTTGAGACGGTGATTCACAGCCTCAAGCAGGAGCGGTATCAGGCGGACATTGAGGATACCAAACTCACGGTCGAGGACCTCAAGGAACTCGTCGCCCGGTTCAAGCTCCTCATCAAGGAACGCGCCGGGAAGGAATTTCCGCAGGATCCGTGGAAGCAACTCTGGGGCGCGGTCGGCGCCGTGTTTGGTTCCTGGATGAATGATCGCGCGATTGTCTATCGTCGCAAATATAATATTCCTTCCGAGTGGGGCACGGCCGTCAATATTCAGGCGATGGTGTACGGCAATACCGGCACCACTTCCGGTTCCGGGGTGGCGTTTACCCGCAACCCGGCCAATGGGACCAAGGAGTTCTACGGTGAATTTCTCATCAATGCGCAGGGCGAAGACGTGGTGGCCGGCGTGCGCACGCCGGAACCGGTGGCCCAGTTGGCCAAGGAAATGCCCAAGGCCTACAAGGAATTGGACAACATCCGCAGCATCCTGGAAAAGCATTTCAAGGATGTGCAGGACTTCGAGTTTACGATCCAGGAAGGCAAGGTTTACATGCTTCAGACGCGCAATGGCAAGCGCACCGCCGCCGCCGCGTTGAAAATTTCCATGGATTTGGTGAAGGAAAAACTGATTGACGCCGAAACCGCTGTGTTACGCAACCCGGCCGATCAATTGGATCAGCTCCTGGCTCCCATCTTCGATCTGGCCGACATCAAGAAGGCCACGCCCATTGCCAGTGGTTTGCCGGCGGGGCCCGGTGCCGCCTGCGGCAAATTCTATCTGAATGCGGACCGTGCCGTGGCGGCCGCTGAAAAGGGCGAAAAGGTGCTGCTGGTGCGCATTGAGACCTCGCCGGAAGACTTGCGCGGCATGATCGCCGCCGAAGGCATTCTCACCGCCCGCGGCGGTGTGAGTTCGCACGCGGCGCTGGTGGCCCGCCAGATGGGCAAGGTCTGCGTCTGCGGCGTGGCCAGCCTGGATATCAGCTACGAAAAGAAAACCCTCTCGGTTGGCGGCAAGACGCTGAACGAGGGTGATTTCCTTTCGATCGACGGTACGGCCGGCACGGTCTATGCAGGCCAGATCAAGACGGCTCCGTCCGAGATCATTGCGGGCCTGCTGCACGACGACAAGGCGGCCCAAGCCACGGAGAAGTTCAAGAACTTCAATCAACTATTGAAGTGGTGCGCGAAATTCACCCGGCTGCAAGTGCGCACCAATGCCGACACGCCGGAGCAGGCCGCCAACGCGGTTGCGTTCGGCGCCACGGGCATCGGCCTGACCCGCACCGAACACATGTTCTTCGCGGGCAACCGCATCGACGCCATGCGCGAGATGATTCTGGCGGACTCGCTGCCGGCCCGCGAAGCGGCGCTGGCCAAGCTCCTGCCGTATCAGCGCGATGACTTCTATGGCATCTTCAAGGCGTTGAAAGGATTCCCGGCCACGATCCGTTTCCTGGATCCGCCGCTGCACGAGTTCCTGCCGCATGCCAAGGAGCAACAGCTCGACTTGGCGCACAAGCTGGGCATCTCCGTGGAGAAGATCATGGCCCGCGTGGCGGAATTGCATGAATTCAACCCCATGTTGGGCTTCCGGGGCTGCCGCCTTGGCATCAAGTATCCCGAAATCACCCGTATGCAGGCGCGGGCAGTGTTCGAAGCGGCGGCCCGCTGCATCAAGGAAAAGGTCAAATGCAGTCCGGAGATCATGATCCCGCTCGTCGGTTTCAAGAAGGAACTGGATCTCCAGGTGGCCATCGTCCACGACGTCGCCAAGCAGGTACAAGCCGAGCAGAAAGTGAAGCTTAGCTACCACGTGGGCACCATGATCGAGGTGCCGCGCGGCGCGCTTACGGCGGATGAAATCGCCCAGACCGCCGAGTTTTTCAGCTTCGGCACCAACGATCTCACCCAGACTTGTCTGGGCATGAGCCGCGACGACTCAGGTTCGTTCCTGGGTGCTTACACGGAGAACGAGATCATCAAGAAGAATCCGTTTGCCTCCATCGACCAGGCCGGTGTTGGCCAGCTCATCAAACTGGCGGCCCAGAAGGGCAACCAGACCCGCCCGGGAATCAAACTGGGGATTTGCGGCGAACATGGTGGTGATCCTGACTCGGTCAAGTTCTGCCATCGCGCGGGTCTTACCTATGTGAGTTGCTCGCCCTTCCGCGTGCCGGTGGCTCGCCTGGCCGCCGCCCAAGCGGCCATTGAGGAAAAGCATGCCGCCAAGCCGGCCAAGGCTGCGAAGCCGGCCAAGAAGAAATAATCATTACCGGCAGGTGGTGGTCATTGACCGCCGCCTGCCGGGTGTAATCACCAGCCGCCTGGATTTATCCGGGCGGCTTTTTGTTTTTCTCAAAAATCCTTAAAATCACCATCCATGGGGATCTCTGAATGCGCATTGGCTTTCGCGGTCGCCGCCGCCATGGGTTCAGCCATCTTCCGCTTGCCTGGCTGGGCAGCCCGGCCATGGTCCGAGCTGTGGTGTAGGCCATTGCCATTGCTATGAATCTGCGGGGCGGGCCGCGAAAGCGGGCGCGCCGCAGGTTGGCGGCCGGCCGTCAAACCATGTGATCCGGAAACCAAGCGCGTTAATTCGCCGACGGCTTGCTTCATGGCTTCCGACTGCGCGTTAAGTTGTTCGGCGGCAGCGGCACATTCTTCGGCGGCGGCGGCGTTGCCTTGGGTCACCTTATCCATTTGTCCCACTGCGGTATTGATCTGCGTGATGCCGGTGGTCTGTTCCTTGGAAGCAGAAGCGACTTCGGTGACCAGTTCATCCACCTGACGGACTTTGGCCACAATCTCATTCAATGCTTCGGCTACCTTCCCGCTGATCTGCACGCCCTGGGCGGTACTGCTGAGTGCCCCTTCGATTTTGGCGGCCGTTTCCTTGGCGGCTTGGGCGCTGCGCTGGGCGAGAGTTCTGACTTCGTCCGCCACGACGGCGAAACCCATGCCGGCTTCGCCGGCCCGGGCCGCCTCAACGGCCGCGTTGAGCGCCAAAATGTTGGTTTGGAAGGCGATTTCATCAATGGTCTTGATGATCTTGGCCACCTCGTCGCTGCTTATTTTGATGGTGTTCATGGCGGTGGACATGCTTTGCATGTCCTCCGCGCCGCGCTCAGCCGCGGTGCGCGCCTGCTTGGCCAAATCGTTGGCTTTTTGGGCATTCTCGGCGTTGCGCTTGGTCATGGAGGCCGTTTCTTCCAGCGAGGCGCTGGTCTCCTCCACCGAGGCGGCCTGTTCGCTGGCCCCTTGGGCCAGCGACTGGCTGGAGCTGGTCACCTGGCCGGCGGCGGACGTCACTTGGAAGGCGCCTTCCGAGAGCGACCCGGCGGCGTGACTCAGGATACGGGTGGTGTTCCTGACAATCAGGTATCCGAGGATGGCCGCCGCCGCGAGTGCAATGGCCAGTCCCACCAATAATCCGGTACTGGAACTGCGAACCGCACCTAGCACTGATTCAGCCGATTCACCGGCTTCCTTTTTTTCCTGATCTTCACACTTGCTGAGGGCAACCATATAAGCGTCAGATAGCGGATCAAGATTTGCCCGCGCCTTTTGGTAGACTACGCCTGAGAGCTCTGAGTTGGTGGCACTTCGGCTCGCGATCAGGATTTGATGGCGAACCTCCAGATACTTGCTCCGCTCAGTCTTGGCTTCGTCCAATAGTGCCTTGCTGGGCGTACTGGCGTCCTTTTCAAACTCCTCAAGATCTTTGGTAATCCGATCACCAAGCTCGGTGAGCTTGCCCTCGATGCGGTTCATGTCCGCGTCGTTCGGGGAATAAATGTGTTTATAGGTCAATACCATCGCTTCAATCATGGCTTCTTTCGCATCCGCCAGCCGTTCCAAGCCGGGGAGGTTGTTGTTCGCCACGGCCACCGTGCCGCTATGGATGACGCTGATGCGGGTGCGGATAAAGACGCTCAGCGCCAGCATGATCAGCAGCACCGCGGTAAAGCCCAAGGCAATGCGTTTTCCAATGGTCCAGGTTTTCATATCGTTATCTGCTTGACGAATAATGTTCTCCGGGTCGCGGCCAATTAAGACTCGGCGTCAGGTTTTCTTTTCGGGGGCCGCCGGTCATGACGTGCTGAACGGAATCTTCGTACTGTCTGTCTATTCGGAGATTTTTTGCATGACTTGAGCGGAGTACTTGAAATTAGCTCACTTTTTTCTATGAATTAATCGATCAGGGCAAACGTCCGGACGTCACTGGAATCCGGTTGTTTGGGTAATTGGTTGACCGGTGCTGAGTTGCTACAAATGCCGGCCAGGGCGGGCAGAAACCACCTCGGGCCGGATGGGGCGGAGTCTTGGGGCGGGATCAAAATGATGCGTCATTGGGCAGCGGAATCATTCAATTCCAGCCGTAAATAATCATACATAACGCCTTGCGACCAATTATTGGCATGGGACACCAGTTGGACGGTATTGGAGCCGGCGGCCAGCAGACGGCCATCAAAGGCGATGGGCTTCTCGATCCAATATGCTCGGATCCCGTCCCGTTGCATGGCGCTGGTGGTGGGGAGGATGCCGGTGTCACCCACGCTCTGTCCATTGACCAAGACCTCGACGTGGCATCCCAAATGCGTTCCGCAAAACGCCAGCCGCAGGGTGGCCTGGCCTCGGCCGGCTTGAGACAATTCGAACCGGATCGACCAAGTGGTGCTGCGCGTTTTGCGTCGGCTGGTCCCCGATTCGACCGCTGCTTGATCGGCGACCGAAGCCTCATCCATACCTGCCGGGGCCGTTTCACTCTCCTCAAAATGAGGCGGTTGCACGTAATTCCAATCGCGCCGCCAGTCACTCTGGCCGAGGACGAAGTTCACGTCGTGGGGGAACTCCTTGGGATAATCGAAATACAGGCCCCATTGCCAGTAATGATCGCCGTGCCGGAATTCACGCGCTGTGCGGTCGGGAATGCCAATTTCCCAAATCGTGCGGCCATACCGGACTGGGATCCACGGCAAGTTGCCCAAGGCGAGCGTTGGTCCGTTGGTGATGACTTGGTTGGTGAGCGTGAATTCGCCCAGCACGCCTTCCGCAATGGCATGCAATGTGTAGCGGCCAGGCCGGATGTTCTTGACCATGAAACGCCCATCCGGATCACCACGCGACCAGAACTGATAAAACTTCGCGTCGCGCTGCCAGTCCACGAGGGGCGGTAGGCCATTTCGGTTTGAGTGGGGGGAAGGGGAATCGATCGTCGCGGGATAATCAGGCGCGGTCAGTCCCACCCAGAGGTTGCCCATTTTCAAGCCCGGTGCGCCGGGATCGGCCAAGTTCAGCCGGCCCGTCACCGTGCCGCGGTTCGCCGCGAGCGGATAATGCGTTTCCTTCATCCAAGCGTAGGGCCAAGCGCCGGCTTCATGGTTGGCCTGAGCCAGCGCATTTCGCCACATCGTTGCCGGATCGGGACCGGAGTTGCAGTACAGCAAAAAGGGACCCACTACCTTCACCCAGCTTTCGTTTCCACCAACGGTCAGCGACGTGCCGCCATAATGGCTGCCCAACCACATGTTCAGCAGCGTGGGCAGACCGCCTGGGTTTACGTCCAAATGCCCCGTGAGTTCAACCTTCGTCGGCCCGCCGCCAAGATATTCGATGGTCGGGTTCACGAGCCAGAGCCCGACCTGGTGCCGGGTGCCCGACCAGCCGTAGGCGGGAGTATCCGCCAAGACGGCAGCATAGTCGTACTTGTGCTCCACCTCGCCTTGGTGAACGCCCGTGGTCATCCGGCGAGCCTCTTTCATATTGAGCGGAGCCCCGTGGTCCCAGTCGTAGCCGCTGGGCATGAGCCGCCGCCGATCGGCATCGACGGTCAGATAATCGAATACGTCCGGATTTAATTTTAAGCAATAGCGCGCCTCGCCCAGACTGAAACCTGGATAACCGGGTTTATGTTCCAAGACGGCGTAAACGTAGAGCCCGGATTCGCCACGCCCGAGGCTATATCGGTAATCCGCATCCAGGCTGCCCGAGGGAGACGCGGCGTCGTTGAAGAGACGACACGAAATCTCCACGCGTTGCCCGCCATTGTCAGTCGGGTTGATCCGGATGGCGGCGGCGCGCCGGCTGCCGGTGGCCCCGGAGCCGACCGACGACCAATAACCGCCTTCGCCCCCCGTTTGCCCCGATGCCAGCAATTCCACGCCGTGATAGCGCAGGGACGATAAGACGCCGGAACGCTTCTGAATGCTTGCCATCACCAAACCGTTGGCGAGTGTGTAGGTGTCCGCTTGTTCGGAAACGGTAACCGGCGCGTCAGCGGGCGCGGCCGCCGTGACGCTGGCAGTGGTCAGAAGCTGAATTGCCAGCCAAACAACCGGCTTCAGCCAATCGTAACTGTTCCGGCGGGTGGCCATGTCAATTGCCTTCCGGTTTGGTGTTGTCTTGGGCCGGGCTTGCGGGCAGGCAACACGTGCGCGGGTCGTCAGGCCTGGCCGGATCAAACGCTGTGACGTCAGGGGCGAGGAAACGGGCGAGGGCGAGGTGGTTGGCCTTGATGCCTTCGACGACGCAGCGCGCCAATTCGTAGCTGCCATAGTTGTTATGGTGGGTGCCGTCTTGAAATGCCAGATCGAGGTTGGTGCCCAGGGCTCGGTAAAGGACCAGGCTGGCGGCATTCAGATCGATCAAGGCCGCATCACAGTCCCGGGCCACGGTGCGGACGGCAGCGGGATAACCGGCCAGCGTGTTGCTCCGGAGGCCGGTCTTGCGCTCCATGGACGTGACTAGCACCGGCGTTAGACCCGCCTGCCGGGCGCGCGCGACGATCTGCTTGAGGTTCTCCTGATAGGTGGAGAGCGCGTTTGGGGCGCGGTCTTTCATGTCGTTGTGACCGAACTGCACGAGCAGAAAGTCGCCCGGGCGGGCCACGCTGAAAATCTTGTCGAACCGGTGCGCGTCCAATGACGAGCGCAACGATTCGCCACTCTCGGCGTAATTGGCCACCGCCGCGTGTGCGTTGAAGAAACGCGGCAGCATTTGTCCCCAACTATTCCACGGCTCAGCCGGCTGATCGCAAACCGTTGAATCGCCCGCCAGGAAAACGGTGAGGGCGGTCCGCGCAGGGGTGATGTCCAGTGCCCGCAAGGTCGGCCGCGTACCGCTGAACTCCAGGGTTAACTTGCCGTCCCAAGTCAACGCTTCCGAGGCCGCCTCACGCGGCTTGAGGTGGACTGTGCCGCCGGGATAGTCCGGCCTACGGATATTGACCACAAAGTTGCGGGTGACGAACTCGCCGGGCTTGGTCGCCAGATTCTCCACCATCAAGCGGCGGCTCTCGGCCTTGACGGTATTGGTGGTGCTGGTCGAGCGGTCGCCGAATGTGGCGGTGACCTGGTAATTGCCCTCCGGCAGCGCCACGGAAAGAAAATAGGGAAGCTCGCTGGTGAGACCGTCGCCCGGCGCGTTGGTGGCCGAGGTGCCGAAATCGAAACCGAAGTTCCCCGCATAGACGCCCGGCGTCGCATTTTTGTCCGCCGCAAATTTGAACTCAAAGGGTGTGGTCGAGCGTGATTTGCTCCCGAGGCAGCCCGCGGTGAGACCGCCGATCAGGAGTCCTATGGCTACAGGTGCCAACGAGCGACTGATAACGGTGCCAATGAATTGAGGTCGGTTCACTTTTTGCGACGGTCGCCCCGGCGGCAATCAACTACATGGACGGCGGGGAAGCTCGCGAAGTTTCACTTCGGCAGATTCTTGCGCGTTATTGCAAGAAGGCTGCCGCCGTCCATAATAGTGGCGTCTCGCCGTGGAGATCGCCGACCGTTCGCATGCGGTTGAGATAAAACTCCCGGGTTTGGCCCTGATTGGTTCCCACGCAGACCTCGGCGAGATTGCCCTTGGCGTCCAAATGGCGGACCAGCCCCAGCCATGCCTGGCGGGCGGCTGGACCGTAGGCATCCGCCTCCAGCCAGCCGGATTTGACACCGGTGACCAAGGCGAAGGTGAACATGCCGGAGCCGGAGGTTTCTGTCCAAGCGGAGGGATCATCAATCAGTTGTCGCCATAGACCATCCTGGCCCTGGTATTTTAGCAGCGCCGTCATCATCTTGCGGTACGCTGCCAGTACCGGCGGGCGGTCGGGGTGTTTTTCCGGCAGCGAGCGCAGCAGTTCGGCCATCCCCGCGGCCACCCAGCCATTCCCGCGGCTCCAGAAAAACGGTGCGTTGGTTCCGTGAAGGAAAAGACCGTTGGTCTGTTGCAGTTGGCGGACGTAGGCCACCATGGTGCGGGCCGCCCGATCCAAATATTGGTCATCCCCGGTGGCGCGGAACGCTTGCACTTGCAATGCTGTTATCATAAACATGTCGTCGATCCAGTACCGGGCCTCAGTTGTGATGCCGTCGGCGGTGGTGTGGTCCCATTGGCGGTCGGCGAATGTCCTGCCCCAACGCAAGTAAGTGGTGTCCTTGGTGTCCAGGTACATCTCCAGCGGGACGATGCCGAACACGTGATAATCCACGTGCGTGGCCCGGGAGACATGTTGCCCACTGTTGGTCATGGACAGCGGCGCGAATTTTTGCACGAGCCGCGCTTGGAGGTCGGTGTCGTGGGTCAGCGCGGCCACTCGGAGCGCGCCGTACTCGGCGATGACTTCCGGATAAATGACGAACTGGCGTTGGTGATTGGTTTCGAAATCAAAGCGTCTGGCCAGGACATTCTCGGCCACGCGCTTGCCAATTTCCGCCGGCGCGGTCCCGGCTGGCCAATCGGAAAAATATCGGTTGCCGGGCGTTGGCGCGGCGGATTCCGGAGCTGCCTCACCAAGGTCCACCGGGCTGGGTGACAAGCAGTTCGCCAAACCGCAATCTCTTAACGCGTGGATGCCTTCCACCACCGATTGCGCGTTCAGTGCGGCGCCGGCGGGGCTGGTGTGGGTATTGTCGGCTGGCGTAAAGTATTTTTCCTTGAGTTCTTTTGGCGACCTTCCGGCATAATGGCTTAGCGTAATGCGGTTAAGGTCGATGAACGCGGCCTGTTCGCTCTCGGCTACGGCCTTCGAGAAAGTCACGTAGTCGCTCTTTTCAACGTCGCCGGCGTGGACTTCCGCCTGTGGACAATGTGGGATGGGGGAACAAATGATCGGCGTCAGACCGTGTTCGCGGGCTTCCCGCACATATTGCCGCAGGTACCAACCGTAGGTATGCACGATTTCCGGTTGGTGCGTCAGGGGATTAAAGATCTCCCGGGTCTCCTCGCCCAGCCCGCGGATACTTCCCCGGGCTCGATTGGTATCATCGAGCGGTCCGCCATCGTTATGGCCCAACTGGAGGATGACAAAATCCCCCGGCCGCGCGGCCGCCAGCACCTTGTCCCACCAACCTTGGGTGCGGAAGGTGCGGCTGCTGCGGCCGCCCAAAGCGTGGTTCTCGACCCGAATTTTTTCGGCGTCGAAATACTGGCCAATGACATCGCCCCAGCCTTGCTCGCCTTTGCCGGGGTTGTGGACGGTGGAATCACCCACCACGTAGAGGATGGGAAATGAACGGTTGGTTTGCATCAGGAAACCCGTCTGCGAAACCCGGTCCCGGTTGGCGTTGAGATTGGCGGAACTCTCCGGCGGTGTGCCTTCCGCGCACAGCAGGGGAGTTGTCAGCCAGATCAACAGGAGCAGAAATCGATTCATCGCCAATGATTGTTGCGTTTTAGCCGGCCTTGGCGATGAAAAATTTGCCGCCGATGGAACGTCTAAAAGTGTGTCGTGCGCCGCGACGGATTGCTACCCTGTCGGGCATGAGCACGTTGCGCAAACGGCTTGCCGCCTGGCTGGCGGTGTTCCTTTTCACCGCCCTGGCGCGGGCGATGGCAGAGGATGATTCGCTGGCCTGGCCGCCCGTCACGGCGCAAGCACGACCCTGGATCTGGTGGTGGTGGCACGGCAGCGCGGTGGATCAATCCAATCTCTCGCGTGAGCTCAAATGCTTTCATGAGGCCGGCTTGGGCGGCGTGCAGGTCACCGCGATCTACGGCACCCAGGGCGCGGAAGCCCGGGAAATTCCGTATCTCTCGCCGCGCTGGCTGGCGATGATGGGATGCACGGTGGACGAGGCCGCCCGGCTGGGCTTGGGTGTTGATATGTCACTCGGTTCCGGTTGGTGCTTCGGGGGGCCCACGGTCAATGATCGAGACGCCAACGCCAGGGTCATAGTGACCACGTACCGTGTGGCGGCCGGACAAACCCTCACTAACCGGGTGAATGCCCGCACGATCCAGGCCTTGATGGCATTTTCTCCGTCCGGCCAGCCGATCGACCTCACCGATAAAATCAGCGGTGCTGGCGAAGTGCATTGGGTGGCGCCCGCCGGTGATTGGACAGTCTATGCGATTTCGCAAAAGCCATCTGGACAAAAGGTCAAACGTCCGGCGCCGGGAGGCGAAGGCTGGATGCTAAATCCGGCGTACCCGCCGGCAATGCACCACTGGCTGGGGTGGTTCGACCAGGCGTTGGCAAACTATCACGGTGCCAAACCGGCGGCGGTGTTCCAGGATTCCTATGAATATCACACCGATTGGTCGCCGGACTTCTTCACCCAATTCAAAAAGCTGCGCGGGTATAAATTGCAAACCGAACTGCCAGCGTTGTTCGGGGACAGGCGGGATGAGCGGGCGGCCCGCGTGAAATACGATTATCGCCGGACCCTGGCCGAGATCATGGCCGGCCAATCCGAACCGGCGTGGCAGGGCTGGGCGCACCAGCACGGTTTTTCCACCATCTATCAGGCGCACGGCGCGCCGGCCAACTGGCTCGATTTGTACGGCGCAGCCGACCTGCCCGAAACCGAGATGTTTCACAATGATCGGAGCATCTTGATTTCCAAATTTGCCTCGTCGGCCGCCCATACCCAGGGCCATCCGCTGACCGGCGCCGAGACCGGGACCTGGCTCAAGGAACATTTCACCGAAACGTTGGCCGACCTGAAATATCTGGCCGACGACATGTTCCTGGCGGGGGTGAATCACATTTATTATCACGGCGCCTGTTATTCCCCGGCGGAGGCACCATGGCCGGGTTGGCTCTTCTACGCCGCCACCGAAATGAATCCGCGCAATCCCATCTGGCATGACGTTGGCGCGCTCAATGATTATGTCGCCCGTTGCCAGTCGGTCCTGCAATCGGGCCGGCCGGACAACGAGATCTTACTTTACTGGCCGGTGGCTGATTTTTGGAGCGACCCGGCAGGTCTGGTCCAATCCATGGGCGTGAGTGAGACCGAATGGTTTGAAGCCCAGCCCATCGGTGAAGCAGCGCATGCACTCTGGAGTCACGGCCAGGCCTTTGACTATGTTTCGGACGCCCAATTGCAGGGGGCCAAAGTGGTCGGTGGCCGGGTCCGGTTGCCGGGCGGAACTTACGCCGTGGTGGTTGTACCGGCCTGCAAATACATGCCATGGGAGACCCTCCAGCGGTTGGTGACGATGGGCAGAGCCGGCGCCACGGTAATATTTGCCGGCGGGATGCCGGCGGAAATCGCCGGCTGGCATACGCCGGCAAAGGAAGAAAAATACCGCGACTTGAAAAGACACGACTCGCTGGATGAACCGTTCCTGGCCAGCAGCGTGGATTTTCGACAAGTTGGAAGGGGTTGCTTTTTCTTTGGCGATCCCTTGGCCATTTTGCCGTTGGTCAAGGTGCCGCGCGAGACCTTGGTGGACGCGGGGCTGGCCTTTGAGCGACGGTTCGCGGATGGCCAGTGGGTCTATTTTATTGCGAACCGCGCCCGAACGAACTTCGATGGCTGGATCACGCTGGCCCGGCCGGCTCGATCAGTAGCCGTCCTGGATCCGTTGACCGGCGACTCCGGCGTCGCTGCCTGCCAGCCGGCCGCCAGTTCGGGAGGGGCGCGTGTACGCTTGCAGCTCTTCGCCGGCGAATCGTTGATTCTTCGTGCCAGCACGAATGCCCTAATCAACGGCCGCTCCTGGGCTTACCAGGAAGCGGTTGCCCGGTCTGCCCAGACCCGGACCCTCGGTGGCGAGTGGAGCGTAAAATTTATTGTCGGCGGACCGACGTTGCCGGCGGATTCTCGCACCACCCGACTTGAATCCTGGACGATGTTTTCGGATCCCGCCACCCAGGCCTTTGCTGGTACTGCCCGGTATGAAACCCGCTTTGACGCGCCGGATGCGGCCGGGAAAGCGTTGGTCTTGGATCTCGGCGAGGTTCGGCAAAGTGCACGGGTACAAGTCAACGGCCGGGATTACGGCACGTTGATTGTTCCGCCCTTTCGTGTGGTCGTGGACCAACTCAAGCCCGTGGACAATGTGCTGGATGTGGAAGTCACCAGTGTGGCCGCCAATCGCGTCCGCGATTTGGACCGGCGCGGCGTGCGTTGGAAAATATTCAAGGACATCAACTTTGTGGATGTCCATTACGCGCCGTTCGATGCCTCCCATTGGCCCCTGACGGCTTGCGGCCTGCTTGGTCCGGTCACGTTGATGCCGATGGCCGCGGAATAGACATTCCGCGCCGGGAGTCCGCGACCCTCAGGGATGATCATTGGCCGCGCCGACAGCCACTTTACTATGGTTGGTGATGCGCGGCTTGCCGGCAAACAGATTGTCAGTGATGACCGCCTGGCGGACGGCTTCACCGAGTTCAATGGTCGGTTTATCCTCCCGGAATTCGCAGCCGCGCACCAGCAGCGCCCCGCCATCCGCCTGGATGGCACTGCAACCTTCCCGATTGCCATCCCATTGTACGAAAGTGCAATCGCTGAAACCAACCGTGCCGTGTCCCGCCAGGCGTGCAATCTGCCGGCAGGGCCCCCAGAAGGAGCAGTTCACAAAGCGCACGGCGCCGCCATGATCCTTGCCCACGCGCACCATGGTGGGCTCGGCCCCGTGGAAGGAGGTGAACTCGCCGTTGGAGATGAGCAACCCAAATGGCGCAGAATCTTCCACCTCCACGGCGGTGTTGCAGTCATCGGCCCCGATGCCCAGGAAGTTGCCATTGCAAACGCCGGTCTCGGTCTTGATAAACTTATAGCCCCGGTGATAGCCAAAGCAGAAAGTGTTGTACACGTATTGCCAGTCGCTCCGGCCAAAGATAAACGCCTCACCATTTTCTTCCTGCCAGTGAGCGAGGGCCGGCTGCACGCTCCACCACGGATTGAAATGCACATTTTCGATGCGACCAATGTCATAGATGGCGTCCACCAGGATGCCCCGCCGCAGCGGCTGGCCCTGCACGTCGCGGATCAAATGGCGCTCGTTGTGGCTGGCGTCGATGCCGTTGTAGGGATTGAGCAGTTCGACGGCGATGACTGCGGGATTTTTTCCGCGCAGGGCCAGCGCCCACGGGTAAGGTTTGGGTTCTGCGGCGGCAACTTGGTTCGGATAATACAGCACCACCCCCTTGAGCGTCGTATTGTCATTCAAGGTGATGAAGGGGGCACCGTCCTCCTTGCCTTCGTTTTCCGTCACCAGAAACGTCGTGCCGTCATCCGTGGGCTTTGCGCCCCCGTGGTCGCGCAGGCCGACGTGCGAAGGAACGGATTCCCAGACGCCTTTCAGGGTCACCGCGCGCGGCAGATGGAGATGGCCGGCAAAGAAATAGTTGCCCCGCGGCGCGGAAACCACGCCGCCGCCCGCCTGGCCAGCGGCGTCCAGTGCCTTTTGAAACGCCGCCGTATCGTCCGTGCGTCCATCGGCATGTGCGCCGAAATCCAGGACGGAGTATTGATCCGCATTCACGGCGGCCCGGGTAAGGGTGAGCGTGGCGGAGAAGGCGAGACAGGTGACAAACAAGCGATGCATGGTGAATTATTTATCTTGAGGATACACGCCGGCAAGGCGGGGGAACATCCCCAAAAACGGGGACGGTTTCAGGGATCAATCGGCCCGGGCGCGGATGATGGCCAGTCTGATCAAACGATCGTTCCGCCTATTATCAACCTCGCGGATACCAGGAGCGCCGATAAACCGAGCGCTTCAGCCGCGCCGTGTCAGCCTCCCCGCTTTCGGGGATGGAAACAATTTTTCGAGTCTCCTAACGTGGAATTGTGGTTTGCCGAACCACCACAGCTTAGCTGAACCATGAAATATCAGAATGAACCATTTGGACACTTGCCTGTGATGAATGGGCGGGGTTAACTATGGTTTGAATTCAACACAAATCGTGATCAACGTCTCAAATTTCCCCCGCGCGAGGTGGATTCGCATACTGGCGCTTACTTTGTTTGTCACCAGCGTGGCGGAGGCACAAGGGGTTCGTTTGGCGGTCGCGCAGGATGTGGCGTGGAGCCAGCCGGGGACGAATGAAAATGATTCCCTGCCGTTGGGCAACGGAGACGTGGCCCTTAACGTCTGGACGGAAACGAATGGCGACCTGGTGCTGTTGGCCGCCAAAGCGGATGCCTGGAGCGAAAATGGTCAGTTGCTCAAGTTGGGACGCGTGCGGTTAAGTTTGAATCCCAATCCGTTCGTCGCTTCGCCGACCTTTACCCAAACGCTGCATTTGGAGCAGGGCGTGGTGACGCTGGCCGCCGGCCGAAATTCCGCCCGCATTTGGGTGGATGCCAACCGCCCCGTGGCTCATGTGGAACTCGAGACCGAGCAACCGGTCCAATTGACGGCCTCGGCTGAAATCTGGCGATCGGAAAAGTACCATTTGGATCAAGCGGCGGTGGCGACCGCGGGGGACTTTGAGGCCGGCGTGGTTCCGGATGGGCTGGATTTTGACGCGGACGATGTTCTGCCGGCGCAAGGGAACCGGATCACTTGGTGTCATTTCAATCGGCGCAGCATTTACCCCTTGGTTTTCGCCCGGGAACATCTGGAACCGTTGTTGTCCCAATTCCCGGATCCGCTATGGCATCGCTGTTTTGGGCTGATGATGAAAGGAAACGGCCTGGCCAGCGATGGTGATCGGCGATTGCAGTCCACGCGGAGTGCCACGTCTTTCCGGCTGGATCTCCATGCCCTTACGGCGCAAGTGGCGTCGCCAGCGGATTGGCGTTCCCAGGTGGACCGGTTGGCGGAGGCCAACGATGCCGTCTCCCTCACCCGGGCCTGGAAGGCGCATCAGCGGTGGTGGAACGACTTCTGGGAGCGTAGCTGGCTGGTAGTGGGCGGCACCACGGCAGCGGAACGGGTTTCGCAAAGCTACACGCTCCAGCGGTATATGACGGCCTGTGCGGGGCGGGGGGCGCAGCCGATCAAATTCAACGGCTCGCTGTTCACCGTGGGGCACGATTTGCCCGCGGGCGTGGGATCCAACGAGAAGAATCACGATCCCGATTTTCGCGCCTGGGGCGCATCTTATTGGAATCAAAACACGCGCCTGATTTATTGGCCGCTCATGGCCACTGGCGATGAGGATCTGCTGGCTCCCTGGTACAACCTATATGTGCAGGCACTGCCGCTGGCCACAGCGCGCACGCGCAGCTACTTCCACCACGACGGCGCAGCGTTCATTGAAACCCTCTATTTTTGGGGCCTGCCGAATCTAAACGATTTCGGTTGGGATAATCCCGGTCCGGAACTGCAGAGTGAATGGATGCGTTATCACGTTCAGGGCGGCCTGGAGGTGGTGGCGCAGATGCTGGACAGTTACGATTACACACAAGATACCGCCTTTGCGCGGCACTCGCTGTTGCCGCTGGCAGATGGCGTGGTCACTTTCTACGACCGGCATTGGTCGCGCGGGGCCGATGGAAAGATTCTCATGTCGCCGGCGCAGTCGATTGAGACCTACCAGCGGGACGCCGTCAATCCGGCGCCGGATATCGCCGGTTTGCTGAGTGTGCTGCCACGTCTGCTGGCGCTGCCGACGAATCTGGTTTCGGCGGCCGAGCGTCGGTTGTGGTCGCAGGTGCTGCAGGATTTGCCCGCGTTACCGATGGGCACCGTGGCAAAAGGCAAACTGCCGCCGCTGGGGGTGGGCGAGCCGGAAGGCCAGCGGGTGCTCTTGCCGGCGGCCAAGTACGGGCCCACGCGCAACTCGGAGAACCCGGAACTTTATGCGGTCTTTCCCTATCGCCTTTATGGGCTTGGCCAACCGGATTTGGAACTGGCCCGGAACACATTTGCGGCCCGGCTGTTTCCGTTTGCCAAATGCTGGGGGCAGGACGGCGTGGAAGCGGCACTGCTGGGCCTCACGGCCAAGGCAAAGGACGTGGTGCAACAGGAATTCACCTCGTACGGCAACCAGCGCTTCCGCTGGTTTTGGTCAAAGAATAGTGACTGGATCCCGGACATGGACAACGGTGGGGCGGGCATGGCGACTTTGCAATTGATGCTGCTGCAGTGCCGGGGCCGCGAGATCCGCCTGGCGCCGGCGTGGCCGGATGATTGGACCGCGGATTTCAAGCTCCACGCGCCGCTGCAAACCACGGTTGAAGGCCGGGTGGAACACGGGAAGATCACCCGCTTGAAAGTCACGCCCGCCGGGCGGTCGCAGGACGTGGTCATGTCGCCCGGGGTTTCCGTGGTTCAATAAATTTCCGATTTGTGCCGGGCCACCGCCTCCAGGCGGCTGCGCACGTGCATTTTCTGGCAGATGTTCTTCACGTAAGTGCGCACGGTCTCGGCGCTGATCTTGAGCTGGTCGCCAATTTCCTTATAGATGAATCCGCACGAGAGCAGTTCCAGCACATCCCGCTCGCGCGGTGAGAGGTTTTCCGATTCCGTGGGCGAGATGCCGACCATGTGAAAATGCCGCACCACCTTGGTGGCAATATGGCTGGACATCGGCGCGCCGCCGGTGGAAACGTCCCGGATGGCCGCCAGCAATTGGGACGGCGGACTGGACTTCACCAGGTAACCGTTGGCTCCGGCCTTCAAGGCGCGGAAGATCCGCTCGCTGTCCTCATAGACCGTGACCATGATGACCTGCATGGTGGGCATGACCTTCTTGATCTCCCACACACATTGAATTCCCGACATGCCGGGCAGCTTGATATCCATCAGCACCACATCCGGCTTCTTGGCCAGGATTTCGGGCAACGCGGTTTCAGCCGAGCTGCAGGCGCCGATGCATTTGATATCCGGCGCGGTCCCGAGGATTTCCACAATTTGCTCGCGCAAACCGCGGTCGTCTTCGACGATGATGACATTCTTTTTCATAAGGGATGGCTGCTTTTGGAAAACGGGCTCATGCTGGCGGGGGCGGCTGGTTTCAGGTAACCCGGTCCAGCGGCCGGACGAGGAGATGAATCCGCACCGTAGTGCCGGCACCCGATTGGCTTTCCACGGCGCACTGGCCGCCCACGCTGGCCAGACGCTGCCGCATGTTGCTCAAACCGTTGCCCTCGGTCGGATGGGCCGTCGCGAATCCCCGGCCGTTGTCCTGGATGGTGATCTCCAGCTTGTCCGCTGCGTAGGTGATGCTGATGGTGACTTCGGAGGCGTGGGCGTGCTTGATGGTGTTGTGAAGGGCCTCTTTCACCGCCATCGTGATGTTATGCCGGGTCTGGCTGGACAGTTGAACTTCGGTGGGCAACCCGTTCACATGAAAGCGGCAACGCAAGGCGGTGTGTTCGCAGAGTCCGTTGGCCATCTGGCACAGATAGCTGCCGAGCGCCTCGAGGTTGTCGTTTTCGGGACTCACGGCCCAGACGGTTTCGTACAGCGCGGTCACCAGTTCCCGTGACATCTCCGAAATCCGGTCAAAATCCAGACGCGCCTTGTCCAGCGTGTCGCTATTGCGCGACATGGCGCTGAGTAAGGAAATCTGGGTCACCCGGGCGCCCAGATCGTCGTGGATGTCGCGGGCGATCCGCAGCCGTTCCTGCTCCAGGGCGCGTTGTTGCTTCAGGCGCAGCATCTCCCGCTGCATGCGCCGCCAGACGAAATAGCGGCTGATGCCCACCGTCAGCGCCGACGCCATCAGGACGATGAGCGCCACGAACCAGGGGCTTCGCCAAAGCGGCTCTGGCACCAGGAGCTTTACGGAGCTTTCCAGACCGGTGAACTGCCCGAAGGCGTTCACGCCTGCCACGCGGAAACGATAGTGGCCCGGCGGCAACGCATCATAGTGCGCATCGCGCGAAAGTCCGCTGCCGATGCTGTACATCTCGTTCCACTCGAACACCAGCCGGTCGCCGGGTGTGACCACGGGTGCGGTTTCAATGGTATTGTGCCATTCACCGTGACCGTTGGTGTCCTCATCGAGCACGGCAAACGCCTGGGTTTGGGGATCCTGGCCGAACCGGATGACCCGGGGAATGGTTCGGTTCAAGCCGTCATGGATCCAGCCGGCGGGCGGATCCTCCCCGGCGGCTCCGGCCGATTCACTATCGAAGGGTGACCGTAGCACCACGGTCCCATCCGTCCGGGAGGCGACCAGATTGGCGACAATGTAGATGCCCACCGCATCCGGCGGACCGGCGGACGAGACGACCACGATGAGTCGCTCGGCTTGGGGCGGCACCAGCAGGGCTTCGCGCCGATGGGTGAGGGTGGAATTGGTCAGCGAACCGGTCCAACCGGTGCTCTCACCGGCGACCGGATAGAGGGTCTGGGTAAGTTGGTCGCCGGCGTGGTTGTAAAAACGAACGCTTAGGTCCATCTCCCGGACCGCCTCGTGCCAGTTGGTCTCAAACCCTTCCATTTGGTAACGCAGCCGGAGGGGCGGCACGCCGTTGGGCGTGGCCGGCCCAAAACCAAAGGCGATGTTTTTGGGAAAGGGGCCCAGGTTGACGGGATTCTGATCCACCCAAGGCATAGCCTGGCCATTCACGGCCACCGATTGCAGCGCCAATGAATGCCCCGCGTCACCGGCGCGGAGGGTTGCCACGGCAACCCACACCAAGCAGATGACGACCAGAACGGTCTTTAGCCGAAATAGTATGGGCACGCGATTGAACATATCAAATTATGCACGGCTCATGATATTCAAATCCGCTATTGAATTTGCAAACGATAGAAACGGCTGCCGGCGGCGGCTGGCTCCACGGTTTGCATGGAGCCGTTGCCCGCCAGGGCGCTGCCCGACGGCAGCCAGGCCGCATCGGTCAAATTGGTTTTGTATTCCACCTGGTAGGAATACCCTGGCAGGGTCGGGAACGACAGCGCCAAACCGGTCCCCTGGCTCGTGGCCGACAGGGGTGCCGCCGCCGGCAGCGTGTAAAGCGGCGCCAACAGATAAAAGTTTGCATTATAGCTTCCGTTGTCGGTTGTCACGCGGAAGGTGCTAGTCGCCCCGCCGTTGGTCACAGCCACGGGATTCCCGGCGGTGTCGGCCAGGGGTACCCACGTATAGGCCTGCCAGTCGCCGGTGGCGGGCACCGAGAAGGTGCCCAGACGACTGGTTGTCTGGTTGGTGGTGCCCAGGCCGCCGGTCACCAGCGCGAGGTCGGCACTGTCGGTGGCTGCCGCGATGCCATTGGCCCCGCGCATATAGACATGATACGCGCCGGCCGGGTAAGTCCGCGTGTAGTTGGCCCAGTTGCCACCATCATTGTAACCCACGTCGTAATCCGTCACGCCCGGCTCCACGGCCTGCCGCGCGGCGTCCGTGGCCGGCTCGGTCTCCAATCCCGGCGGATTCGGCCGGTAGGCGTCATCGCCTTGTCCCGCGTCCACGCTGTGAATATCCACACCTTCCACGCCGGCCAGATTTGCATAATCACCTCGTTGCGGTGGGTTGAAAAACTGCCCGTCCTCGTAGTCAAAATCCTCCGCCTCAAAGGTGTAACAGCCTGGATCAAAGGTGTCGAAATTCACTACCATGCCCGCAGTCCGTCCTGTGTTGTCCGTGGCGCTGATGACGGCCGCATGGGGACGGTTGATCGTGAGCCCGGGGAACGTCACGGTAGCACTGGTCGCCGGCCCGGTGACCGTCAGGTTCGTTTCGGTTTGGCCGTCCACCGTGAGCGAGAGTCGGGCCGGTTCAAAACCGGCGGGCGACAAGGCCTGAAAACGCAGGACGTTGGTTTGTTGGTACAGACTTGAACCGTCCGGATACACGCCGTAGATCACCGGCGCAGTCGGGTCCAGCACCCCATAGGATTGCAGGCCGTAATCATTCCAGCAATCGACCGGGTTATTCGAGGCGAGGTTGAACAACCCGCAGCCGTTCAAGGCGAAACTGGCGCTGAACTCGCACGTCTTGCCGGACGCTCCCGCTCCCGGTCCGAACTCGACGTGATAGGGCGGATAATTGCTGGCGCCGTTGTAGGTGATGTAGGCCGAGTTGTTCACCAACCGGAAGACGCCGCCGTTCACGAGGCTGCCGATGAAGGAGTGGTTGTCCATATGCACCACGTCGCAACTGACATCGCCACCGTTGATGTCAAAGTCCAGCCACGTGCCGCCCCACAAAATCGAGGAAAGAAACTGCGCCGTACCCAGGAAATTCGTCGTGCTCACCACGGCCACGGTGGCTGAGGCCTGATCGCTGAAATCGCCGAAATTGAACGTGGTCATGGGCATGTTGACGGCAATCAGCGTGGCGGCCGGCGCGGCGGCATCCAGGTTGAAGCCCTGGATGCTGGCGTCACAATAGTTGTTGATGAGCGTCGCGGTGGGGCCCTGACCGTCTTCGTCCACCGCGTGCAGGTAGGTTTTTTCAATGATGCTGAAATCCTTCACCATCAGTTCGCGGCAATTGCCAAGCACGTACATCTCGAGATTATGAGACGCAAAGCTCAGCACGGGCGCCTGGACGGATCCCGGCAACGTGCTTTGCGAACCGCCGTTGTCCACCCAGTAGGTCCAGTTGCCGTGGCAATCGAGGATCGTTCCCGACGACCCGTGGCCCAAACGATAGCCATTTTTCAACGCCCAGCCATCGACCATGTCAAGAAAGTGATTCGTGCAGGTGTAGGTGGCCAGATCGACGTATGCATAGGGATTGGGACAACAAATCGCCCGGATATAGGTATTCGGGCCGCGCCCTTGGATCAGGGGTGGAAAGGGGATGCAATTGGTATCCTGGGTTTCGTAACTGGCCGTCATGCCCGTCACACCGGCGGCGGCTTCGAGGGCGATGGCCGGCGGTCCGTTGGTGGTGCCTTGCCCGCCGTAGGGTTGGAGGATGGTTCCTTTCGCAAAACCGTCGGCGGCGACCTGGGTGCGATGGCGCATTTCAAAGGCCCCCCGCAATTCCACGCCCGGGGGCACGTCCAAAGTGGCGGTGAGTTTGTATTTGCCCGCCGGCAAGTACACCAGGCCACCTCCGTTATCCCCGGCGGCCGCCAGGGCGCTTTGGATGGCCGCGGTGTCGTCGTGTTGTCCATCACCGTAGGCTCCGTAGGCGACGTCGGTGGCCACGAATAAGTTGGTGGTTGCGGGGAGGCGCGAGAGGTCGTCGGCCACCACGTTGGTCCATTGGATGTCCGGCGGGGTGGCCACGGTCGGCGCCTGGGCGTTTACCAAGAGATTGCTGGCATTGCCCAGGTTGACGAGATTTGTGCCGGGCGTGAACGCGCAGCCGGTGAAAGCCACCCGGGTGGCCGCGGCGTTCAGCACGCCTTGCGTGGCGCCCAGCAGGGTGGAATTCACCACGTTGAAAACGCCGGGGCCGCCGAGCACGAGCGCATTGGAAATTGTGCAATTCTGGAACTGCATCCACGAATGCCAGTCGTTGCCCGTCACCTGGGCGGCCGGGCCGTTTCGGCCGATGATGGTGCAGCCGTAAAACTGGGCGTTGGCATCGGTGGTGGCGTCGGTGCGGCTGATGGCCGTGTCACCATCCAAGGTAAAGCAGGCAAACATGACGCCGAAAGCGCTGGGCATGTTTTGCGCCAGTAGCGCGATGGTGCAATTCGTGACCGCTCCGTGGTAAAACGTCACGCCCGGCTGGCCGTTGGTGGCACTCAAAGTCGCAATGCCCACCTGGTAGCCGCTGATAAATGTGTCCATGCACATCTCGCCATCCACGCGCAACAGGCGCATGCCTGTGCCATTCGCGCGCATCCAGGCCGCTTGGGGTCCGCCCACTGCCGGCGCGTTGGTGACCCCGGCCTGCGGCCACAGGTCCGGTGAAAAGCGGATGTCTTCGGCGTGGCACACGTCAAAGATCTGGTCCATCTGCATGCCCAACGCCAGCGGCGAACCCGCCACCGTGCGGAGAATGTTCTTGTCACCGCCGCTGGTGACGCCTTGATATGAATTCACCAGCGCCACGTTGGCCACCACGGCATCGCTGCCCACTTGGAGGCTGAAAGGATAGGAGGTGATATTG
The DNA here is from genome assembly GCA_964437865.1 of uncultured Bifidobacteriaceae bacterium. Taxonomy (GTDB): domain Bacteria; phylum Verrucomicrobiota; class Verrucomicrobiia; order Limisphaerales; family UBA11358; genus UBA11358. The sequence continues at coordinate 17,421 of CAYTJG010000011.1, read as the reverse complement.
GTTGCGTTCTGGTCCGGGTACCAGATATTCACATCGCGGAGCGCTGTGGAATGCTCCAGCGTGATGAACGGGGTGCCATTGCTCTGGCCCGCGCCAAAATAGACTTTGAAGGTGGTACCCACCAGCGGTCCACCGGTCCGCGTCCAGTCCTGCCAGTCGCCGTGCAGGGTGACGCCCGTGGGGATGGTGAGCGGCTCGCGGAACGCGTAGTTTCCGACGGGTACGAATACCACGCCGCCGCCGGCGCCGCCGGCATTATAAACCGCATTCATCGCCGCTTGAAACGCGCCGCTGTCATCCGTAATGCCATCGCCGACCGCGCCGTATTGTTTCGGTGTGGCCAGGGCCACGATGATTTCGTTGGTGTTCAGCGTGGGGATAACCACGTGCGGTTCGTTGGGGGAAACGTAGACTGAGATCACGCGCTGGTTGGCCATGTCGTCCACGATCGTCAATCCCGCCGGAACGGAACCCGTCACAAAACTGCCACTGCCGCGGCGGGTTCCCCAGTACTGCAGCAGAACATTCGTACCGGATTGCACCACATTATTGACATTCACAGCTACGTTGGCGGTCAGAATGATATCGCCGGCGACGTTGACCAGTGGCGCGATGAGGTTGCGCTGGCCGTTAAGGTTAAACGCCAGCTCAGGGGACCCGTTGCCGAAGGCGAGCACAGTCATTGGCAGGGTTGCCTTGGCGGTGGCGATGATACTCAGCGTCCCCGCCAGGTTCGTATAGGCCATCGCGGCGTTGGCAGTCGTGGCCAGCGCAATGGTGCCGGACCCGCTGATGACCGTGCCTCCGGAATACGTGTTGTTGCCACTCAAGGTGAGTGTTCCGGTGCCGGCTTTTACCAGGGCCAGCCCGGCGCCCGACCCGCTGTTTTGCAGGATTCCACTGAACGTGCAGGAACCATTGCCTAGGGTGAGTGTGGCGGCGGTGCCGGTGGCGGTGTTATCCACCACGCCGTTGCCGTAGAGGTTGGCAATGGTTTCGCTGTTGCCATCTAGATCGAACAATCCGCCGGCGGCCACTGTTACGGACGCCCCATCGTATATCTGATCGCCGCCGGTGCCGGTCAGTCGGGCGGTGGCGCTGTTGTTCACCGTCAAGCCGGGGCCGCCAACCGCATGGGTGCCGCTGGTGCTGGTCTTGTTCAAGTTCAAGGTGCCCTGATTGACGACCATGCCCGTGCTGCCGTTATCCCCGTTGCCGCTGGTAGTCCAGACGCCGCCGCCGGTCAGCGTGACCAAAAAGTTCCCGTTGTTGGGAGAATCGATGGAGCCGGCGTGACCCGGCGCACCGGTGGTGAGCGAGCGGCCGGGGGCCACCTTCCAGGTCTGGTTGCCGCTGAGGTCAACGGTCCCGCAGTCCAGCGTAAGTCCTACGGCGGCGTGGCCCAAGTCGATGCCATTGCTCAAGGTCAACGTCGTGCTGCCGCTGATATAGATTGGCGCGGCCGGATTGCTAATAACCAGCGTGCCCCAGGTGCAGGCCGCTCCCAGGGTGTTGGTGCAATAGCCTGGAGTGGCAACCAGGGCGGCCCAGATGGCCCGGTCGCTGCCGGCGGGCGCGGTGTCGCTGACCCAACTGGCGCCGGTCTCCAAGTTGTCATTATTGTTGGCCTTGAATTGGTCTGCGTGAGTTGCGGGGAAACTCGCGAAAACGGCGGCGCAGACGCAACGCAAAAGGAACCCAACGGGAAATCTAGGTTTCATGGCGGAGGAGGTAGTCGTGGCACGTCAGGGTGATTGGCCAGCATGTTGGGCTGGGCGATTCGTCCCAGCCATCCCCGTTTTTGGGGATGCCAAGCTCGGGCTCGGCCCGGGTATCCTATACCAGTAATCAGTCGGCCCCAAGTCAAGCGGCTAGCGACGGCTCCAAATTGAACGCAGGAACCGCTTAAAATCAAAAATTTGCCAGTGAAAACATTGTTATTGCTGCCCCTCATGCTGTCGCTTTGCACCGCCCAAGCGCAAACCCGGCATGAGGTTGGGTCACGCTTTCCGGCTTATCAAGGCCTGATCCTCTGTGGTTACCAGGGCTGGTTCCGAACTCCGGACGATGGCTCCCGGCAGGGGTGGGTGCATTACGGAACGGATGGCCAGTTGGACGCCGCCCACCTGCATCTCGATCTGTGGCCCGATACTTCTGAATACTCGCAGACTTATCCGACCAGGCTCACCAATGTCAATGGTTCCCCCGCGCGCGTGTTCAGTTCCTGGGATCAAAGCACCACCGACCTGCATTTTCGCTGGATGCAGCAGTACGGCATCGACGGTGTGTTCATGCAGCGTTTTTTTGATGTCACCCGTACTCCGGAAAACCGGCGGCAGGGGCGCGTGATTCTCGCGAATGCACTGGCGGCTTCTCAGAAATATGGCCGCGCCATCGCGGTCATGTACGATCTTTCCGGCCTGCGCGCGGAGGGCGAGGATTGCGCCAGCGTCATGCAGGATTGGAAGGAATTGGTGGATGAATTGAAAATCACGTCCCAAGGGACCAACCAGACATATCTGTATGATCATGGCCGACCCGTGGTGGCCATCTGGGGGCTTGGCTTTCCCGACCGGCCTTACAATCTGCGGCACATCGGCATCGAAAAGCTGATCGATTTTCTCAAACACGACCCCCAGTACGGTGGCTGCGCCGTGATGCTCGGTGTGCCGACGTATTTCCGCACGCTGGATGTGGATTGCCTGCCTGATCCCTACCTGCATGAGGTGATTGCGTCGGCGGACCTGGTCATGCCGTGGATGGTGCAGCGGTTCACGCCGTTGCTGCACCGGGAGATGGAGCGGTATGGCGCTCAAGTGAAGGCGGACATCTCCTGGTGCAGCGCACGGCATCTTGAATATGTTCCCTGCGTCTATCCCGGTTTCAGTTGGTTCAACCTGAGCAAAACCGAGTTTGGCGGGGGACATCCGCTGGATCAGATTCCGCGTCAGCAGGGCAAGTTTTTCTGGGACCAAATCAGCACCGGCATGGCGTCCGGCGCCAGCATGTTCTATGTGGCCATGTTTGACGAGATGGACGAAGGCACGGCGATTTTTAAATGTGCCAGCCAGCCGCCGACTGCCGGAGCTTTTATTCCCAACGGCGGCGTGCCCTCGGACCATTACTTGTGGCTTACCGGCCAGGCGGGCCGGATGTTGCGTGGGGAAATCCCGTTCTCCCGAAATCCGCCCACGCGGTCCGTGGCGAAAAATGAGTAGCCAGCTTTCAGCTAATGATGATTCATTTTTGTAAGAAACTGCCGCGCCGAATCGGCCGGTTGGCGCTGGTGGCGGGTCTGCTCGCTTCCGTGGCCAGCCAAGGGCGGGCGGGCAATCCATTCATTACCAGCATCTACACCGCCGATCCGTCGGCGCATGTCTGGGCCGATGGACGACTTTACGTCTATCCGTCTCACGACATGGATCCCCCGCGCGGTTGTGATCTGATGGATCGGTACCACGTTTTTTCGACGGAGGACATGGTGCACTGGCGCGACGAGGGGGAGGTTTTGCGGGCGGACCAGGTTTCTTGGGGCCGGCCGGAAGGGGGCTTCATGTGGGCGCCCGATTGTGCCTACCGGGAGGGCACGTACTATTTCTATTTTCCGCATCCCAGTGGCAGCCAGTGGAACCAGACCTGGAAGATTGGGGTGGCCACCAGTTCTTACCCGGCACGTGATTTCAAATCGGTCGGGTACATCGGCGGGCTCGACGGCAAGGCCATGATCGACCCGGCGGTTTTCACCGACACGGACGGACAGGCTTATCTCTATTACGGCGGCGGGGGCGTTTGCAAAGGCGGCCTGCTCAAGACGAATATGCTGGAGCTTGACGGCGCCATGCAGGTCATGACCGGCTTGGTGGACTTTCACGAGGCCACCTGGGTCTTCAAGCGAGCCGGGACCTATTATCTGTCGTATGCGGACAATAATCCGGGGGCAAACCGCATGCGCTACGCCACCAGTTCGAGCCCGCTCGGACCGTGGCAGCATCGGGGCATTTACCTGGAGCCGACCGGGTGTGATACCACGCACGGCTCCGTGGTGGAATACAAGAATCAATGGTACCAGTTCTACCACAACCAATCCCTGTCGGGTCAGGGCACGTTGCGGTCCATGTGCGTAGACCGGCTGAATTTTAATGACGACGGCACCATTCAGACGGTGGTGCAGACCCGCGAAGGAGTGGCGCCGGTGGGGCCGGCGCCGGCCGCGGATGCACGGCTGGTTAAAATCCCGGCCGTCGGGGGCGTCGTGGCCAACGGTGCAAGTTTGGGGGACGATGCCGGGGCGCTGGGCGGCCGGTGTGTACAGAACTTGCACTTGGAAAATTCCTCGGTGGAATTCGGTCGGGTCGCCGGCGCCGGCGGCGACGGTCGGGTCAGCATCGGCATCCATTATGCGGCGGCGGACCGGGCGAAGTTGAAACTGATGATCAATGGCGTTGATTACTCGTACGTGAACACACCCGCCACCACCGGCTGGCATGATTTTAGCGGGCTCGCATCCCTGACGGTTACGCTGGGGGCGGAAGGCACCAACGTGATTCGGCTGGGGGGCGGTCACGGCGGCGTGAACGTGGATTACCTGACCGTCTGCCCGCTGTGAATCTTTCAGGTGCCCTGGTTCCCCAGGGGGCCTGCCAGGCTTATTTTGCGCTTGATCGTCTGCCGTGAATGAGCGACAAACCACTGGTTGCCCACGATGAAAGCTCCAATTTCCTCCGCCCTTCTGATGTCCGCCCTCGTTTTCTCCGCCAGTGCCGGAGAACGGCCCGCGACCTACTGCAATCCGCTCGATTTGGATTACCGCTTCCAACTGGATGATCCCAGTCGTCGCGAGGCGGCCGACCCCGCCGCGTTGTGGTATGATCGCGAGTACTGGCTGTTTGCTTCCAAGAGCGGCGGCTATTGGCATTCGCCCGATTTCAGCCATTGGACATTTGTCGCGGGCACGAACCTGCCGATCGAAGATTATGCGCCGGCGCCGGCGGTGATTGACGGCCGTTTGTATTACACCGCGTTTAATACGCGGGCCATATACCGCGCGGACGATCCTCGCGCCGGCACCTGGACCAAGGTGGGAGACTTGCAGGCCTATCCCGACCCGGCGCTGTTCCAAGATGATGACGGGCGCGTGTATGTTTATTACGGATGCAGTGCCGGCGGGGGCATCAACGGGGTGGAATTGGATCCAGCCCACGGCTTTCGCGAAATTGGCCGGCCGGTGATTTGCCTCCAGTGTGACCCGTCCAACCGCGGCTGGGAAGTGCATGGCAACCACAACGAGGGCGAGGCACAAGGCGGCACGCGCAACGAGACGCCCTGGGTGGAAGGCGCGTGGATGACGAAGCAGGGTGGAAAATATTATCTCCAGTATGCCGCCCCCGGCACCGAGTTTCACAGCTACGCCGATGGTGTGTTTGTGGGAGGTTCGCCGCTGGGACCGTTTGCGTACGCGCCCTATAGCCCCTTGTCGCACAAGCCGGGCGGCTTCACCACGGGCGCGGGTCATAGCGGGACGTTTCAGGACGCGGCGGGTGGTTGGTGGCGCGTCTCCACCTCCGTGATCTCCGTCCGCCACATGTTTGAGCGCCGCGTGAGCCTGTTTCCAGCCGGCTTTTGCCCCGACGGGCAGATGTGGTGCGATACCTACCTTGGCGATTATCCGAAGGCGTTGCCTGGCAAGGCCAACCCCGGCGGCAAAGACAATCTACCTCGCTGGATGCTCCTGTCTTACGACAAGCCGGCGGAAGCTTCCTCCACCCGTCCGGGCTTTCCCGTGACCAATGCATTTGACGAGAACATTCAGGCCTGGTGGTCCGCCGCCACGGGCAACGCCGGCGAGTGGCTGAAGGTGGATCTGGGCAAAATCTGTCGTCTGGAAGCGATACAGATCAATTTTGCCGATGAAGGCGCGCAGGTTCACGGCAAGCTCGGCGACGATGCCTATCAATATTATGTCGAAGGGTCGCGTGACGGCACCGGCTGGGAGCGGATTTTGGATCGCAGTGATAACCGCCGCGACGCGCCGCATGATTACACCCAGCTCGCTCAGCCGGTGAAAGCCCGGTATGTGCGGCTGGTGAATGTGCATTGCCCGGCGGGAGCGCTTTTTTCGGTCAGCGGCTTTCGCCTCTTTGGCGACGGCCTCGGGCGCGCGCCGATGGCGGTGAACAATTTCGTGGTCCTGCGGCATCCCGGTGACCCGCGCAAAGCGACCGTTGGCTGGCTGGCCAGCCCGCGGGCAGATTTCTACGTCGTGCGCTACGGCCTGGCACTTGACCGGCTGTTCGATAACTATCAGGTCCTCCATGCCACCAGCGTGGACATCAATTCCTTGAACCGTGGCGTGCCGTATTATTTTACGGTGGACGCCATCAACGACAGCGGCATCACCCGGACCAAAGTCTCCTATCGCTTGGAGCTTTGAGTGAAAAAGTGTTTTTTGCCTTGAATTCGGGAAGGTAAAAAACAGAATGCAGAGATGACCACTGCACCCCGCCGGCTGTTCCGCTTTCTGGCACTGCCAACCCTGCTCGCTTTAGTTCAATCGATGGCCGTCGCCAGTTGGGCGGCCAGCGCCGATCCGGTGCCTGATCGCCAACGCGTGTTATTCGATGCCGGCTGGCGTTTTCACGCCTACGAAGAGCCCGCTCTCACGGGTTCCACGCCGCTGGAAACGTGGCGTTGGCGCGTGGAGCCAATGACGGGCGACGCGCCCATGGACGTGGCCAAGGTGGACGATGCCTCGGGGCCGGAATGGCAAAATGCCAAAACCGGCGATGATGTGTTCAAAGGCCGCGTGGGATTTGTGTGGTATCGCCTCGATCTTCCGGACATGACGGGACCGGATCGGGTGATTCGCTTCAAGGGCGTGGACGATAATGCGACGGTGTATTTGAACGGTCAGAAATTGGTCGAACACTCGGGCTGGAACGAGCCTTTTGACGTGCCACTGGATTCCGCCTGGCAGCCGGGCGGTCACAACCATTTGGCCGTGTTGGTGGAAAACCAGAACGGGCCCGGCGGCATCACCGCGGCCGCCGACTTGGGCCGGTTGACGACGGTTGGTGCGGAAGCCGACCCGTTGCAGCCCGGTTTCGATGACCGTCAATGGCGGGTGGTACATCTGCCGCACGATTTTGTCGTGGAGAATGCGTTTTCGCCCAGCGCTGAAGCCAATCACGGCTCGCTGCCGGTGTCGCGCGCGTGTTATCGACGCACGTTCACCCTGCCGGCCGCGGATGCGGCGCGGAGCGTGTGGCTGGATTTCGACGGCGTTTATCGGGACAGCCAGGTTTATCTCAACGGTCACCGGCTGGGCGAGCACCAGAGCGGCTACACGTCATTCCGCTATCCAATCAACGCCGCGGCGAATTTTGGAGGCGCCAACGAATTGGTGGTGCTGGTGGATGCGCGGCGATTCGAAGGCTGGTGGTACGAAGGCGGCGGCATCTATCGGCACGTCTGGCTGAATACGGCCAATCCGTTGCATGTAGCGCCTTGGGGGACGTATGTGACAGCCGATCTCGCGGAGCCGGCTGCCGATAGCCAGCCGGCGACGGCAACGGTTCATATGCAAACGCGAATCGCGAACGATCGCACCGAGTCGGTGGAAGCAACGCTGGTTTCCAAGTTGTTCGCGCCGGACGGTAGCTTGGCGGGCACGACCGAAGCGAGCGTCACGCTCGCGGGCGGCACGCAGCAGGAATTTGCGCAATCGGCGGTGGTGGCGCAACCGGCTTTGTGGTCGCTGGAAACACCCCAGCTCTATCGCTTGGAAACCACCGTCAGCGAGCAGGGGAAGGTCGTTGATCAGGCCTCCACGCCGTTTGGCATCCGTACCATCCGGTACGATGCCGAGAAGGGATTCTTCCTGAACGGCCGGCCGGTCAAGCTCCAGGGCACGTGCAATCACCAGGATTTTGCCGGGCTCGGGATTGCCGTGCCCGATACCATGGAGTATTGGCGGGTGAAAAAGTTGAAGGAGATGGGGGCTAATGCCTGGCGCATGTCGCACAATCCGCCCACCCCCGAGTTGCTGGACGCCTGCGACCGACTGGGCATGCTCGTGATGGATGAAAACCGCCATCTCGGCGACACCTACACCGATCATACCAGCCAGAAAACGACCTACAGCAGCCTCGCCGACCTCCGGGACATGTTGTTGCGCGATCGGAATCATCCCAGCATCATCATGTGGTCCATGTGCAACGAGGAGGGCTTGGAAGGGACGGCCGCGGGCGCGAAAATTTTCGCCGCGATGAAGAAAATGACGCGGGATTACGACCCCACGCGGCCGGTGAGTTGCGCCATGAATGGCGGCTGGTTCGACGCGGGTTTCAGAGACGTCGAGGATCTTATGGGGGTGAATTATTCGCCCGATATTTATGACCGGTTCCACCAGGAGCATCCGGCCATGCCGATGTTTGCCAGCGAAACCGCAAGCACGCTGACCACGCGCGGCGAATACACGAACGATCCGGCCCGCGTGTTTGTGACGTCCTACAACCTGACCGAGGGCTCGTGGAAGCCGGTGGCCGACCGTCCGTTCATGGCGGGCAGCTTTGTCTGGACGGGTTTTGATTACAAGGGCGAGCCCACGCCTTACGGCTGGCCGTGCATCAACAGCCACTTCGGCATCATGGACATGTGCGGTTTCCCGAAGGACAACTATTATTACTACCAGGCTTGGTGGAAGACCGCCCCGATCGTCCACCTGCTGCCGCATTGGAACTGGCCCGGACGGGAGGATCAAGCCGTCAAGGTGATTGTCTTCGGTAATACCGAACACGTGGAACTGTTCCAGGACGGCCGCAGCTTGGGGGTGAAAGACATGCCCCGCAACCAGCACCTCGAATGGGACGTGAAATACCGGCCCGGTACGCTCGAGGCCAAGGGCTTTAACGGGTCCGACCGATTCGTGGCCTTGGCGACCGATCGCGTGGAAACCACCGGCGTGCCGACGTTCTTGCGCCTCGTGGCCGACCGAACCACCCTGACCGCCGACGGGGAAGACATGATCCCGGTGGAAGTGGATGTGCTCGATGCGCAGGGACGGATCGTTCCCACAGCCGGCGACTTGGTAAAATTCGCCATCAAGGGTGCAGGCGTCATTGCCGGGGTGGGCAACGGCAATCCGGGCGATCATGACCCGGACAAGGCGGATTATCGCCACGCCTTCAACGGCAAGTGTCTGGTGGTAGTGGGCGCCGGCGACCACACCGGCAAGATCACCTTGCAAGCCTCGGCTGACGGTTTGAAGCCGGCCACCTTAAAACTGCGCGCCAAAGCGGCCGCGGTTAATAACTAGACCGGGGCGCCATCCGAAGCGCGCCCGTCCCTGGCTCTAACGCGTACCAGCCGAGAGGCCGCTACGCCTTTTTGTCATGTGGACGGTGAAACTTGCTGTACTGGCGGCGGCGCCCGCAGAAACCGGCATCTCGGAAATGACAAAATAGTATAAGAGCCGGACCCATTTTTGCAGAATTTGTCGGCCAGGAATTGAACGGAATTCACTCACCGATACCATTATTCGGGCAATCCTCAACTTCTGTCGTGAGGTCGGTTGACTCATCTGGGGAGCCCGATTTCCCCACCACTGATGTATTTTCGGTCAGAAGCGGCTCTGCTGAACCTGCCTGTGTCGCCAGCAGGGATTGCTGGGACTGACTGAGCGGATAGCGGTATATCAATGTCATAACGTCACGCTGCTTTAGTTGCCTCAATCCGGCTATGGGGTGTATACCGGATACCATCAGCGACCTTTTCAGTTGGGCGAGAAAATTCAATTTCAATCGGAAGAGCCACGAAGGCGCGAACGACTCCCCATGGTCGGGAAACACCCCATGTCCCTCGCAGGGTTCGCCGCTTATGGTGAGCATCTGAAATGACAAAATTGCTTAAAATAGAAGAACCACACAAGAATATGAAAACACTCGCGGATTTATTCCTGAAGGAAGTAGGGGACATGTATGACGCCGAACGCCGGATCGTCAAAGCCTTGCCGAAGTTGGTCAAGGCCGCCACGGGTGAGAAGTTGAAGGCGGCGTTACAGGTTCATTTGAAGGAAACCGTGGGCCATGTGGCCAAGCTCGAACAGATTTTTAAATCGCTGGGTCACCCTGCCAAAGGCAAGGCATGCAAAACCACCGTGGCACTGTTGGAAGAGGGTGGTGAGATCGCGGCAGAATTCAAAGGGTCGCCGGCCCTGAATGCGGCGTTGATCTCGGCCGCACAAAAAGTGGAGCATCACGAAATCGCCACCTACGGTGCCCTGCGCGAATGGGCCGAACTGTTGGGCAACAGCAAGGCGGCCAGTCTCTTGGAAGAAATTCTGAGCGAAGAGAAGGCCGCCAACGCCACGCTCACCAAGTTGGCGCTCAATGGCACTGACCAGGCCGCTTTGGGGGAATGCGGTTGCGATAAACATTCAAAAAAAGAGTGTCAGCATCAACCGGCAGCCAATTTGCTCCGGGGCATTCGGCCCGCCGGAAAGAATCACAAGTGCGCCGGCGCTTTGGTTTAAGCTTCGATCAAACATGAAAACATCACTTGTCTTCTCTGCTCTCATCGCTGGCACCGCCGGCTTGCAAGCTGACGAATCTGTGTTCCAAGCCTCGCTGACACCCGATATCGCCATCCACTCTCGGACCACCCAGATCAACGGTCTTTCGCTGAATATCTGGGGTGAAAACCCACAATCCAGTTTGAACCTCGGTTTTGTCAACGGCAGCACCGGTGACAGTCAGGGCTTGGCCTGGGGGTTGGTCAATTATACTGATGCCTACACTGGCGTGGCGTGGGGTTTGGTCAATGTCAGCAACGAGAGGTTCTTTGGCTGGCAAGCAGGCGTGGTCAACTATTCGCAGGGCACGTTCACGGGGCTGCAGTTGGGCTTGATTAATGTGGCGCAGCAAGTCCAAGGCCTTGAACTCGGTCTTGTGAACTACGCTGAAAACCTGAACGGTTTGCAACTGGGTTTGGTGAATATTGCGCAAAACAACCCGTGTTTCAATGAGTTCCCGGATAAGCTCGCCACGGGTTTTCCGATTCTGAACTGGTCGTTCTAGTCGCTAGAATTCAGAGTTTTATGAAAGCCAACGCTTACGCGGCGCCAAGTGCCGCGGCCCCACTCGCACCCTTCACCATTCAACGACGTGGCCCGGGCGCGCACGATGTGCAAATCCTCAACGCTTACCTTATCTTGCTGCGACGGGACGGTACGCTCACGCAGGTCGGCTTGCCGCCGGAACCATTGGCGATCCAGGTCAGCAACCTCATTCATGGCCGGCGCAATTTTAGTGGCTCGCTCATTGGTGGTATCAAGGAAACCCAGGAGATGTTGGACTTTTGCGGCCAGCACAATATCACGGCCGACATCGAGCTGATCCCCATCAGTTTGAAGTGTTGCTCAAGACCTTCAAGTGACATGAACCACTTGGATCGTTCGGAGAATCACGGCGCGTGGATTATCAAAGGAATAACGAATGTTGCCCTATCTGTATGGGGTGAAGACCCAATGGCAGCCATGTAAAAGCAGGTTATCGTTCAGCATGAATCTATTATTACTCTTGGTGGTGCTGCTGCTCCTGTTCGGCGGCGGCGGACTCTATTTTGGCGGTCCTCTCATCGGCGGCGGCGGGCTGGGCCTGATACTATTGATCTGTCTGATTGTCTATCTGGCTGGTGGATTTCGCACCAAGAAAAATTGACCGGGGATATGCGGCCGGGTTATGCGGGATTCGTCCTTTTTGGGAGTGCAAGAGCACGTTTCAATTACCAGCCTTAACAGGAGGCATTTTGGACTGGGCGAGGGGATAACACCCCATGGCAACTATAACAGAGCCAGCCTACAGTGTGGTTAATGACAATGAAACCCTACTCGCTCGTTCGTTTTGACACTCCAACTCTCGGACGAAATCAAAACCAACCAGAAGGCTCCAAGCACATTCTCGTGGTGGAGGACGAGCAAGACCTCCGCCAGCTCACGGCTGAAGTGTTGATCGACGCCGGCTATCGGGTGGATGTCGCCGGAGACGGGATCGCTGCGTGGACCGCGCTGCAGCATTCGCAGTACGATCTACTGATGACTGATCAATTCTTGCCGAAGCTGTCCGGGGTCGAACTGCTGAGAAAGGTCCACGCCGCCCATCTGACTTTGCCGGTCATCATGGCCACTGGTTGCTTGCCCACTTGGGGATTTGCCCAGCATACGTGGCTGCAGCCGGTGAATATGCTGCTCCAGCCGTATTCCTTTCAAAAGCTTTTGACCTTGGTGAACAATGTTCTGCATGCGCCCATTAGTGTCGCTGACGGCCTCCCGCTGCGAAGCTTGTCGACAGAACCAGCGTTGCCACCGATGTCGCGACTGACGACCTGATTTTTAACCACGCTTGATCAATTAAATTAAACAAAATTACCTTTATGAACCAAACCAGCTTCCTTCTTGTCGGCCCAGCCCTTCTAGCCATACTTCCAGCGTCAATTTCTTCTTCACGACTGTTGCTGACCGAAAAGTCATCGCTGTCGGAGCCGGGATTCGCGTCTTCCGCAATGACGCAAACCAGCACGATTCGAGCCACCCGGGTGACCCCGGTTTTTCAAGAAATGCCCGGGTACAGTCATTTCGGGCTCAATGAGTGAACCGCCGCACATGCTCGAGATCACGCCGCGAAGACAACGCCCCCTTCAATTTATGAACAATCCCAAGCCAGCCACAAAATCGGAAGGTTCGCTCAATGCCATGGATGTGATTTATCATCGCCGCTCCGTGCGTGATTATGCGGCCGGGAAAACTGATCCAGCCATCATCCGTTCGCTGCTCGATGCCGCGGTCCACGCCCCTACCGCCATGCATGAGGAACCCTGGTCATTTGCCGTCATCCAAGATAAAGTGGTTTTGGACCGCCTTTCGGAAAGTGCCAAGAAGAACTTGCAGGCCGAGGCACAAGGCTCAACTTCCGATCATGCAAAACATACGCTGGAGCTGGTGGATAAACCCGATTTCCACGTTTTCTATAACGCAGCGACGCTGATCGTGATTTACGGCAAAGTAACGGGGCCGTTCGTCGTGGCTGATTGCTGGTTGGCAGCGGAGAACTTGCTGCTGGCTGCCTACGCGCAAGGGCTCGGCAGTTGTGTCATTGGTTTTGCCGTAGCCACACTCAACACGCCGGAGTGGAAGGCGGAGTTTAAAATCCCGAATGGTATGACAGCCATCGCGCCGGTGATTTTGGGGGTGGCGGCCGGGGTAAACCCGCCCGTGCCGCGCAAGCCGGCCGAAATTCTCACCTGGATATGACCCCGCGCCGGTGGGATTTTCCGCTGGGCATGGAGAATTTGCGTCGTCATGGAAACGAATGCTGCCGCGGTGGGTGCCGAACCGCGCCCGGCCTCAATTGCTGGTGGCAATCAATTTAAGGAGGCCGGGGAAGCGCTTGTTTATTTCGCTGCGCCGCAGGGAGGTCATGCACTTGGTGCCGTCCATTTTCGTGCGAATCAGGCCCGCCGCCCGCAATACCTCAAAATGATGCGACCGGGTGGCTTTCGAAATGTTAAGCCGGACTTCGTTGCACGCCAGCGCGCGACCTTTGGCGTCCAGCAATTCGCGGACGATGGCCAGCCGGCACGGGTCGGAGAGCGCCTGCATTACGGCTGGCAGCGCAAGCTCATGCATTGGCGGATGACGATAGGTTTTCACAACGCTGTACCATGCCACCAAATGCATGGTTCGACAATCATCGAATTACTTTTGACATCCGCAGCCACAGACATTAGGTTCGACGTCGGTCGAACTATTGACGGCCAAGACAAAAGAAAAACTAAAATTTAGCGAAACACAATGCCTACCTTATTTGATTCCGTCCTCATCGGTGCCTGGAGTCTGCCCAACCGCATCGTCCTGGCGCCGCTGACCCGCGCGCGCGCGGGTGTCGAGCGCATTCCCAACGATTTAATGGCCGAGTATTACGTTCAGCGCGCCTCGGCTGGCCTGATTTTATCCGAGGCGACCTCCGTCACGCCGATGGGCGTGGGCTACGCGGATACGCCCGGCATCTGGTCAGCCGCGCAGGTGGCGGGCTGGAAACTGGTCACGGACTCCGTACATAAGGCCGGAGGGCGCATTTTGCTTCAACTATGGCATGTCGGACGGATTTCCGATCCCATTTTTTTGAACGGCGCCCTGCCGGTGGCTCCCAGCGCCATCGCGGCGGCGGGACATGTCAGCCTGGTCCGTCCGCTCAAACCTTTCGTCACCCCGCGGGCCTTGGAACTCAAGGAGATTCCCGGAATCATCGAGGCGTTCCGCTTGGGTGCGGCGAACGCAAAACTGGCTGGTTTTGACGGCGTTGAGATCCATGGCGCCAATGGCTACCTGCTGGATCAATTCCTTCAGGACAAGACGAACCACCGCACGGATTCGTACGGCGGCCCGATCGAAAATCGCGCTCGGCTTATGCTGGAAGTTACCGATGCGGTGATTTCCGTCTGGGGTGCCGACCGCGTGGGCATGCATCTGGCGCCCCGCAGCGATTCCCATGACATGGGCGATTCGAATCCGCTGGCCACGTTTGGATTTGTCGCCCGCGAATTGGGTCGGCGCGGCCTGGCGTTTATTTGCGCGCGCGAATCCCTGGGCGAAAACCGCCTCGGGCCGCAATTGAAAAAGCTTTTTGGCGGCCGTTACATCGCCAATGAGAAATTCACCCAAGCGACGGCCAACCAAGTGTTGGCGGCGGGCGAAGCGGACGCCGTCGCGTTTGGGGTGCCGTTTCTCGCCAATCCGGATTTGCCGAAGCGGTTTCGGCAGAATGCCGAACTGAACCCACCTGACCAATCCACGTTTTATGCCCCCGGGCCGAAAGGATACACCGACTATCCCTTTCTGCCCTTGGCCGCCTGATGAAACGCGATTCCGACCTCGTTCTCTCCGTGCTGGATCTGGCTTCCGTCCGCGAAGGTGGGTCCGTGGCGGAGAGCTTTCAGAACAGCATCAAACTCGCGCAAGCGGCGGAGGCCTGGGGCTACCGGCGGTTTTGGCTGGCCGAACATCACAACTTGCCCGGGATCGCCAGTGCGGCGACTTCGGTTTTGATTGGCCACGTGGCCGGGGCCACTAAGACCATTCGCGTTGGCTCAGGTGGCATCATGCTCCCAAACCATGCGCCGCTGGTCATTGCCGAGCAGTTCGGCACGCTTGAGGCGCTTTATCCCGGCCGGATTGACCTGGGACTTGGACGGGCCGTGGGCGGGGAACCCTTGGTGGCGCAGGTGCTGGGTCGGGGGCTCAACGCTGGCGAACGGTTCCCCGAATTATTGCAGGAATTGATGCTCTTGCTCGGTCCCGTTTCGTCAGGCCAACGAATCCAAGCCGTACCTGGCGGCAACTCAAAGGTTCCCATCTGGTTGCTGGGTTCCAGCACGTTCAGCGCCCAACTCGCGGCGGCACTGGGCTTGCCATTTGCCTTCGCCGGCCAATTTGCTCCACTAATGATGAATGAAGCAATTGCCTTGTATCGGAAGCAGTTCCGGCCTTCGGCCGAATTGAACCAGCCTTACGTGATGGTCGGCCTCCCCGTGCTGGCGGCGGAAACGGACGAGCAGGCCGAGCGTCTGGCCACCTCCGCCCAGCAACGGGTACTACGGCTGATTCGCGGTCAGCCCATTTTCACGCCGCCGCCAGTGGCCAGCATGCGTGGTTTGTGGAATAGTGGCGAACAGCGCGCGGTGGAATCCCACCTCGGTGCGGCGTTGATCGGCGGACCGGCGACCGTGGAGCGCCAGCTGCGGGAGTTTCTGCGGTTTACGCGGGCGGACGAACTGATGTTGTTTTCAGACTTCTTCCACCTGGAAGACCGTCTGCGTTCGTATGAGATTGTGGCCGGGCTGTTTCTCAAACCAATCAACCAAGGTCGATGAAGTTGCCACAGAAACCGGCCAGACCGTGCCGCAGATTGCCCTGAACCGGCTGCTCCAGCGCCCGACGATTGCCACGCTCATCATTGGCGCGCGCAACGAAGAACAATTGCGCGCCAACTCTGGGGCGGTGGGCTGGAAACTCACGCCGGAACAAATCGCCAAGCTCCAGGCCGCCAGTGCCACGCTGCCCGCCGATCCGTTTTGGCACCAACGCGGTTGCGCCGAAAGAAATCCCCCGCTGGTTTAAATTGCCGGCCGCAAGGAATGGCCGAAATCCATTAGGGCGACCACAGCTCCGGATGCGGTTGGTGATCATAGTTCCACAGTGCCGCACTGTTTGAGGGATTGAATATGATTGCAGGGCTGGTCGCCGACACGTGACCGTCACACAAAAGTTGGTTGTCGTTTCTGCCATGCCGCAGGATGTATGGTAGAGCAGCTACCTCGGTGGCAACCAGCGGGCTGCACATCCAAAGGTCGTCACCGCCTGGTGTTCCGAGCTTGGTTGAGGAGTCGCCAATGGCCAGCATTTCGCTGGGCACAGCGATGCTGGCCTCGGAAACCGGCCGCACAAGACCTCCGCTGGAGTCGCGCCAATAACTGACGGGACCCAAACCGAGATACTCGTGGTTGGCATCGGTCAACCGGACGCCAGCAGCGTTATAACCATAACTGCCGAGGCGGTCGATGGCTCCCGGTATATGAGGACCCAAGATCTTTCCAGTGTACCCCGGGCAGTGAAAGGCACTGTTAGTCCAGTTCAGTGGATAATACGTAAACAGCTTCGATGACCAATACACCAAACCCGTGGCCCGGCCGCCTTGGCCGCCGCCGTCAACATTGGTTGAACCGCCAGGACCGAGGTAATACGGGTATTGGTTCTGATTGTCATGCACGTACATTTGGAGGGCCATCCCCATCTGGTGGAGGCGATTCTTGCAGGAGATCGAGCGGGCATAAGACTTCGCCGACGACAGCGCCGGCAACAGACAGGCCGCCAGTATGCCCATAATGGCAATGACCACCAGCAATTCAATGAGGGTCAGACCATCATTCTTGCTTTCTCGCATCCCAATTGGACAACGAGAACGTGCCGGTGGCATGAATTTTCTGTCGGTCAAAGATCTGAAAATGAAAAGGGGATTCTCTTGGAAAGGCATGTTTTTCCATTGACAGCCTGATTGGCAAGAGACTAAAAGGGCGTCATGTTCAGTCCTCGGCGGCTGGAATATGCCGGGGCTGGTCATGGCGAAACAAAGAAATCTGCGGCGCTGATGCCGTTTTGTGATGTATGAAAGTCCCTTTGCAACAGAGACAAAATGGAGGACAAGAAAATTGAAGCGGCTTTAGGGGTGTGAGACAAAATTCTGAAAACGCGGAGAAAAGCCCATAAAAATGCGGTTTGTGTGCCTATGAAACGCATATACTCACGGAAACAGCGGCCTCTTTCTGGGAGATGAAACGCAGGCTCAACAATAAACGCGGCTGGCAGCAGTTTCA
>CAYTJG010000010.1:0-44516 GCA_964437865.1 uncultured Bifidobacteriaceae bacterium | reverse complement strand
AGGTGGCACATGCGGTGCAGCGTCAGCGCACTTTTTTCATCCAACAGCCGGTCCAGCCCGTACCGACCGTCCAGAATGTAGCCGGTGAGAAGAAACGCCAGGATCAGCGGGAGCAGCAGCCAGCCGCTCCAGCGGACCGCTTTCAGGGAGATCAGGTTGAGCTTGCTCATGAGTGCGCCTTTCGACATAAAAAAAGAAAACCAGCCAGCAGGTTCAGCGTGGCTGTGACCAGACAGATGCCGGCCACGCCCAGCAACGGAATCAGCCACGTGCCCGCCAGCAACGCCCCCAAGCAGGCACCCACAAAATCCGCCGTGTAAAGTCGCGCGGCGACGGCGACCGTACCGTCGAATTCCCGGCGGTTGGCCACTTGGAACTGGCGGCCCAGCAGCAGCGCCAGCAGCAGGGTCAGGGTGACCACGGCCAGTTGGACGGGCCAAAGCGAGGCGGCGATGGCGCCGGTCCGGCTCAAGGCAGGCAACACGGCCGGCAGGCACAGGGCAAAGCCGGCGATCGCAATCGACAGCTTGGGGAGCTCAAGGCGGGCGGAGGGCCGCGGCGGCGCGGGGGAGGGAGTTGCTCTTGGTGGCGGGATATTCGTCCGCTGCAAGATCGTTGCGGGCTGGTTACGATGCGGCCAGGCGGCGCCCAGTGCCAGACCCGCCATGAAGACCGTGAAGATGATGCCGATCTGATAATAGACCGAACCGCACAGGATCTGAAATTGCAGCAACAGCACGAGTTCGAGGGCCGAGCCCGCAAAACCGGAGGCGAACAGCACCAGCGCCGTGCCGCGCAGGCAAGCCAGGTAGGCGCCCAGGACCAATAAGAGCAACCCCTGGAAAACCCCGAAGCCCCCCTTGAACTGGCTCAGCCAATGGCGGATTTCGTAATCGTAGAGCCGGGGACTGAAATCAGTATTTGCCGCCGCGGGCTGGGCCAGGGCGCGCCGCAGGTCCGCCAGCCGATCCGGGGTGAGCATGGCGTCCAGATAATGCCGGTTCATTAATTTGGTGGGGACACCGGCCGTGGCGAGGCGCGGGGCGACGTCTTCAAAGAGCGGACCGTCCGAGGCCAACAGGAAGACCTGGGCGCCGGGCAGGGCCAGGACGTTTTTGAAGGAGGGTCGCAAGGACCGGGCGGCCGAGGCCAGCAGCCGGCCGAGTTCCGGGCTTACGTAATTCTCGTAATGGCCAAGGCCGAAGGAGAGCACTCCGCGCGGTGCCAGCGCCCGTTTGGCTTCCGCGAAGAATTCTTCGGTGAAGAACCGGTTGAGTTGGGTGGTGCCCGGGGCGGGAAGATCAATGACGATGACGTCGTATTTTTCATTCGTGTGCCGGACGAATTGGCGGGCGTCGGTGTTGATGATGCGCAGGCGGCTGTTGGTGAGATTCTGCGGCAGGAAACGCCGGCCCAGGGCGAGCAGGGCGGGGTCGGGTTCCACATAATCCACGCGGCGGACCGGGTATTTGCAAAACTCGTTCGCCGTGCCGGAAAGCCCCCCGGCAACCAGCAGCACCGTGCGCGCCTCCGGCCGCTGCGCCATCGGATAATGCACCACCTCTTCGACGTGCTGATCGTCCCGCGTGGAGATCAGCGGAATGCCGTTCTCGATGAAATCGAGCTGGCCGTCGGATTCGGTGACCAGGAGTTTGCCGTACGGTGAGTTCGCCCGGGCGACGACGTGTTGGCCGGGGAATTGCAACCGGGTGGAGATGGCGTCCAGGTTGGTGGTCGTGGCCAGCAGGGTCACTGCGGTGGCGAGTAGCCCGGCGATGAGCGCCGGGCGCCGATACCCGGCGCCATACCCCAAGGCCGCGGCGGCCAACAGGTTGAGCACCGCCGGAAAAACCAGGCTGCCGGCATGATCGAACCAGCGTATCAGCACGAAACAGAACAGCGCGCCGCCCAATACGCTGCCTATGGAATCAGCCACATACACGCGGCCGGCCCCAGCGGCGCCGTCCCCGCGGGCCAAAATCGCGCAAGCCACGGTTAGCGCCGCGCCGGCCAATAAGCAATAGGGCAGCAGCAAAACAAAAACGGCCGACGCGGTATCGGTGACATCGACGGCCGCGCCACGAATGAAAACCACATTGCGCAGGGCGCGGAGCAAAAAGACCTGAACCAGCGGCAGCAGCGCCAGCGAGACTTGCAGGACGATCAGGCTGGCCAGCGGGTGGCGCGTCCTGGCGGCCGCTTTGCCCAGCCAGGCCCCGATTCCCATGAGGAGCAGCCACGTGCCCAGAACGACGCCCAGAACCAGTTCATTGCCGCTGAACACCGTGAGCAGTTCGCGCGTGAGCGCCAGTTGCGTGACGATGGCTGAGACCCCCAGCGCCACGACCGACAGCCAAACCAGCCGGCGCTCGCAGCCCGATAAACGGTTCATTCGGGTTCTTTGAAAGCTTCCACGTGGTAAATGAAGACGGACGTGTTCCGACCGCGCCAAGCGGATGGTTCGCAACCGGCCTTCTCGGAAAGCTGATCCAAAAATTCCGTTTTGTCGGAAATCTGGTCCCAGACCTGAGGCAGGTAGGTGGCACTGCGTGAGCCGATCTTGAGCACCACGCCATCCTCATGGGGTTGCAGCTTGGCCAACAGATCTTCCGGCGATTTGAAGAACAGGGGCTTGGGCTCGGTGAGCACGCTGATTTCAATCTTGATCTGGTCGGTTTCCCCGGCCTGCACCGGCTGAAAGCGCGGGTCGCGCCGCGCGGCCGCTTGGGCATTGTCCTCGACCGCTTGGTAGAGCGGCTCCTGCGGAAAAATGTTGCCGATGCAACCGCGCAATTGGCCTCTCTCGGTCAAGGTCACAAAACAGCCTTTGGTGGCGGCCAGCTCGGGGGGCAGGCTGCGATGGTTGATCGCCGGCAAGGGTCCGTTGGTTGCGGTTTGCGCCAGGGATTGCCGCGCGAGCTCGAGCAGAAATTTCCGGTCCGAGGCCGTGTAGGCTTCCCGTGCCGGTTCAAAGAAACCAATGGCGGCGTAGCCCACCACCCGCTCTTTCTCACCGGTGACATCGCCGCTGTTGCGTGCGTCCAGCAATTGCGGTGTCCAGCCGTAGCGGCGGGCGAGGGACATCAAGGTCATGATCGGTAATTTACCACAGGCTTCCTGGGTTTTCATGGCGTCCAGATCCAGGTTTAAAATGGCTTGGATGCAATGCTGGTCCAGATTGGTGGCCGCTGCGTAAGGGTAATAATGGCTCAGGTCTGAACTGGCGATGATGAGCGTGGTGTCATCCAACTGCCCGGCCAGGACTTGGGCGACCTGCTCGGGATCGACCTGGCCGAGGATTACGGGCACGAGCTTGAAATCGGTGAGGGTCTTTTGGAGGAAGGGGACCTGGACTTCCACGGAATGCTCCCAGGTTTCTGGCGTGTCTTCGCCCATGGCGGGTGCGGGTCGGGGACCCTGCCGCCACCATTGGGGCCGTTCCACCTGGCAGCGCGTTTCCAGCACAAATGGCCCTTGGCCGACCAGTTGGCGCGTCTTTTCGGAAATGGGCACCAAGCCGAGCGGCGTTTGGTAGGCGTCGGCATCCGGCACGGACGCTCCTTGGAACCAGGCATAGTGGCTGGGCCCGAGCACGATGACGGTGTGAAAGTCCCGGCCCATGACGATCCGGTAACCATGGGCGGCGGTGAAGCCGGAAAACTCGTAGCCGGCGTGCGGACAGATGAGTCCCCGCAGCCGGGGCCACTGACCGACCGGGACCCGGACCAGCAACTCGTCGATGGTCCGGGACAGCGTCGCCGGGGCGGCCGGGTAAAACAGGCCGGCCACCGCCGGAATTCGGGGGTGCAAAGGATTGCTCACCGTTTTTTCACCTTCGACCGTATTGGTGGGCAAATTGGCGTGCGCCGACTCCAGACGCGACCCGCATCCGAAGTACGGCCACGGAAGCAACAGCATCATCAAGGCAAGCCGGTAGATTGCCTTGCCGCTGCGTGCGCTGAGCATATACCTGTTTTTACTCCTGTCAGGTAGATCAGTCAAGGGGCTCTCGGCCGGCCCGGACGCGAGCCACTCCCGGTTGAGGCAAAAGGCTTGGGTTTTTCCCAAACTGGGTTTGGGTTTTGCCTAATCAATGAATCCCCGGGGAATCCGATGATGCTGTTATCGAACGCCTTCGTCCGTCCCAGCCGGGAATAACCTCGGCCGGGAGAAAGGGCGACGGCGCGCGCGGGAAACTTATATGTCTGGAATAACACCTACCTCGACCAAGGCCAGCCGTGTACTGGCTGGAAAATATCTCACCTTCAAACTCCAAACCGAAGCTTACGGCATTGACGTGCTGCAGGTGCGGGAAATCATCCGGCACACCATCGTGACGTCCATGCCGCAGATGCCGGCACACATCCGGGGCGTGATCAACTTGCGCGGCAAGATCATTCCGGTGATGGACCTGCGGCGGCGGTTTGGCCTGCCCCCCATCGAGGACAGCGAACAGACCTGCATCATGGTGGTACACGTGAAGTTGACGGAGCAGAAAACAGCGCCCATTGGGTTGCTGGTGGACGGAGTGGAGGAAGTGATCACTCTTTCCACTGAGGAGATCGAGCAACCGCCGAGCTTTGGCGGACAGACTACCACGAACTACATCATTGGCATTGCCAAGGTCAAAGGCCAGGTCAAAACCCTCTTGGATATCGACAACATTGTGCGCAGCGACGCGGTGGAAATCCGGCGGCCCGGCGGCCCGGCGTTGGCCACGGTGAAATGAATTTAACCTCTGAATTATTAAACAAGAACTATGAAAAATTGGACGATTGGAAAACGGATCATTTTTGGCTTTGCCTTGATTATTGTCGTGGTGCTGGCGCTGGGCCTTTATGCCTACGCACGCATCGCCGCCATCCGCAGTCATTCGGATCGCATTGCGAAGCTGTCAATTCCCGCGATGGAACTGGTGACCCGGGCGCAACGCAACGCAACCGATTTTGACCGCATGATCTATATACACATTGGCAGTTCTGACAAGGCGGACATGGCGCGGTTGGAGGAGGAGATGGCCGCGAACAGCAAGGATAATACGGCGACGTATGAGCAGTTGGCAACGATCTTGACGGTGGATAAAGGGCATGAGTTGCTTGAGAAAACCAAAGCGGCACGCGCGGAATATGCGCGGATTCGGGATCAGGTTTTGGCCAGCAGCCGGCAGGGCACGAACAACGCGGCGGCCTATGGCCTGGCGCGCACCGAAATGGACCCTTTGAGCAAACAGTATTTGGCCGCCTTGGCCGAACTGTTGAGTTTTATCCGTAATGAAGCTGACGACACCTCCAAAAACATTCAGGTGGCGGTCCAAAGTTCCCAGGTGGGCATCACGGTCGGGTTGCTGGCGGCGGCGGCCATGGGGGTGATGGTGGCCTTCGTGATAATTCGAGGCACGTCGCTGGTGTTGCAGTCCGTCAGCACCACGCTGAACGACAGTTCCAATCAAACGGCCTCAGCGGCGGCCCAGGTATCCTCCGCCAGCCAGATGCTGGCGCAAGGAGCGGGCGAGCAGGCTTCGTCGCTGGAGGAAACCAGTTCTTCACTGGAAGAAATGGCCAGCATGACGAAGCGCAATGCCGACCATTCGGAGAAGGTCAACGATTTGGCCAAGCAGGCCCGCCAAGCGGCCGACAAGGGGGCGGCGGATATGCAAAGTATGAGCCAGGCCATGCAATCCATCAAAACCTCCAGCGATGACATTGCCAAGATCATCAAAACCATCGACGAAATCGCATTTCAAACCAATATCCTGGCCTTGAATGCGGCTGTGGAGGCGGCGCGGGCCGGGGATGCCGGCATGGGTTTCGCCGTGGTGGCGGATGAAGTGCGAAACCTGGCGCAACGCAGCGCGCAGGCGGCGAAGGAAACGGCCGCCAAGATTGAGGGCGCCATCGGCAATACCTCCCATGGGGTGGAACTCAGCGGCAAAGTCTCCCGGGCGCTGAACGAGATTGTGGCCAAGGTGCGTGAAGTGGACGAGTTGGCCTCGGAAGTGGCTAATGCCTCGCGCGAGCAAACCCAAGGCATCACCCAGATCAATACCGCGGTGGGGCAGATGGACAAGGTGACGCAAGCGAACGCCGCGAGTGCCGAGGAATCGGCGGCCGCCGCGGAGGAGCTGAACGCGCAGGCGGCCGTGATGCGGCAGGCCGTGGGCGAATTGGTTCGGTTGGTGGGCGGCAGCCAGCAAACTACGGGTCGCAACTCGACGGCCTGGCGTGAATCAGCAGCGTCTCACCCTTCGATGGTGCCAAAGGCACCGGCGCCCCGGGCCAAGGTCCACGCGTCCGGGCAACCGCCGGTGGCCGCCGCGGCAGCCAATGGCAAGAGCCGTTTGCCAAGCGAAGGCTTGGCCGCCGCCGCGCCACGCAACCGATCGGAGATTCCGCTCGACGCCGACTTTAAGGACTTTTGACCGATTGGCATCGTAATGGAAGGGACGTGCCCGGTGCGCAGGCGCAGGCAAAACAGTTGCGCGGCCGGGCACGAACCTTTATGTTAAACTTGCTCTGCCGGAATGGTCAGAAGCTTCCAGTGTGGATAGCAAGTGCGGTTGAGAATTGGCACCGGCTGACCTGGTGCTGGGTGCAACTTGCTTCATTGTTCATGCAAGAATATTCAAGTTCGAAACAGACTGTCATTCGCATTCTGCTGGTGGATGATCACCCGTTCATGCGGGACGGTATGCGTCTGTCGTTGGAGCAAGATCCGGGCCTGGCGGTTGTGGGTGAGGCGGGGGACGGTGCGGCGGCGTTGCAGTTGGCGAGCGAGTTGTGCCCGGACGTCGTCATTATGGACATTGATCTTCCGGATGGTGACGGAATCACTTTCTCTTGTGAAATCGTTCAGCGCTGTCCGAAGACCCGCATCGTAATTTATACCGCGTTGGTCGGACGGAAATATTTGGATCTGGCGCTGGCGGCGGGGATCCGCAACTACGTGCTCAAGGGGGAGGCCCCGGGCGAACTCCACACTGCCGTCCGGCGCGCTATGCAGGGGGAAGTGCACTTGTCCCAGGAAGTCATAGCCATGCTCATTGAAAGCTACCAGGCGATCCTGGTGAGCGGGCGGGCCAACGATCTTGCCGACCTCTCCGAGCGGGAAACCACCATTCTCCGATTGATGGCCGATGGCAGCAACACCAAGGAGATTGCCGGCCGGATCGGTTGCAGCGTGAAGACGGTGGATTATTACCGGAAGCGGCTGATGAGCAAAATGGGGGTGCATAGCGTGGCGGCATTGATCAAATACGCCATCCGGCAAGGTCTGACCGCGCCGTGAGCGCACGGCGGCAATTTTGAGGTGCCAACTCCAGGGTTGCCAGCACGCTGTGGAGTTTGCCGGAGATCCCAAATCAGGATCAACGTTTGTCATGGGTAGAGGGAGGTGTCGCGGAGCGACATTGGAGCTTAGCCAGACACGCCAGTGTCTGGTCTCGCGCCCAACGAATTCATGCGTCCTGAAGGGACGCCGGGATTTCCCCTGTCCCTTCAGGACGTTTTCATTTTTGCCACCAGTACCCGGCACGCTGTGCCGGGCTAATATCCGAAGTCGCTCCGCGACCGCCGAAAGGCACCTTGAAGAATTTACCCGATCAAAGGATCAACGCGGGAGATCCCAAATCAGCTTGTTTTTTTTGCGGGACGGGAACAGAGTGTCGGGCTGACCGGGACGCCGCCATTGGCTCGGGCTCAAAAGAAAAATAACGCACGACGTATATGAGAAGAGGATTTCTTCTGTGGGTAATCATTGTTGTTGGCACCGGAGCGCTGGGGTATTGGGCGGGTGGTTACCGCGCTCCAAAGTCCGCCGCCATCCCCGTTACCGTGGCTGCCGTGAGCGACACCAATCGTTCCGACGTGCCGCCGGTTCCCTTGCCACCGGCGGCTTCGGCGGATAAGGATGCCGGCCCGGGGGCGGACAAAATCTCCTTGGCGGATGTGGAGGCTGGGTTGCTCGCCCTCAAGGCGGACGGCATTGAGGATATTTACGCTGATCAAACTCAGAAATTACCCCGGCTGCTTTTATCCGTGAGCATCGCGGATAGTGCCGCGGTGCTGGCCTTTGCCGACAAGAATCTTCCCCCGGTGATGCGTCAGGCCGTTCGCGCCAGTCTGCTGGGCCGCTGGGCCGAGGCCGATCCCAAAGCGGCGATGACTTACGCCCGGAAACTCGCCGACCAGTCGGAGCGGGAAGCTGCCACCAGCACGGTCGTGCGTGCCTGGGCGACGAGGGATGCGGCCGCCGCCGCGGCTTGGTCGCAGGCGCTACCGCCTGGATCGTTGCGTGATCAGACTCTGCAAGAGGTGATCGGCGCCGTGGCCCAAAGAGATCCGGCGGCCGCGTATGATCTGTATTTACGGCTGGATTCGGCCACGCGGCGCAATGGCTATTTGGCTGGGGTGATCTTTCAGGCCTGGGCCGCGAAAGATCCGGCGGCGGCGATGGCCAAAGCGGCGGGCATCAGCTCCCGGCGACAGCGGATGGAGGCCGACGAAGCCATTATTCGCAGTTGGGCGGACACCGATCCCCAAGCCGCCCTGCATTGGTCGGGCTCGCTGACGAATGCCTACGAAAAGAAAATCCTGAATGGAAGCATCATTACCATCTGGGCGGACAACGATTTCACCGGGGCGCTGGCCTATGTGAAAGCCCTGCCGGATGGCACCACCAAGAATCAGGCGCTGAACAGCCTCGCTTCGCGGTGGGTCCAGCGCGACCCCAGGGCGGTCTTGGATTATGCCGCCACCCTGTCGTCCAGCCGGAATGATACCGGCTTGATGAACTCAGCCATCTCCGCCTGGGTGGAGGAGGATGCGGAGGCCGCGATGAAGTATGTTCAGGCCATGCCGGTCGGTGGGCCACGGGACGATATGGTGCAGACCTTGGTCAATCAGTTGGCGACTCGAAACCCGCAGGCGGCCATGCAAATGTTGGACAGTTTGCCGGCTGGTTTGCGCGCCGGCTCGGTCGGTCCGATTGTCGCGACACTGGCGCAAGAGGATGTTCACGCGGCGATGAATTTCACGTTGTCGCTCCCCGAAGGACCTTGCCGCCAGACGGCCGTCGGGAGCCTGATGGATACCCTCGCGGAGGAGGACCCGGTCGCGGGTAGCCAGTGGGTGGCGAGTCTCAGTCCCGGCCCCACCCGCAATCAAGCCATTAGCCAGCTCGTCAATGGCTGGGCCAATGCTGATCCCTCCGGCGCCTTGAACTGGTTGCAAACCTTGCCTGAGGGCAAAGCCAAAGCGGAGGCCATGAACTCGGCGATGGGTCAATATGTTGATCAGGATCCCCAGTCGGCGCTGCAGTTCGTTCAGACCTTGCAACCGGGGGATCAGCAGAACGGATTTTTTGAAAGTATTGCCACTAGTTGGGCGAGCAGCGACCTGTCCGCCGCCGAGGCCAAGATCGCCGCCTTGCCGGACGGAGACGCCAAGGATTCATACCTGGAGGGGCTGGTCAAGGGGATGGCGGCGAATGATCCGGTGGCTGCGGCTGACTATGTGACAAATATTCCCGAGGGCGAGGTCCAGTCTCAAGCGGCCGTGGCGGTGATTGAGCAATGGGCCGGGTCGGACCCGGAGGCAGCGTCGCAATGGGCGGCCAACTTCGCCGGCGATGCCCGCACCCAGGCCCTGCAGACCATGGTTCAATCGTGGGCCAACAGCGATCCCATCAGCGCCGCAGACTGGTTGAACTCCCTGCCGGAAGACGCGGCCAAGGAAAGCGCCCGGCAGACGTTTATCGAGGCCGCGCAGGAAGATTTCCCGTCGCTGGCCGCCACTTTTGCCACGGCCATCACTGATCCCGACCAGCGGTATGATGCCATCAAGAGTGTCGCTGAATCCTGGCTCGCCGCGGACCCCGCCGCCGCCAACCAATGGCTGCAAACCACCCCGATCACCAAGGACCAGATCCAACAGATCATCAGCGAGGCGCAGGACAATTCGGATGACTCCGGCGGAGCGCAGCCTTCCCTGCCTGTGTCCGCGCTCCAACATTAAACCCAAGGGCGGCGCTGTCAGACGAGTCTTGGTGGTCGAGGTGGATCGCTCCGGTTCGCCGCCCTGCCGACGCCCGGCACGCCCGCGTAGCGCCGACATTCTTGTCGGCGGGTAAAGGCGACTTTCCAGTCGCCAGTTCCAGGTCCGAGCCTGCCAGCCAAGACACACGGGACTCGAAAGTCCCGTGAACCCGCAGGCAAGAATGCCCGCGCTACAACCGCCGCCGCCCGTGGCGTCTCTCGGAGCGCGCCCTACGGCGCTGGCGCCGGATCGGTTTCCGCAAAGCTCGGCACCGTCCTCAGGGTGGTGAAATACCCTTGCGGACCCTGCTGCGTAATGAACAAGGTGTTGCCATCGGGGCCAAACGCGGTGGCCACGACCGGTGGCTGCGCCAGGGCAACCAGACCGCATTCGCGACGGGTGACCACGTTCCAGAACCGCGCACCCATGCGCGTGTAGAAAGTCAGCGTCTTGCCATCGGGCGACAGGTCCAGACAGTTGACGCCACCCCAGCGCCCAATGCTGGTGCCGATGATCTGGCCCGTGGCCACGTCCCAAAACGTGAGCGAACTCGACCCGTTGCCAAATAGCAGCTTCCCATCGTGGGAAAATTGGAGCTGCCCCCATTGCATGCCGGGAAACTCCCGCGCCGGGCGTTCCGACTCCAGATCCCACAGATAACCGGCCTTGGCCTGGAAAAAGGTCGCCACCAACCGGCGTCCGTCGGGGGTGAACCGTACCGCACAGGCGCCGCCCACGTTTGGCATCGTTAGGCGCGCGGCCAGCTTGCCGTTTTGGGCCAAATCCCAAACCTGAAGCTCGCCGTCGGCGCCGGGCGTGGCCAACAGGTTGCCATCGGGCGAAAGGTCGTAAGGCGAATCCAGCGGGCCGGTTGGCCCCAGGAGGATTCGGTTGGTCTCGAGCAACTCCGGCATTCGCCAGGATAGGAGTTCGGCGGATTGATTGTTGGTCGCGCGCCGGAGGGTCAGCAGGACGGTGTCGTCCTTGGAAAAGCCGACGAATTGGCCAAGTTGCCGGGGGCCAGCGACCAGGCGCTGGGAAGGTAGTTCGCGCACGCTGAGGGCGTGGTCGAGATCTTGCAAGGCTACGAAGCGGCCGTCGGCCGAAAAGAAACCGGGCTGCACCTGGCCGGGCATGGGGGTGTTGACCGTCTTGGCGGCGGCCACGTCCCAAAGCCGCACCGTGGCGTCATTGCCGGCGCTGGCCAGGACTTTGCCGTCCGGCGACCAGGCGACCGTGTCCACCGCAAAACTGTGCCCCAGCAAACAGGCGATTTGCCGGCTGGATTGCGGGTCCCACAACCGGACGGATTCATTGGAGTCGGCCGTAGCCAGCAGTTGGCCATCAGGCGACCAGGCGGCGCTCAGGGTGCAGCAGGGAATGCCGGGGGTCGCCTTGCGTTGCGCCCCGGTGGCCAGGTCGTAGAGCCATGTGTTGTCGCCGGTATCCATGCAGACCGCCAGGGTTTGGCTGTCGGGTGAGAAGGCTAGCGCGTAGATGCCGCCGGCGTTGGTCAGCGCCCCCACGAGTTCGCCGGAAACCGGATTCCATAATTTGATTTCGTGTTTCCAAGGTCCCGTGGCCAACCGCTGGCCATCTGGCGAAAACGCGGCCAGCCCGCCGGATTCCGGCAGCGTCAGTCGCTTTTGACCGGTCGCTGAATTGTAGAGCGTGGTCAGTCCTTCGGAGCTGGTAATAATGTCGTTGCCGCGCCCCACGGCCACGGTATCGCCGCTGGGCGAGACGGCCAGATGCGGCCAGAATTCGGCCGGGGGGATGAATTCCGCCGGCGGTGAGCCCTTTTCCCAGTCCCAACGGCGCACCGCCCAGGTTTCCCAATCCGTGATCAGCAGCGCCGAAGAATCCCGGGCGAAGGCGATCGATTGGGAGACCACCTTGACGCGGGCGCGCTCTTGCCGCGTGGCGGCGTCACACACGATCACTTCCGGGCCGGCCAGGGCGAGCCAGCGGCCGTCGGGGGAAAACGCCAGTGAGCCGACCGGCCCGGTGGCGTTGGTGAGCACCACGCACTGGTCGCCTTGGGCGAGCTTCCAGAGATAGCGCCATTCAAAGCCGCGCAAATCCTCCTGGCCGAGCCGGGGCCGGTGGCCGTTGAGCAGCAGGTGGGCAGTGCCCAGATCGTTGCGGTCGAGGGCGCGCTGGGCCGCCATCATGTCGGCGGCGTAGAGATTCTGGCGCATGACCAGCTCGCTCTCTTGTGCCAGCTTGCGTTGCACCTGTTCGGCCTCGGCTTTTTGTACCGCTTCGCGGCGCGCGGCCTCGGTTTGGGTGAGCTGCCAGAGCACGCCGGTGACGCCCGCCGCGAGGATGACCACGCAGGCGCCGAGGGTGGACGCGAGGGCGGGCTTGCGCCGGCACCACCGCCAGATTCTTTCCAGCGGACCGGCGGGCCGCGCGACAATGACTTCGCCGCGCAAAAAGCGCGCCAAATCATCCGCCAGCGCTTGGGCGCTGGCGTAGCGGGCATGCGGTTCCTTGGCGAGACAATTCAGGCAGATCGTTTCCAAGTCGCGGGGCAGCTTGGGGTTCAAGAGCCGCGGCGCAATCGGCTCGCTGTCCGTCACTTGGTGCAGGGTTTCGGTCAGGCTATCGCCGGTGAAGGGGGCTCGGCCGGTGAGCAAATGATACAGAATGGCACCAAGGGCATAGACGTCGCTGCGGGCCTCCACCGGGCCGAACTTTTTTGTGTCCGCCTGTTCGGGCGGCAGGTAGGCCGGCGTGCCCAGCACCTGGCCGGTCAGGGTCAATTCCGCCGCGGCGTCGGCCCGTTTGGCCACGCCGAAGTCGGTGACGCGTGGCTGGTCGTGTTCATCCACTAGAATATTGGACGGCTTGAGGTCGCGGTGCAGAACGCCGTGCTCGTGGGCGTACTGGACGGCTTCGGCCACGCGCTGAAGATAAGCCGCGGCCTGCCGGGCGGGCAGGGGACCGTCGCGGACTTTGGCGGCCAGCGTGCTGCCGACGACAAAATCCATGGAGAAATAATGCTGCCCCTGGTGTTCGCCAATTTCGTGGATGGCCACGATGTTGGGATGCCGCAAATGGGCGACGATGGCCGCCTCGGCCTTGAATCGGGCGATGGCGGGATCGCCGGCGAGGACGCCGTGCAGGAGCATCTTGACCGCCACCTCGCGGTTCAAACTAATCTGGCGTGCACGATAAACCACGCCCATCCCGCCGCGCGCGATTTCCTCGAGCAGTTCATAATCGCCCACGCGCCGTCCCGGTTCCCCGGGCGGGGCGGTTGCCTCCGGCGCCGAGTCGGCGGCTGCCGGCGCGAAAAAGTCCAACGCGAGGCATCGCGGGCAGAGCCCGTTCAGGCTGCGGCGGTCGAGCGGTGTTCCGCACCGGGCGCAGGTGGCGGTGGAGGCTGGCTTGTCCATTGGTTATGCTGAATTTCTCGGGCCGGCTTCTGCGGCGAACCGGCGGGAAAGTGGCGGGCACCCGCCCCCTAGGTCCAGGCCGTGCGCAACGCCCGCAATTCCTCTTGCACGTCAGCCGGTTTGTCCACGGTGCGGCGCACTTCCGCTTCGATAAACTCACGATAGCGTTGGCGCAGGCGCGTGGCGGCGGTGGCCAGCGCGCCCGGCGTAACGCCCAGTTCCGTGGCGAGGGCTGCCTGGTTTTCCACCCGGCCGCCTTCGGAAAGCACGGGTTGCAGGGCGGCAAACACCCGGGCTTGCTGAATGGACTTGTGTTCGTCGCGCAACCGGTCCAGCGCCAGCGTCATGATGGTGTGCGCCCAGCGGCGATCAAACGCCTTGTCCGGGCTCATTTGGTCGGCCAGCTCGGATTCACACAACGCTTCCGCGTTGTTGGTGTCCAAACAGAGGCGGTCGGCCGCACCGCCCCGTTTGATCGCCTGTTCCTTGCGGGCGCGGCTGATGAGAAAATTTTTCAAAGCCACCAACAGGAAAGTGCGGAACCGTCCTTTGTCTGGCGAGACGGAGGCCAGGCCGTTGCCGTGCAGAAGGTGGTGGAGAAAATCCTGGATGGCGTCTTGGGCATCCTGGGGGGATAGTCCGTCGCGGCGGGCGTACGCGTAGAGGGGCGGCCAGTAGATGGAGCAAAGCGCCTCCAAAGCTCCGGGAGAGGCCCCGGAGACGTCGTCGGCCGCGTGCAAGATGACGCTCCATTGGGTGGTGGCGAACCCGACGTTGGCCACCGGAGTCCGTTGCGGTTGGGTCGACATTTCGTGGATCCAAGATCCGACTCCAGTATTCAATGGTGCTGCTCGCTTTTCAATGGCAATCAGATGCCGGCTCTGCGCGGGTTTGCCAAGGGGCGGTGTTGGCCGTGGCAGCCCTCTCATAAAACCGGCCCAAGTTGGGGAAACAGAGAAAGGTCTACGGCTCCAAGGGGCTGGCTTCACCGTTGGATTCAGGGGGGCGGGAGGATTGGCGCAGGCAGATCGCGGTGATGGCGGCATAGCCCAAGAGAATGAAAACGAGGATCAGGGCGGAGTGAAGCGCCGGACCGGTCCGGCAATTCCAAGCCACCACGGTGGTGGCGGCGCCAGCCAGAATTGCGCTCCCCAAACTCACCCCAGTACTTCGAAGCAGGGGAGATTGGGAGGCCCGGCTCAACCAGTTTAGGTAGGCGGCGGTCAGGAACAGGGTTCCCAGGAAGGTGCAGAGGTAATAGAGGGCATCGAAAGCCGGCAGGTAGCCATGGCCGATCCGTACCAAAGGCCGTTGGAGCGCTGCGGAGTGCCGAACAAAGCAGCCGTTCCAGTGCGTTGATGAGTCCAGCAGCCAATGGGTAAGCGTGCCCAGAAGCAAGGAAAACGCCCCGCGGAAGGGCTGCCACGGCCCCGGCGGGCGCCGGGGTGGAAAGGTGACCCGATAGGACAAGGGCAGCCGGGCGATGATGGGATTTCGCAGCCAGTCGAAGGCCAGCCAGAGCAGGAAACCAACCGGCAAACAGAAGACGAAAGTGCCGGCAATAAGTCGATGCGTGAAAGGGGCCAGATGGCCGGGGCTAATCAGGTACCCGGCGTCCGGAACCACGCTGCCGATGACCAAAGCCGGAAAATCCAGCCAACGCGGGCAAAAACGTCGTAATGGCAGCACAGCGGCGGGATGAGCCAGGGGGAACGGCATGGCGGAATTGACGTTAGGCCAATGGATTGGGCGTGTCCATGAATAAATCATGAGTAGGGTTTTCCGGTAATGTGGCGGCTGTGATACCGGCCATTTGGTAAGTCAGAATGTTGACTCACCTTGGGTTGTAAACTGCACGGAAACAACGCACAAACATTACTATTGCAAATAAATCTGATTGACTAAATGAAGTATTATTGATAATCTCTTTATCATTAGCCCGTGAGATTGTTGGCATCAAAACATTGTGGCTGCGGGCGGGGCCGGGATTAATCAAAGACGTCTTATGAAATACTTCGCTCTGGTCGGCATCGTTGTCTTGGTCTTGGGAGCCGCGGGTTGCAAACCAAAATCACCCGGCGCTGAATCGACGGCGCTTGATCCTGCCCAGGCGCCCGCCCACGGATATTTTAAGACCCCGTTTCAATCAGAATCGCAGTTCATCGTCGAGGCGGTGGTTTCAGATTTGGCGGAACAAATTTATTATGCCGCCAATCATCGATTGCCCGATCCAAAGGAATTCAGGGTCGTGGCCTCCCGGCACCGGGATTCACCAATCGATTCGCCGGTTTATGGCCTTAAGATTCAGCTCGATCGTCAGCACGCTGAACTGCGGATGGAGTTGAAAGTCGACGACTGCATCTGGTCGCCGTCAGTGTATCGCGAGGTCGCGGCGACGCTGGGAAAGTCGGTGGGCCTCGGCACGCCCGCGGATGGCGGGGAAGGGGATGCGCGGCTGATTTCAGAGTTGCTTGAGCAAAACCCCGAAGTGATCGAGCAGGCGAATGAGAATCTCTCGGCCGCGCTGGAAAAGGACTTCACCAATCCGATCCTGCATGAGCAGGCGGCCCTTTTGCTGGGGGCATTTTCCTGGCGCGAGCACTCGGGGAATTTCTGGGAGCTTCGATCGCCGCTCTCGCGGATCACGGCTCATCTGGCCATGGCGGAACTGCTGCGGCGCGAAAAACCCGAGGGCCCCTGCGGCGGGCTGGCGGAGGCGATGATGCTGACTTTGGTCAATGACGGCGCACCGGCGCTGGCCAAATTGAAATCACTGGACGCCAAGGATGCGGATGTTGCCGCGATGATTCGCGCCCTGCAAACCCGGAATACCGGGGATTTCCGCATTCTCGCCGACGTTGCCAATCGTTCGCCCATGGAGTCGGTGGCATGGTTCGCTGCCTCGGCTGATTATGTGGATGTGGTGGCGGCTTGGAGCAAGCTGGATGAGGCGCAAAAAAGGACAATAGATTTTGTACGGGCCATGAACGAGGAACCGTATTCGGTGGAGATCGGGCATGCCTTGCTGCAAGTGTCGGTTCCGTTGGAGCTGGGGGAGATTAAGAGTCTCTATCAACTTTCACGGGGGCACGAGTTGGCACCCGCCGCGTTGGTGGACGCCCTCAATGTGCTGCCGGAGCGGTGTTTCACCACGGACGCCCGTGCGGAGACTCACGTGCGTGTCATTGGGTGGGGCCAATGGGCCATGTTCTTGCAACGGCAACTTTGCCATGCCATACAACAAAACTACCTGTTTTTAAACGCGAAATGGGGCGTTCCGGACGATGCCAAGCAATTTGCGGCGGGCTGTGAAAAGGAATTCGGAGGCCTGCGCCTTTATCCTTTTGTGCGTCGTTTTACCTGCTCGGACGTTGCTTCGTACCACAAATCAGTGGATGATGGATTTGCGGTCACGGTGGCCACGCCTCAGTTGGTGCCGGCGCAATGTTGGAATTATTTGTGTTACAAGGTGCCCTTCGCTCCGCTCTACAATCCCAACCCGAACCCGCACATCAACGAGTGGCATGACCTTAACCCGCCACCGGGCACCGTGTATGACCTGCATCCGCGTTTGAACCACCCCAGTCTCATCGACCGCGCGGACGCCATGGCCAAATTCGAGCACCTCCACGAACTCGCTCCTTGCGACACGCGGATCACCGACTACCTCCTTGGCAAGAAATACAACCGGCACCCCACCCTGGCCCAAGCCTTGGAAATGTATCATGACATTCTCCCCTACTCGATCACCGCGCTGCGCACGGTGGCGGCTGCGGCCTATGACCAACCGGAGCAATACGAGAAATATATGCAGCAGGCCGCCGCGCTCAACCCCGCTTACAATTATGACCTGGGCAACTACGCGCTCGCCCATAATCAGGAGGAGCAGGCGGCATTCTATACGGATAAGGCGTGCGAGGCCGACGGAGACGCCGTGCGGGCGTCCAGCCACGCCGAATGGCGCGTGCGGTACTACCTGAAGCATGGGAATATCGAAAAAGCCCGGGAAATCGCCGATGGCGCGGGCGAAGTGTATTCCTTTGCCGGCCTCTCGGCCAAGGCGAGCTTCTTTGAAGCCACTTCCAATTATGACGACGCGTTTGAATGGTATGCCAAGATCGAAGAACGCTATAACCAGCCCGGGTCACTCATGGCCTTTTGTCAGCGTTTCAAGGCCCTGACCGGCAGCACGCGCTTCGACGAGGCGGTCCAAACCCGGATCAAGCGCTTTTTCCCACACGGGTTGGAGAAAGTGACCCTGAAGGACTTTCAGACGCCGCCGGTTGATGGCGTCGTCTTTGCCGACAGCAACAGCGCGCTCCGTGAGGCGGGGCTCGCCACCGGGGATGTGGTGGTGGCTCTGGCCGGTGTGCGGACGCACAACCTGGCCCAGTTTAGTTTTGTCCGCGACTCGATGGCAACCGGGGAATTGGACCTGCTTGTTTGGCACGGCCAACAGTTTATTGAAGTCAAAGCCAGCCCGCCCAACCGCCGGTTTGGCGTGCTCTTAACCGATTACCAATCGAAATGAATCCGGATTTGAACCGGAGCGGCTCTCGCCTGATCGCGTAGGACGAAGGTCAGGGCGGGCGTTCAAGAAACCTCAAGGCCCCACGCAGCCGGTCCAGAGTAGGAGGTCTCAGCCACCCGCGCGCCGCGATTCTCGTTTGGCGGCCAGCGTTTTGTTTCCACGTGCTTTGCTCCCTGGTGAGGCTGGGCAATCCGGCCACTTTAAGGCGGCGATTCGGTCTCCGCCTGATTCCAGTCCCCGCGCGATCGGGAGTGTTTTCCGCCCAAGCTCGGTTAAAGGAGGGGTGATTAATTTGTCACAAAAAGGACGAGTTGGTAGCACAACGGTAACAATGATTCTCTATTCTGAAGGCCGATGATGAACACTTTGGCCTGCTCGTTTCGCGAAAGGAATCATTTTATGAATGACAAATTTGAGATTGCCGCAACTGCGGCCTCGGATAGTTTGGTAATGTATGTCCACACGGCACCTTCGCTCCGGCTGCCGGTAACCCCGGCCAATCGCGCGCTGCTGCGCCGGTTGCGGGCCGCTGAATTGTCCGAGTGGGAAGCGGGGCGCCCATGCCCGCGCAATAATTCCCCCGCCAAACTTGCATCGCCGGGGAATCAACACCTTTAGCCACTTCTAAAACCCAACTGACCACATTTATGAAAACACTGACGAGTCTTACCGTGGGCCTGCTGTTCGCAGGCATGACGATCACAGGCAACGTCGCGTTCGCCGCTTCGACGAGCGAATTGCTTCAACAGGGCCTTTACGCCGAAGAGGTGGAAGGCAATGTTGACGCGGCCATCAAGGCCTACGATCAAGTCATCCGAAACACTTCCGCGCCGCCCAATCAGGTCGCCCAAGCGTTGTATCGCCAAGGCATGTGTTACCTGAAAATCAAGGACGAGGCGGCGGCGCGCGGCGCGCTGGAAAAACTCGTCGCGGATTATCCCAGCCAGACCGAGATCATCGAGAAGGCCCGGCCGGTGCTCAATGAACTGACGGATTTCGATCCCGCCTCGCTGATGCCGCCGGAAACCCTGGTGTATGTGGAATTCGGCACGCCCGGCCGGCAGGTGGAAACGATTCTCAATACGCTGAAAGGCACGCCCTTCGAAAATCCGCTTGCGGCGCTGGCCGGTCAGAACGGCAAATCCGGGCAGGGGACCGACCAGCAAAAAACTCCGGGCGATATTGTGGGCGCGCTGCTCAATCCGAGCATGATGGCGGAATTTAAGAAAATCCGCGGTTGCGCCTTTGGCATCACGGGCATTGAGCAGAATAACCCGCCGATGGTTTCGGTTCTCTATCCAGGCAAGAGTGATGCGTTGCGGGGCTTGATTCTGGCGGGTCTCGGCATGGCTGGAACTGCCGGCGAACCGCTGGAAGGCATGCAGACCGTAAACATCAAGGATTATGGGGCGGTGGCTTATGACGACACTGTGATCATCGTCGCGCATCCTGGCGACCAACTGGCGCGCTGCGTGAAACAATACAAGGGACTCCATGCGGAACCGTCGCTCGCCTCCAACAACAAAGCCTTTGCCAAACTGAGCAAAACCCAGCGCCAGAAAAACCTGATCACCATTTGGGCCAAGGTGGACGAAGCTTACGGGCAGTTGCTGAAATTATTTCCCGCCGACCAGGTTCCCGGCGGCATTCTCACCGCTAATGCCGTGATGGATTTCACCAACATAGACGAATTTGTGCTGACGGATTCGGTGGAAACCAATGGTCTGGGCACGCGGCTGGAATTACAGTTTAAGGACGGCCACCATTGTCTGGCGTATGATCTGATTCGCACGCCGAACATCGGCCGGGCCGCGTTGGCAGCCGTGCCGGCCGGGGCCATCGGCGTGGCGAGCTTTTCGCTCGGCCAGTCCACTGGCCAGCAAGCCGACCAAGTCCGCGCGAAAATCCAAAACTACACCGGCCTGGACGTGGGGCGTGAAATTTTCGCCAATGTCGAGCAATTGGCGCTCTTCGCGATGCCCGCCCCGGGCGATTCAGCGACGAAAGTGTTTCTGCCGGGCCAGCTTGGGCTGGCCATCACGAGCCGCGATCCGGAGCAAACCCGGCAGATTCTCACGACGTTGCTCGGCACCATTGCCGGCACGCAACCGGGCGCCACCCCGGGCCAATACAAGATCAGCAAGGCCGGGCAGCCGGAACGCTACTGCTATGTGGATCAGGTTGCCGGCACCACGCTCATTTCACTGAACCGCCAGGTGGTAGACGCTGCGGCCGCCGCGCTCAAGAACCACGAATCCATCTGTACCGCCGGCCCGTTGGTTCGCGCCGTGCAGGAACTCACCCCCGCTACCAGCAAGCTGGTGCTGCTCAATGCCGGCGGGGCCATTCGCCTGCTCGGCCCGCAGTTGGATGCCGGGGAGCCGGACCAGGAAGTCGCGGCGCAATTGAAGACCAATCTTGATCAACTGGCCCGCGCGGCGGATGGCACCACCCTCGAATTGCGCACCGACGAGCAGCCAAACGATTTCAGCCTGAATTCCGGGGTGACCGGGCTGCCGCCTTTGAATGAAATTCTTGGACCGGTGATGCAAATCCAGCGCCTTAGCCAGCAAGCCCGGGAGGAAACGGCCGCCAGACAATTACGCGAGGCAACTCCGGTCACCATCCGGCCGGCGGCGCAGGCCCCGGCGCTGGACGGCCAAGTGGACGACCACTGGAGCGCCGCCCAATCCTGGAAGCTGGATAAAGTCCTGAAGCAATGGAACCAGTCCTCCAACCATCTCGCGGCTGAATACAAGGCGCTGTGGGATGAGGCGAACCTCTACGTGCTGGTGGACGTAACCGACGGCATCCTCCGGCACGACCCGGGCATTGCCTGGTACAATAATGACGGCATCGAAATCTATTTGGACGCCGACAACGGCAAGGCGGCCGCTTACGGGCAAAATGATTTTGCGTATGCTTTCCTCTGGGACGCGACCGCTCCGGCCATGAAGGAGAATTTTCACAACGGCACCAATGGCGTGAAGTACGCCTTGGTTACCACCGACAAGGGCTATCGCTTGGCAGCGGCTTTTCCCTGGACGACGCTGGGCGTGAAACCGTCAGCGGGCGCGAAGATCGGCGTGGAGGTTCAGGTGAACGACAACGAGGGAAATG
This sequence comes from uncultured Bifidobacteriaceae bacterium, assembly GCA_964437865.1. GTDB lineage: Bacteria > Verrucomicrobiota > Verrucomicrobiia > Limisphaerales > UBA11358 > UBA11358. The sequence goes on along the minus strand of CAYTJG010000010.1, from coordinate 23,430 downwards.
CGGAACGCGCCGGCAAGATCTCCTGGCATGACGGCGACGACCGCGCCTACCAAACGCCGCAGGCTTTGGGCAATGCGGAATTGGGGGGCCTGATCGGCTGGTGGAAATTTGACGAAACGGACGGCCCCACCGCCAAAGACAGCAGCGGGCACCATCACGATGGCAAGCTGAACGGCAGCGCCAAATGGATGCCGGGCAGGAATGGCGGCGCCCTGGCGCTGGATGGCAAAGGCAGTTTTGTGCAAATTGCCGACAAGTCCGCGTTCGACCTGGATGGCGAGCTGACCATCGCCGGCTGGATCAACCTTCATTCGGTAACCGCCGACTGGATGGCGATTGTAACCAAGGGTGACAATGCCTGGCGATTCTCCACCCTCAACCAGGAGAGCCACCTTCACTTTTCGGTCAACCGGTCCGAGGAAAAATCCTTCGTCAATGGCTCGGCAGACTTGGGATTCAACAAATGGCATCATGTGGCCGCGGTTTATCAGGGTAGCGCCGTGCGGCTCTACGTTGACGGCCAGCCGGATGGCGAATCACCTTGGACCGGCGGCATCGCCAAGAGCGATGCCGAGGTGTTGGTCGGTGAAAATGCCGAGCAGCCCAACCGCGGCTTCGACGGCCTGATTGAGGACCTGCGCATTTACAACTGCGCACTCTCCGCGAGCGAGATCAAGAACCTTGCCGGCGGGAAATAGAGGCGCAATGATACGTCCCGTGGCCGCGTTTCTCACCAGGCGTAATCAACGGCAGTGGCTGGCGCTGCTGGCCATTGCGGTCTTGCTGCCCACGGTCAGCCTGCTCTGGTTCATGAGCCGCGTGATCGCGAACGAACGGCTGGCCGTCCAGGAAAAGTTGCGCGTGCTTTACCAGGACAAGCTCACCGAAGCCACCACCCGAACCGCATCGCGTCTGGCCCGCGAAGTCGCGCGTCTCGAACAAATCAAGCCCGGCCCGAATCCCTATTCGCTCTTTCGGCGACTCGTGCTGGAAGACAAATTTGCGGGCGTGGTTGTGTGGGACACGGGCGGGTCGCTGCAATACCCCCGGACCGGTGACCCGATGGGTGACAATTTCTCCGCGGACAACCCGCTGGCCGACGCCGGGCAATGGGAATTTGCCCGACGGCAATACCCGGAGGCGGCGGAGGCTTACGGCCGGTTCACGACGGATCCTGACCCGCATATCGCCGTTCTGGCGCTGACTGGCCGGGCGCGCTGCCTGTCGCGATCGGGGCGGTTGGACGAAGCGATTGCCGAAGCCGTGAAGGCGGCCTTCGCGGTGCCCATCGAGCAGGGCGACCCCGCCTTGCGGCTCACCCTTGAAAACGCGCGGCTTCTGTTGTTATCGCTGCTCAAGCAGTCCGGCCCGTCGCCGGCCAACACCGCGACCTTTCATCGCGTCGCGGACGCCCTCCTGGGCGACCTTTACAACGCGAACGCAGAACGGGCGCTGTTGCCGGCCAATCAAAATCTCTTCATTGCGAAAAAAGTCCTCGACGCCTTGCAAGGCCCATTTTCATTCAATGACGCCAAGGCCCTGGTCCAACTGGAAGAGCTGGTCGCGGCGGAAGAACAGTCCATCGCCGCCGCCGAATCGCTGCGCCCATCTGCCGGGCCGTTCGATACCCTCTTCAAAACCCGCCTCGGTGAATTGCGGGTTTTTAGTCTGCAACACCAGACGCGCTCCGGCTCCCTGCTGGTGCTGCTGTCGGCCGCGGGCGTGACCTCGGTGCTTGCCGGATATGGCGACACGTTCACCGGCACCGAGGCGGCGTATCGCATCCTGGACCCGGCGGATGATTTCGTGGCCGGCTCTGCCCAGCCGCCGGGAAAACCCTTCACGGTCGCGCCGTTGCCCCCGAGCTTCCCCGGCTGGAAGGCGGAAATATACTTCGCCGGCGGCGATATTTTTGAGAAGGCGGCCAACCGGCAGATTGCCGTCTATAGTTGGACCGGCTTCCTCGTCATCGTGCTGATGCTCCTCGTCGGCGGCCTGGCCACGCGGGCCATGAGCCGCCAAATGCGGCTCAACGAAATGAAGAACGATTTCATCGCCACCGTCTCGCACGAACTCAAGACGCCGCTCGCCTCCATCCGCGTACTCGTGGATACGCTGCGGGACGGCCAGATCAAGGATCAGGCGAAAGTTGGCCAGTACCTGCACTTGATCGCCAGGGAAAACGAGCGCTTGAGCCGGATGATTGAGAATTTCCTGACCTTCTCGCGCATGGAGCGGAACAAAGTCGCCTTCATGTTCGTCGAAACGCGGCCCGAAGTCCTCGTCGCCGATGCGGTGGAGGCCATTCAGACAAAGTACACCGCCCACCACTGCCAGCTCACCGTGGAGCTGGCCAAGGATTTGCCGCTGATGCAAGCTGACCAGGACGCGATAGCCACCGTGCTGATCAACCTCTTGGACAACGCCTGCAAATACACGGGCGACGACAAACAGGTGTCACTCAAAGTCTTTTTGGACGGGGACACCATTTGCTTTTCCGTGACGGACAACGGCATCGGCCTGGCCCGACGGCACATTCGCCGGATTTTTGACCGGTTCTATCAGGTGGATAGTTCGCTGGCGCGCAAAGTGGAGGGTTGCGGATTGGGGTTGAGTATCGTCAAATTCATCGTCGATGCCCACCAAGGCAAGATCACAGTAGCCAGTAAGCCGGACCAGGGAAGCACATTCACCGTCCGCCTGCCGATCCGCCCGGCCAACGGCGATTGAAGGAAATTGACCATGGAAACCGTGCTCATTATTGAAGACGACCCCACGATGCTGATCGGATTGAAGGATAATTTCGAGTTCAAGGGCTACAAGGTCCTGACCGCCGCCGATGGCGAGCAGGGGCTGAACGCCGCGCTCAATGCCCGGCCCGACCTCATCCTGCTCGACCTCATGCTGCCCAAGATCAACGGCTATGAAATCTGCCGGTTGATTCGCGAGCAAAAACTCACCATGCCCATCATCATGCTGACCGCCAAGGGCGAGGAGTCGGATATCGTTCTCGGTCTCAATCTGGGCGCGGACGATTACGTGACCAAACCCTTCAGCATCCGGGAATTGCTCGCCCGCGCAGCCGCCTTTCTGCGCCGCATAAAAACAGAGGTGCATGATGTTTATGAATTTGGCGGCCTGCGCCTGGACCTCTCCGCGCGGCGTTTGACCCGCCTGCACAAGGAAATTGAATTGTCGCCCAAGGAATTTGATCTGCTCGCCTATTTTGTCCGGAAACCGGGCCGCGCGCTGACGCGGGACGAAATCCTCAACGCGGTTTGGGGTTATGATTGCATCGTTACCAGTCGCAGCATTGACCGCTTCGTCACCACGTTGCGGAACAAAATCGAGCCGGACCCCGCCCGGCCCAGCTTCATTCACACCATCCGGCAAGTCGGGTACCGATTTGAACCGCCGGAGGAAAAAGAATAGCGTTGTCAGCACACGCTTCGCTGAGTTGTTCCAAACCCGGCCCAGGCCCTTCTTTCCCAGAGGAATGGTTCACCGCTTGGCGACGTCCGCAAATGGGCGCTTTGTCTAAAAAGTATTTGAAATGGCTTGCATCAGAATTAGGCTTTGGTAAAAACAGATGGTTTGCGAATAGCGAAGCGCCATTTTAAAGCGTACGGCCAGGTGGCCATGGCCGTGGTATTGACCGGCATTGTCCTCTTGCTCAATGCCATGGCGGCGTCGCCGTCGCTGCACGAGTGGTTCCATCCGGATGCCCACCAGGCGGGGCACGAGTGCGCGGTCACGATGTTCGCCCACGGCAGCGTGGACTCCGCCACCGTTGACGTGCCGGTTGCAGCGTCGCTGACCTTCCTGACCGTAATTCCCGTTGCCGACCTTTCTGCCTTCAGTCCGTCCATCGAACATCTTCCTGCCGGGCGCGCTCCGCCCGTTGTTTCCACCGTTTCTTAATTCGTCAATTCCAGCCGCGTCAATCGCGGATGGAACCTTTTTCCAATATCCATTCTTTGCCTCGCGCTGTGGGCGTTAGGCAAAGGCGTGAACCTCGGGCAGGTTCGCGTACTTCACCGGAAAAATTAAGCAATTTGAATTATGAAAATTTTGGAACAACCGAAAAACCAGAATCGCAGAGTTTATTGGGCAGTCGTTTCCTTGGTGGCGTGTTCCTGCGGCGGCAAGGCGCTGGCGCAAACGAACCACGTGGCGGTGGCGGGCAGTTCCACCAATGTGACGGAACTGGGCAATATTACGGTCATCGGCAAGCTGGATCAGGGGCGGGACCAGATCATTCCCGACCTGGGGGCGACGGCGTACACAATCAATAAGGATCAGATTGCGGCGCAATCGCTGGGCGACAACGCGCCGTTCAACCAGATCATACTGCGCGCGCCGGGCGTGGCGCAGGATTCCGCAGCCAACGGCGATTTGCACGTGCGCGGCGAGCATGCCAACCTGCAATACCGCATCGATGACGTGCTGCTGCCGGAGGGCATCACCGGGTTCGGCCTGGAACTGGACCCGCGGTTTGTGGAATCCATGCAGTTGGTTACCGGTTCGCTGCCGGCAGCCTATGGCTTCCGCACGGCGGGCGTGGTGGACATCAATACCAAGAGCGGCGCCTTTGAAAACGGCGGCGAAGTGAACCTGTACGGCGGCAGTTACGACACCGTCCGGACCAGTTTCGAATACGGTGGCTCGACCACCAACTTCAATTACTTCGTGGACGGCAGCTATGGTCACACCGCGCTCGGCATTGAGAACCCAACGTCCAGCCACAGTGCGGTGCACGATCTTTCAGACCAGGAGAAGGCGTTTACCTACTTGTCCTGGATTTTGGATGAAACCAGCCGGGTGAGTTTCATGGGCAGCGCGTCGTACAGCAACTTCCAGGTGCCCAATACGCCCGGTCTGCCCGTGGGCACGTCGCCTGATGGCAGCACGCCTTGGAACACCCCGGGCAGCGGATTGCCGGCGAACTTTGACTCGTCCGCTTTGAACGAGCAGCAGCGCGAGCAAAACTATTACGGCGTCGTGACGTATCAGAAGTCGGTCGGCGATTTCAACGGCCAGATTTCCGTCTATGGCCGTTCCAGCGGGGTGCATTTCGAGCCCGATCAGATTGGCGACCTGTATTTCAACGGTGTGGCCAGCGACGTGGAACGGAAACTATACTCGGGCGGCCTCCAGGCGGATGCCAGCTACGACCTGGGCGATCACCACACCATTCGGGGCGGCGTGATGCTGCTGGATGAGGTGCTGTTTGCCGACTCCGCCACCACGGTTTTCCCGGTGGATGCCAACGGCAACCCGGACGGCCCGCTGGAAAACTTCACCGACCGGGAGCGGTCGACCGCCCTGTTTTCAGGCATCTATTTGCAGGACGAGTGGAAATTGTTTTCCAATTTCACAATCAATTACGGCGCGCGATTTGACGATTACACGTCGTCGTTCGACAGCGAATATCAGTTGAGTCCGCGGGTCAACGTCATCTACAAGCCGTGGGAGGGGACAACGCTGCATGCCGGGTATGCGCGTTATTTTACGCCGCCGCCGCTGGAAAACGTGTCCGCCAGCGACGTGGCTTTGTTCAACGGCACCTCCAACCAATCCGGCGTGCAGCAGGACGATCCGGTCAAGGCCGAGCGCGCGAATTATTACGACGTCGGCCTCAGCCAGGAACTGGCCCCCGGTTTACACGTGGGCGTGGATGGCTACTACAAGCAGGCCCGCAACCAGCTGGATGACGGCTTGTTTGGCCAGTCACTCATTCTGGCGGCGTTCAATTACGCCCACGGCAAGGTCTACGGCGTGGAATTCACCGGCAACTACACTCATGGCGGCTTTGCGGTTTACGCCAATCTCGCCTGGTCGGTCGCCCAGGGCGAGGACTGGACCTCGTCGCAGTTTCTGTTTGACGCGGCCGATCTGGCCTACGTTAAGAACCACTGGATTTATCTGGATCACGACCAGCGCGTGACCGGTTCGTTCGGCGTGTCCTACACCTGGCAGGAAGGTGACCGGAACTCCACGATGATCTTTGCGGATGCCCTTTATGGCAGCGGCTTGCGGACGGACGAGACTGCCGATGACGGCAGCAATATTCCGAACGGCGGCAGTGTGCCGGCGTATTATTCCATCAACCTGGGCGTGGAACAGACCTTCAAACTAAGCGCCAAGGAGAGAATTAAGGCCCGTTTGGACGTGGTCAACCTCACCGACAACAGCTATGAGCTGCGCGACGGCACTGGTGTGGGTGTGAACGCCGCCCAATATGGCGCGCGCCTCGGATTCTTTGGCTCGTTAACCTATGTGTTTTGACCCGCGGCCAATCTCCGGCGCCGGCCCTTCGCGGGGCCGGCGCCGGGACCTTTCCATTCATACGAATTTATACTTTCGTAACATTGTCTCGGGGCGTAATGTCTGCCGGGATGAACGCCAGCCCCTCAACCCTTGCGCATCGCGCGCGACAATCGATTTGGGCTGTGCCCCTGCTTGCGAACCTGGCCATGGGCGCTGATTCCACCAACTCGCCGCCGTCCGTCCCCACCGGCACGAATTCGGTCGTGCGGCTGCCAGACGTGGTGGTGACCGGCCGGCAGGATAGTCTGCTGGGGGTGGCTGATTCGGCCTCGCAAGGCACCACGGGCGCGGCGCAACTGGCTGACCGCCCCCTCTTGCGCAGCGGCGAGATTCTCGAAACCGTTCCCGGCGTCATCATCACGCAGCACGCTGGCGGCGGCAAGGCCAACCAGTACTTCCTGCGCGGCTTCAACCTGGATCATGGCACGGATTTCGCCGTGTTTGTCGATGATATGCCGCTCAATCTGCCCTCGCACGCGCACGGCGAGGGGTATGCGGACATGAACACCGTCATTCCCGAATTTGTGGAACGCGTGGATTATGAGAAGGGGCCCTATGACGCGGCGGTGGGGGATTTCGGCTCGGCCGGCTCCGCCCACCTGGACTTTTACCGGACGTTGCCGCAGGACTTTGTCACGCTGGAAGGCGGCATGTACGGCTACGAGCGCGGCGTGTTTGGCGTCTCGCAAGCAGCCGGTCCCGGCACCATCCTGTATGGCGGCGAAGCCACGCATGACGACGGACCGTGGGTAAATCCAGACGATTACTGGAAATTCAACGGCCTCGTGACCTACAGCCAGGGCACCAACGCCACCGGCTTCAGCATCACCGCCCGGGCCTACCACGGCGAATGGAATTCCAGCGACCAGATTCCCGGCAGTTTTGGACACACCAACTTTTTCGGCGCCATCAATCCGACCGATGGTGGCAATTCGCAGCGTTACAGCCTGCAGGCGGAATGGCATCGCCAAAGCGCGGACTCCGAGACGAAAATCTCGGCCTACGCCTTCTATTACGACCTCGATCTGTTTTCCGATTTCACCTATTACCTCACTGACCCCGCGCGCGGCGACCAGTTTGAGCAGCAGGATCGGCGCGTGGTGGCGGGTGTGGATGCCCATCATACCTTGTTCAGCCAATGGTTTGGCAGTGAGGTGGAGAATACGTTCGGCACGCAGGTCCGGAACGATTGGATCGACAACGGTTTGTATCAAACCGAGGACCGCGTGCGGGTGGACAAGGTGGACGAGGCCACCGGCACCGTTCTGCCGGCCGATACGGACGTAAACCATCTGACCGACACCCTGGCGGGCGTTTACGTGGAAAACAAGATCCAGTGGGCGGATAAATTCCGCTCCGTCGCCGCTTTGCGGGGCGACCTCGATGCGGTTTCCGTCACGAGTCTCACCAACCCGACCAATTCCGCCTCCGCTGCCGCCTTTCTGCCGAGTCCCAAGTTGAGTTTGATCTTTGGTCCGTGGGCAAAGACGGAGTTTTATGTGCAAGGCGGCTTTAGTTTCCACAGCAATGACGGACGCGGCGCCACGCAAACGCAAGAGCCCCTTTCGGCGGATTATCCCTATGGCGGGGCCACGTCCAAGATTCCACTGCTGGTCCAGACCAAAGGCGGCGAAGTGGGGGTGCGCACACTGCTCCTCCCCAGACTCCAAAGCACCGTTTCCCTCTGGTACCTGCACAGCGATTCCGAACTGGAGCAGGACGGCGATACCGGCGGTACGGTCGCTTCCCAACAGCCAAGCAACCGCTATGGCCTCGAGTGGGCAAACTACTTTAAGCTGACCAAACATCTCTCGTTGGATCTGGATGCGGCGGATTCCATCGCCCGGTTTACTTCGGTGGATGCGGCGGACGCCGCGCCGAACAGTCCCGGCGGCACGCACGTGCCCGAGGCGGTCGGAACGGTGGTTTCCGCGGGGGTCACGTTGCACGACTGGCACGGCTTTTCGGCCAGCCTGCGGCTGCGCTACTTCGGCCCGCGCGATTTGACGTCGGATGGCGAGTACCAATCCAGCCAGACGCTTCTGTTGAACGCGGAAACCGGCTATCAAATCAACAGAACCTGGCGCGTTTCCGTCGAGGTTCTGAACCTGCTCGACCGGCACGATCACGATATCGACTACGCCTACGAATCGCGCGCCACGGCGACCTCCGCGGCGGTGTTCCAAGAGGTGTATCATCCCGTCGAGCCCATCCAGGTGCGCGTCGGTCTCACCGCCCGTTTTTAATTCGCCCGCCATGGAACCCAACCGAATCGGACCGCCCTACGAGTTGAAGGATGAACTCGCGCGCCTCTGCCTGCCCGCCGCCGGCCGCGATCCGAATCGAAAGCTCGCGTGGACCAATTCGGTTTGCCTCGTGTTTCTCCTGATTGGCATCGTTGGGGCGCGGCGTGGAATCATAGCCATCCGGCCCGCGCCGCCGTTGGCGGAAGCGGTGCCGGTGGTGCTGGAGCCGGTGACTTTGCCGCCGCAGCCGACAGCCGAGAAAAGCGAACCGCGGGAGACGGATGACAGCCAGGCGGCGCCGGTGGCCGTGGTCATTCCCGAAACGCCCAATCTCAGTTTCAGCGTGCCGACGATCGGCTCGCTGGTGGTGCCGGCCAACCTGGCGGTTGCTCCGCCGCTGGAGCCGCTGCACACCAAGACTGAGGTCGGCTCCGTGGCCAGCACAGGCGGCGGCGGCGACCGGCCGGAGCCGCCTTATCCCAAACTCGCGCAGCAGGAAGGCGAACAAGGCACGGTGGTCCTGCTGCTGAACAGCGACGAGGCCGGCAACATCCTGTCGATTGACGTAAAGGAATCGTCCGGCTTTCCGCTGCTGGACCGTGCCACGGTGGATTTCATCAAACGCCACTGGCGGCTGCCGGCAGGGGCGGACACGCGGCGGTTTCAAACCAGCATCACCTATAAACTTCAATTGTAACTCCCAACCAAATCCAAAATCATGCTCGCAAACATTGTCTTTCAGTTTTTCATCAAGGGCGGCCCGGTCATGTGGCCAATTCTGGCCAGCGCCGTCGTGGCCGTGGCGGTCGTTGGTGAGCGGGCCTTTTGGTGGTGGCGCGAGAGCCGGAAGCGCGACGTGCAAAAGCTGGAGCAAATCCTGGCCGCGCTGGAGAATTCCGATGTCGCCGCCGCGCAAAGCCTGGCCGGGAATTCGGACGATCCGGTCATCCGGGTGATCCGCCACGGGCTGAACCATATTGGCCATGCGCACGGCTCGCTGCTGGGCGCATTGCAACTGGCGGCCGGCGTGGAACTCAAGCGGGCCGGACGGTTTCTCACGGTGATGGACACCCTGGTCACGCTGGCGCCGCTGCTCGGTCTGCTCGGCACGGTCACCGGCCTGATGCGGGCGTTCCTCAACATCGGCAGCGCCGAATTGTCGGTGTCCGGAGTTACGGGCGGCATTGGCGAGGCATTGATCGCCACGGCTTGCGGCCTGGGTATCGCCATCTTCTCCCTGATTCCGTTCAACTACTTTTCCGCCCGGGTCACGCAATTGCAGTTCGACTTGGAAACGGCGGCGACGAATGTTGAAGTGATGGTCGGCGGCGGGAAGGCCGGGGAGGCCATCCGCCTGCAAGCAACGGCGGCACCGGGCCAGACCACGAGCCATTAAACCGAATGAAGCTCCCTTCACCCATTCCCAAACGCCGTTCACGGATCGTCATTATTCCGCTAATTGACATCATGTTCTTTCTGCTGGCGTCGTTCATGATGGTGAGCCTGCAAATGAGCCGCACGGAAAATATCAAGGTCCAGTTGCCCGCGGCTTCACAGGCGCGGCAGGATTTCAAGCCGGACCTGGTGAATATCGCCGTGGACAAGTCTGGCGCCGTGTGGCTGGAAAAGAAACAGATTGCGCTGCCCGAATTGAGCCTGGTTTTGAGCAACCGCTTTCGGGCCGACACCAACCTGCCGGTTTACATCAGCGGTGATCGCGAGGCGTTGCACGGCGACATGGTAAACGTCTATCAGGCCGTGCGCGGCGCGGGCATCCAGAAAATCTCCTTCATGGCTGAAGGCCAGCATTCACCGCCATGAAAATCCGCACCCCGATTTCCGAAAAAAAGTCCCGGCTGGAGATCATTCCGTTGATCGACATCATGTTTTTCCTGCTGGCGTCGTTCATGATGGTGAGCTTGCAGATGCAAATTGTGCGCACGGTGAAGGCCAACCTGCCCACCGCCACGTTGGCCAACCCCAACGCCAAGCCGGACTTGGTGAACGTAATGGTGAACCGCGACGGTCAGGTTTCGGTGGACAAGAAGCCGGTCTCGTTTGACGAATTGAACACTCTGCTCACCAACCGTTTCAGCCTGAACTCCAATCTTCCGGTGTTCATCACCGGCGCCAAGAATGCCACGCACGGCTCGGTGATTTTTGTTTTGGATTTGGTGAAACGCGCCGGCGTCCAGCACGTGGCCATCGCGGTCAAAGCCGCCCCCGATCAACCCTGATATGAAGAATTTCCAACAAAACCTGCTCATCGTTCTGGCCTTGGCGCTCTGTGGCCTGTGCGCCTTTCAGTGGCAGGAACAGACGGTGCAGCGCAATGAAATCACCACCCTGAATGGCCTCGTCTACGCAAAGAATATTGCCATTCGGGATGCGACCAATTCCGTGGGGGAGCTCAACCACCAGATTACACAAATGGACGCGAGTCTTACGGAAATCAAGGCGGCCACGGCCACGAATGAACAATTGGTGGCTTCCCAAAAGGCCGGCCTTGCCCGGTTGCAATTTGCCAACCTCAACCTGACGAACGAGCTCGCGCAATATAAGGCCGCCGTGGACACTTTGGAATCAAAGCTGAAGGAAGCCTATGCCGACCTGCAAAAGCAAAATGACACCATTACCAACCTCGTCGCGCAGCGGAATGAGTTGGTGGTGAAGTACAACCAGGAAGTGAAAGACCGGAACGATATCGTGGCCAAGTATAACGATCTTCAGAAGCAACCAGTGGGTGGTAAACCATAGGCGTCGAGAAAGGACAATGGTCGGCAGTGGCGCTGCTTTACACCGGGGGTGGCTGCGGGGGCGTTTTGGAGGCCAGGTAACGAATGGCTGCCTCGGTGCGTGAACTGACGTGTAACTTTTTGAAAATCAGTTTCAAATGACCGCATACCGTGTCAACACTCAAGCCCAGCTTGTCCGCAATCGTTTTGTTGGAATAACCTTGCGAAAGCAGCACCAGAATTTGCTCTTCCCGCAGCGAAAGACGCGCAGATTCATCCCGGTCTTGAGTTTTCTTCCGGAATGACTCGATTACGCGGCGGGCAATCTCGCTGGTCATGGGCGCGCCACCGCCCAGCACCTCCAGCAAGGCGGTTCGTAATTCCGCCGGCTTCATCCGCTTCAGCAAATAACCGTCGGCGCCCGCTTCCAGCGCCAGGAAAACCAACTCTTCATCGTTCATCGCCGTGAGAATGACGATCTGGGTTTGAGGCAGCACCGCTTTGAGTCGCACGGTGCATTCGATGCCGGACATGCGCGGCAGAAAGAGGTCCATCAGCACCACGTCCGGCCGGACCGGCGGAAGGATGCGCACGGCCTCTTCGCCGCTGGCGCAAGCACACACGCAGGTGAAATCCGAAAAGGAGTTGATGAGATTGGTCCAGCTCGCGCGAGCCTTCGGCTGGTCTTCCACCAAAGCTATCTTGATGGGCAGCCTGCGCGGCGGTTCGGCCGGACGCCCCTCGTTCGCGGACTTCGTTATCTTAGAACTTGGTGGGATCATGATTCTGTGCGGTTTCAATTGCCCGGCCGTTTCTCGGATCAGTCATTTGCTCCGAGAGCCGGGTGGAATTCCAAATCCAGGGCCACGGACGGCGTGCCTTCAATGGGATACCGAATTCGATCTGGCAGCCCTTGCCGGGCTGGCTGGTGACGAGGCAATGGCCGCCGACTTCGGCCATTCGGTGGGCCATGTTGGTAAGGCCATGACGGTCTGGATTCACGCGTGCCGGGTCAAAACCTCTGCCGTTGTCCTGTACCAGCACGGCCAACTGCTGGTTCTGACACTGGATTTTCAGAAGCAGTTCCGTGGCCTGAGAGTATTTGACCGCGTTATTAAGCGATTCCTTGATGGCCATGAACAGACTGCGCCGGAGCGGCAGGTCAAAGGCCGCCGAGGATATATCCGGGTCCACCTCAAGCCGGCATTGAATTGGAGTCGAATTCAGGAATTTCTGGGCATAGATGCAAACGTAGGCTGCAAAGTCACGCAACGTGTCTTTCCTGGGGTTCACGGCCCAGAGGATTTCGTCCATGGTGGACAATAACCCGCGGGCTTCCTCACAAATATGAATGAGCCGCTGTTGCATGCCCGGACCATCAGACAACTGCCTTTGCGCCTCTTCCCCCTCGAGCACCAGCTGGGTCATTCTGGCGCCAATGTCGTCATGAATTTCCCGGGCAATCCGCCCGCGTTCCTGTTGCAACAGGCGTCGTTCCTTATGATGGAGTGCCAGTTGGGCCACCAGGCGAAGGCTGATCAGAATGACCAGTCCACACACTGAAAGCAACGTGATCTGAAACCAGCCGGTTTGCCAAAAGAAGACCCTGATTGGTTCTAATAACGGCATCGCGACCACCTTCCCGGAGGCTTGCATCCAGGAAGTGCCGCTCAACGGAGCGGCACCACCAAACGGAGCTACAATGGTCGCGGCGGGCCAGCCAGGTTTGGCTTCCGTCCGTTTTTCCCACCCGCGCACTCCCTCGGGAACAATCCTCCAGCTCGGGTCCGATTTGACTTCAATGACTCGTCCATCGGCCAGGTCAATCCGCAGGCCGAAGAGCATTCCCGCATCGTCAGCGCTGTTGTAACACTTGACGGCCAGAACATGCCGGCCCGGCGTCAACAATCGTGCCAAATCGAAGTTATACAACTCGCGCCACTCGTTTCCCCGACCCAATTCGCGACCATCAAGATAAAGCGTAAACTCGTTGTCCACCGTCATCACGAGTCGCGCCTTGGTGACCGTGCCCGCCTTTGGAATTTCAAATGTATTCCAAAGTTGGCAAGTCTGGTTATCCAGGGTTTTGGCCGCCCAGATCCAGGGACCGAGCTGGTCGGTCAAGCTGACGTAGGTATCTTCCATTTCTGGGTGGATTTCCGGGTTGTCCGCCTGATTGTCTCCGCTGGCATCTACAAGGACGGCCTTGATGGCTTCGAGATAGCCGTAGCCGTATTGTTGCATGGGTTCGAGGCAACTGCCCTCGGGCCATTCGTTCCAAGCATTAATCGTGATGATCTTCGGCTGGGTTGGCGCGGCCAGCAGCCGCTTCTTGATGAGCTCCAGGGATCGCTTGAACGCGGCCGGCGTGTTGCCCGTGACCACTGGGTTCACGACCGGCGCGGCGGGCTGGCTCCAATCGGCGCCAGCCGCCGCGCGCGGACTGTTGTCCCAGTTGACCATCGCGTTCGGGAAATAGGGAATTGGATAATCCGTTTGTGCGCGCGCCCAGAACGACAGATATTTCTTGCGGCCCCAGACATAATCGGAGGTCGGAAAAGTGTCGTTATTCAGGGCACCGTGATGCACCCACGTGTAGCTGGTCAGGCTGTCGAGCGCAAGGTCGCGGCAGAGTTTGGGCCAGCCGGGCGGCGTTTTGCCGCCGGGCAGATTCGGCTCGCCCCAGACGATCGCATTGACATGCAGCCCCGGGAAGCCGGCGGCGCGCACCTTGGCCCGGAATTTATCGAGCGCGGCGCGGGCCTTTTCAATCGAGCCAAAGCTGTCCAGAAACTGGCTCATTTCGTAGACGGAAAAATAAGGTTTGCCGTCCACCAGCCAGTAGCTTGGGTGCCTGAAGTATCGGGCGATGACCAGGTCGCAGATTTTGTCCCAGGTCTCGGGCGTGACCTTGCCCGGATACAGCAGCCGGAGATTGTTGTCGGCGGGATTGTAGCCCTGGATATCATACCAATCATGGTTCGCCCACATGAGCGCGAACTTCACCCGGGCGCTGTTGGTCGCGTGGAGAAAACCCTCATCCAGCGCATCGTCGAGGTACGGCCCGTCGTTGTAGTAATACCAGTCGAAAATAAAGGCATTCACGCCGTAGTCGGCCGCGGCGGCAATTTTCTGGGCCATGACCTCGGGCTTCGCTTCATTTTGATAGCCCCAGACGGGTGGTTTTGGTTGGCGATGTCCGGGAAAGCGCGGCTTGGCGGCTTTGATCTCATCCCATTCTGTGAAGCCGGGATACTTGTTCTTGTCCCAGCGCGGATCCGGATGCGTGCCCGGATAGTAGTAGGCGGCAATGGTGATGGGCGCGTTGGTCAGGGCCGGCGGTTTGTCTGCGTTGGGCGCGGTGAAACCCGGTTCTCGGACCGCCACGGAAACATTGTCGAGTCCGGGGGTGGATTGGGTGGCCTGAAAAAGAATGATGAGCGCTGTGCCGGCGGGCACTCCCTTCGCCACGAGCGTTTGTCTGTCGCCTTCGTGGAATTCGCCGCTTGCGAGCTCATGCTCCTCGCCATCCAGAATGGACGCCTTTAAGACGGTCTCGCCATTGAAGACGTCAGAAACGTCAAACGTCAGCACGACGTCGGCCATTTTTTCCAAGGTGCCGACCTGTTGGCGCAGGCGCCCCAACTGGGATGGATTGCAGATCGGCGGCGTTGCGCCATACTTGCCGTTGACGGCATAGGTGCCCGGCGAACCAGTCCAGCCCTTCGGTATTCCGGAATACCAGCCATCGCTGCCCGGTGTCAATCCGGTGAGGTCGCTAAAGTCGCCGTTGACAACCTCCAAACGGCTCTGCATGGCCGCTGCCGGCCCCGGCAAGGCAGACCCGGTATTCAGGGGGGGGTTGGTTGCCGCTGGACTTAAGGGAACGGCCATCAACAGGATGGCGAATAGAGACGGACCCAATCGGGCGAAAAAATTCATATGTGCCAATGAAGGCCGAAATGATCGGAATTCAACCAGAGGTTGGTTCATCGGCTGGTTCATTTAGAGGGATTTGCTTGGGGCTGCTGGCACGGCAAATAATGGTTTAATAAGTTTTTTGTCATTTTATTTCAAACCTCGATTGCACTTCCGCGTGGAGGGCGACCGGGCCGAGCAAGCCGGAAGGCAACAGGGGCGAATCCTTTGTATACGGATTATGGGTGGTCCAGGCCAGGCGTTCTGACGCTGGCGACGACTGGTCGCCGATCAGCCGGTTCGGCCAAAGATTGGCCACTTCGATTTCCAGCTCATTCGTTCCGTTCGCAATAGCCGTGGTAATTTCCACGCGCCAAGGCGGGCACCAAGCCACGCCACAATCGTGCCCGTTCAACCGGACACGTGCCAGATTTTTTACCATGCCGAGATCCAGAAACCATTTTTGATTGGGCGCCAGCTCGGGCGGGGCGAAGGACTTCCGATAAACCGCCGTGCCGGAATAATATTTGATGCCTTTTTCCGGCCGCTGGCTCCAGTCGTCCAGCGACTCGAAAATGATTCTTTCCGGACCCTCCCATTTGGGATCGAAACGTACTTCCCATGGGCCGCGGATTTCAACCGCTGAAGGAATGGCGGGGATATCGGCAGCCAAGTTTTTACCGTGGGTGGTTTGGATTTCATACCGGCCTGAGGTTTTGGCCGTGAGGAGGAATTGACCGCCAGCGTCACACTCAAGTTTTGCCTCC
This sequence comes from uncultured Bifidobacteriaceae bacterium, assembly GCA_964437865.1. Classification (GTDB taxonomy): domain Bacteria; phylum Verrucomicrobiota; class Verrucomicrobiia; order Limisphaerales; family UBA11358; genus UBA11358. The sequence goes on along the minus strand of CAYTJG010000010.1, from coordinate 7,434 downwards.
GGCCCGCAACTGGCCGAAGCGGTTGCCAGCGTGACTGTTTCCGTGTCGAGACCCATCGCAACCGCCGGCTGGCCGTCAACGGTGTATTCAATCCGCAGCGTCTTCACGACGCCAGACGCCGGATCGTCGCCCATTGCCAAATCACTGACTTGAATATCGAGTTTTCCCTGTCCGACCTGGGTCTGTATTTTTTCTTTCACATCGCGGGTTCGGATTGCGTCGCCGGGCACACCATAAGTTGCCTTCTGTATGATGACGGCCGGCGAATGCTGAATGATCGCCAGCGGCTTGCCATTGCGGGTCAAATTCACCACCGGGTCCACCTGGCCGACCGACCGTCGGAAAATTACAAAAGCCGACTCGTCCGGGCCGAGAGCCAGTGGCACCGTCACGCCTGCCATCGAGGTTGTAAACTGCGCCGGTTTCACCATTTCGCCAGTCAACGGATTCCAGACTTGGGGCACCAGTCCCTGCACCCGGAACTGTCCGTTGGCAACCACGGGCTTTTGAGATGCGTTCGCGACGAAATAAATTTCCGCATCGCCATCACGCCGGTGCGTGAAGCGAACCGGCCCGTCCGCCACGAAGTCCGGCGGCAGATTCATGGCGGCCAGCACGTTCGTCACGGCGGCGAAATCGCCGTATTGCTCGCCCGCTTTCACTTCCGTCCGGCGCCATAAAACGCGACCCTTGCCGTAGGCGCGGGCGAAAACATTTTGCCCATCGCAGTCCCCCCAGATCTGTTGCGCCAGTCTTTTCACTTTGGCATCACACTGGGGGTAATCCTCCAGGCTCGGCGATTGGACCGGCGGTGGTCCAAACACCGTGGCCCCGGCGCGCACCAGCGATTCGATTTTGTGCAGCAGCTTGGGCGTCATCGTTGATTGCTCGGGTAATACCAGCATCCGGTACGTCGTGCCGCCCGGGAACACCAGGTTGCCATGCCGCACCCCGGCGCGTTCAACCAGCGTCTCCGGGGCGCAACCGTCAAAGTTGTAACCGGAATGATCCGGCGGCGAGCCGGTCACGGCCGAGCTGGGCGGACGAAATACCTCGGGTGCGCCTTCCGCCGCGAGAAAACAGATGTCGGCCACCGTCACGCCGCGTTGCAGCAGGAACTGGCAGCGCGCAAGATATTCGTGATAGGCCGGCACCATGTCCCACCAAGTCTGCGTGCGATCCCAGTGGACGCCGAAAGGCCCCATCGTCATCCCCGGCCAGCGGTCATTCCACGGCTGGGCCTGGAATCGGTGGAAATCAAAACGGTTCACGCCCGAGCAGAACGCCCAGTCGCCCAGCGGCTTCAAAGCCGCCGGATCCGCCTTCCAATCTTCGCCCCAAAGCGAGGTGAACGCTTCCGCCGCGACCACCGGCCGCCCGCACGTGTGGCCGATGGATGCCGCTTCCACCACGCTGAAAAGCGTATCGAAGCCAAGATGCCAAAACTCGCACTGCGGCACATCGGCGACGCGGCCCATCGTGAGGTCGCCGGCGGGATTCAAATCGTAGGGCTCGATGGATAACGTGAGATTATTCTGGTGCGCCAATTCCGCCAGATGGCCGACGTGATTTTCGACCAGCAGCTCCTGCGCCGTGCGCCGCACGTCCCATAGGAAACGCTCGGAGATTTCCGGGCTGGTCACAATGCGGCCCGTGAACGCGGGCAGGAACTTCAAAGGATCATAGCCGCGCCGCTTCTGGAATTCCTCGCGAAACTTCGGCGACCAGTTTTGCGACCCCATTTCCCAACTGTCAAAATGCAGCATCGTCAAACCGCCGGTGGCGTTTGTGTGGGGACCGGCCTGCACCAAAACCTTTTTGATGAACGCCGCAAAATGGGCGTCGAGCGCCGCCCGATCGAACTTGTCGCTTTCAAAGCCGAGCCCCGGCTGCGGCGCCGGCCGGGTCGTCTGGCCGGTTAGCGTGCGCCCCAGGCGCATGATCGTCCAACGCCCCGCTGGCACATCCCAGACGAGCCGCCCGTCGGCCGCCATCTGGGACGTCAATTCAACCATGTTCCCGGGATTGATGCAGTCATTGGTCGGCAGCACGGGAAACTCCGCGGGCGCGGGCAGGAACGGCTTCACTCCCGCCATCGAGGAATAGGGGTCGCGATGGTAAAGCGCTTTCTCCTCCACCTCGGCAATCCGGTTCGTGCCGTCCGGAGTCGGAAAGGCGATTACCGCCACGTCCCGATAAAAATCCTGCCACTCCTTTTTGAGTTCCGGCGTTAACGTCGATTCGCCGAAATACGGTGTTCGTGGCCGGGGTTGCGCCAATGGCGCCGAGAACGGCATCGGCCCGGTCACATTGGTTTCGCTGGCGACGAGATGTTGCATCGCCAGTTCCGGTGTGATCCACGGCCCCCCCGTGCCGCACCAGCCGGGGCCGGATCCCAGCGCGATCTGGATGCCCAGCCGGTCCGCCTCGTGGAGCGCCTGGGTCATCAGGCCCTGCCATTCCGGGCTCATGAAATCCACCGGCCCGCGCGGAAGATCGAGGTTCACCTCCAGAAAAATCCCGCCGCCAATGCCGGCCTTTTTCATCGCCTCCAGATCCCCCGTCATGCCCTCGCGCGTGAGGTTGCCATCCATGAAATACCAATAAACCCACGGCTTGGCCGAGTCCGGCGGATGCCCAAACCCATTGGCCAACGCATCGGCCGCCAACGCGCCGCCGGACAGGCCGGTCAAACTGACCGCGGCTATCAAAGCCGCCCAGGGGGCAGGTTTACTGTTCATCATGATGATTCCTGTGCATCTTCGGGCAACGGGCCGTGGTCGTGATCATGCCATGGCTATGGTGACCGGAGACGGAAGTAGCATGCAACGTTCGTTCTTCCCAGAGCAATCGCATTGTTCGGATAGAGCACCGTGAAACGGCGTTTTTGTGCGTCGCTGGGAACCAGGCTTGGACCGGGACCGCCGCCGGTGAAGACCTCGCGCAGGGCATCCAGATAACCGAAACCTGCCAGGGTCGATGGCATGATGAAGGCGCCTTCGCCAAACTCGTTCCAGTTGGGCAACAGGACCATGCGGTTGCCCAATGAATTCCTCGGCAGCGTGGGCATGAAGGAGTTTTTCGCCCATTGAACGAGGTTCAGATAGGCGGGCACCGTCGCCCAGCCGTAGGTTTCCACGCTGCCGGTCCAGGGCGCGTTCTCCCAGCCGACGGAGAGGCTCGGGATATTCTGGAAGCCGATTGACGCGGCGGCGTTGCGCTGGTTCACATTGTCCTGCTCCTGGGTGGGCACGTCGCCGGTGCCCCACGTGTAGGCGTAACAGTAATCAACGCCCATCGCTTGCATTTGTTGCATGACGCTGACACTGCCGTTGCGTTCTTCCATCAGGATGATCACTCCGGGAAAACCCGCCTGGGCACAGGCGGCACGCAAGGCATCCGTGGCCTGCTTGCCGCCGGCCACGCCGCCGAAGTCATTCTCGAAGTCGGCATAGGAATAAATCGAAATGACCGGCTTGCCGTTGAGCTTTAGATAGCGTGGGTCTTTGAAAAAGTATTCAATCCAATACGGGATGATGTTGTTGGTCCAGTCGTTTGGGTTGGTCTGGCCAGCCCCATTATCGGTGTACATGATGGCGAATTTCTTGAGCTGGCTGTAGCGGGCATTGAAGAATCCATCCCGCAGGCCCTGCTCCAGAACGCCATCCTTGATGGGATAATTGACGGCATCGTTGGGCCGGTACCAGCAATAAAGCTCAAAGCCGATGCCGTGCTCGACCTGCCATTTGATCTCCCAGTCCGCGGCTTCAGGATTGCCGTCATCATACCAGCCAAGGCACGGCGTCCGCCGCTGGGCCTGCGGTTCGATATAGCCCCAACCGGCGTAACCGTCCCCTTCCTCCCAGAGGGAGCAACTTTGCACCCCCAAAAGATAATTGCCTTGGACCGGGACGGGTTGGGGGACGTAGTTGGTCGGATAGTCCTGCCAGGAATACACGCGCACGTCATCCACCCACATCGTTCCCGGACCGGCGCGAAAGCCGACGCCATTGAAATCCGTTCCTGGCGGGGTGAAGCTGGCGGCCAGCGCGAGTTTGCCATTCACGAAAATCTGCGCGGTGCCGGCCGGGGAATTGGCCACCGCCTTGATGGCATACCACAGGTTGGAAAGATAGTTGGTCACCAGCGGCACCAGTTGGCCGTTGGCGTTTGTACAGGCGAGATTTCCTCCCGCCGTGACGAGGCTGAAAACCGGGCGGTTGCCCACCCGCAGTTCCGCCGCCGCACCGTCGGTCTTCTGCGGTAGGAGGAACTTGAATTCCCAAACCACGTTGGTGCCTGCGTCCGCTTCGAAGCCCTTGGTCACGCTGGTGCCGTTGGTCAGCTTCAAGCTGAAAGCGTCCGGCTTGGCGGCACAGGGAAATGACTCCACCAGGGCGGCCCCGCTCCGGGGAGCTGGCTGCCAGTCGTCCGGCGCACGGTTGGTGGCACAGGTCGCGAACGTTTCGCAAACCGAATAGCCCCGATAAACGCGCACCAGCGGCAGATACATGTCGCCGGTCGCCGCCTCACCGGTCGTGATCAGCACATAGTCGAGACTCGCCACCGGATTGACGAAGGGGGTCGCCTGCGCCATCAGTTGGCCATCCACATAGACGTCAGCCAGCCGGGCCGCCACATCAGCAATGACCTTGATGCCGTACTCGTGGCCGTACGTCAGCGGCACCAGTGCTGCCGGCTGGCCCCGCGTTTCGTAGCAAAGTTGACCGTTTTGCGTGATGAGGCTGACGGCTGGATGGCTGAGATCGCAAAGCTGCCAGGCCGCGCCGTCCATCGCCGCCGGCAGCATGAAACGAAATTCCCAAGTGACCTTGCCGGCGGTTTGCTCGGCAATCTGATGCTTGATCGTGACGGCGCTTTGCTTGTTGGTATCGTGCAACCAGAACGAGACGACGTTGAAGGCGAAGTTGGTCGGAAAGAAACCGGAGGGGACCTCCTGCCAGCCGCCACCGCCCCCGTCGGTTTCCCATCCGGACAGAAGCGGAGTCCGCGTCCAGCTATAAGGTGTTATCGCCCGAAAAGTGCAATTGAGCAGGTAGCCGGTCGGAACGTCGCGCCGCAACGGCGGCGGCCGCCTGCCCGCCTGGAGCAAAGCCGGTGCAATCTCGTTCGTATTGAAATAAAGGGTGGGCACGCCGTAGCCTTGATCGGCGGTGCCGTAGGTCGATGCGGGATAGAAGCTGCTGGTCGTGTAAACCCCCGGCCCCACGTCAGCCACAGCCAGATGAGCGCGAATATTGTTGATGTCCATCCATGAATCGCCTCCCGCCACCTCACTGGACGTGAGGCAATAGCTCCGGCCTTGCTGTAACGTCGCCGGATTGGCGAGCGGCGCAAACGCGTAATCAAACCCATCCACCGTTGAAGCGGGCGAAATACTCACCTGCGCCAGTGCCTCTTTGGTCGTGGCGTCCCAGAGCGTCACCCGATGCGAGTTCTGCAGGAGGCCACCACTGACCGAGCGGCCCAAGGCGGTCACCGAAAGCCGGGTTGCTGGAACAAACACAAAACCCACCTGACCGGAGAAATCATTCCTTTGCCCAGTGTACTTTTGAACGAATAAGTTTGTGCTGACGACCGCCCCGCCGGCTGCCGGCAGCGAGCCAGTCAGGATTGCTGCCAGCACAACGAGTGGGAGTTTCCTTCGTATATTGTCATGGGCTGTCATGGGGCAGCTTCTCTTTTTTTGAAGTCGGTTGCTGGATGCCAGCCAACCGCCCGGGGATCCGCATCCCCGGGCGGTTGACTTTACTCACCCAACGCAAACTTATGGCAGCCGCAGCCAAAAGAAACTCGCGTTTTCCGAGGCGTCAATCGGAATGGCGTTTGAGCAGGCACCCGTGCCATCCAGCGTGCCGGTGCTGTTCGTCGTCCAAATGATCGGAGCCGACAGGTTGGTCGTGCTCAGCCAAGTGTAGCCGCTGTTCGGTGTTCCACCCGTGCCGGTCAGGATCAAATTACCGCCCGAAACCATGGGGGTGCCCAGAACCGGCGGCACGGCCGGCGATGAAAGCGTCCGGGTGACGGTGATGTTGTCCAACCACGGATCTCCGCTTACCGCGAGGAATTGAAGACTGAGATCGCCCGAGTTGGTTACAATCTGGGTCAGCGTGTAAACCTGCCAGGTGCCGTTGGTCAAAACGGTGGTATCGATATTCGTGCTATAAACAGTCGAGTCAACCAGGAATTCGGCCGTGAAAACGCCGCCGTCAGCCGTCTGCGACGCGGCCAGTCCCCGCCCGCCATAGAAGCTCAGCGAAATGGTGTCTCCGGCATTCACGTTGGTCAGCAAGTCCTGGCTAAGCGAAATGGTATTCCCATTAAGCAGCACACACCAATCAACCCCACCGGGACAGGTATTGGTAAATTGCTCATTTCCCACATCCAGTGGTGATTGCAGGACGCTATTCTGTTGGTATGGATCCGCCGCGGGATTATTCGTATCCGGATTCCAGACGGAATCGATCTGTGCCCAAAAGGGAGTAGCCGGTGTGGCTCCCGGTGTTTCAAAATTTGCGTCTTGCACCATGAGGTCGGTTGTCAATGAAACCGCAAAGCTGTTGGTCGTGGAGGTCGCCGTGCCGGCGGCGCTGTCGGTCACGGTCGCGTAGGTTTGATAGGCACCCACCGGCAATGTGCCCAGCGTCTGCGTAAAGCTGTTCGTGCCGCCGAACGGCCCAACCGCTGCGGTCGCCGCGTACCCGGGGGCGGTCGTCAGTTTGTAATGGTAAGTCACCGAATACGGCCCGGTGCCGCCCGCCACATAGGCGGTGGCGGGGACGGATGAACCACGGAGGAATGACTGACGGTTCGTCGGGCTGGTCACGGCAACCGACACCGGCGGGTTGGCGATGTACGGATACTGGACGATGACAATGCCGGAGCCACCGTTGCCGCCGGTGGCACCCCATCCACCACCACCGCCGCCGCCGGTGTTGGCTACGCCATTGCCACCTGCGCTGTTGTTGCCTCCCTCTCCACCGCCGCCCATGGCTGAAATTGTGCTTCCAACTCCGCCGAGGCCTCCGCCTCCACCGGCATAGTAAGTGAGCACGCCGCTGATGGAATATTGCAAGCCAATTCCACCGTTATTGGCTGACCCGGCAGCTCCAGCACCGCCGCCGCCGCCATAAGTGCTCCCATCGCCGGTCGTTCCGGGGTTGCCATAGCCGCCGCTGGCACTGGAAGGCTGCGTGGCCGCGCCTCCGTCGAAAGGCGGGTTGCCGCCGCCGCCGCCGCCGCCAGAACCTCCAGCTTGTCCCACGATGCCGGGTAAGCCGGATACTTTGGGATCATAGCCATCACCACCACCGCCACCACCCAGGGCGATGAGCGTGCTCAAAACTGAATTATTCCCGTTTAGCCCGTTATTGTTAACGGCGGTTCCGATACCGCCGGCACCAACGGTGACAG
>CAYTJG010000009.1:24532-44602 GCA_964437865.1 uncultured Bifidobacteriaceae bacterium | reverse complement strand
TGCTACGGGCTGACCAGCGTGACCATTCCCGGCAGCGTCACCAACCTTGGGGCTTATGCATTCGCTTTCTGCACCAACCCCAACCTGGCCGTCGTCTCCAGCCTGACGAACGTGTTTTTCACGGGCAACGCCCCGGTTGCGGCCTCGACGGTGTTCTGGGGTTCGGGGCAAGGGGGGCTGACGGTCTATTATTTGCCCGGCACGACTGGCTGGGGTGCCACGTTTGCCGGTGGGTCGACCGTGAGGTTGAGCTTGAGCCCGACGATCGTGGTACCGCCTGAAAGTCAAACGGTGCTGGCGGGGTCCGCGGTTGAACTGGAAGCGGTCGCCGGTGGGGCTCCTCCGCTCGTTTATCAGTGGTTCTTCGACGGCCAGGCCCTGGCGGACGCCACGAATTTCTTTCTCAAATTCGACGACGTCCCGGGCTCACAATCAGGCGCATACACAGTGGTGGTTACCAACTCCTACGGCAGCGTCACCAGCCTGGAAGCCAACCTGAACGTGCAAATCGAATGCCTTTACACGAACAATTACGGCACCTGGACTTACACGACCAACGTCGATGGCCAGGCGCTGACCATAATCGGCTACACCGGTTCCGGCGGTGAAGTGACCATTCCAAGCGACATCAACGGCCTGACCGTCAACGGCATCGGGCAAAGCGTGTTCTTTGACAGCGACGTGACCGGCGTCACGGTTGGCACCAACATCACCAGCATCGGGGTCTATGCGTTCGCGGAGTGCTCCAGGCTCACCAGCATGACCATTCCCGGCAGCGTCACCAACATAGGGGCTTGGGCATTCGCTTGGTGCGGCAACCTGACCAACCTATCTTTCGCCGGCAACGCTCCCACTACTGCCTCCTATGCGTTTTGGGCTGACAGCCTGACGGTCTATTGTTTGCCCGGGGCCACTGGTTGGAATACCAGTTTGGCCGGTATGACGGTCGTGATGGTCCCGGGTATCTTGTGGCCGCCTCAAACTCAAACGGCTGAGATCGGTTCCACGGTTGACTTTACACCGGGCGCGGACGGGATTCCGGCGGTGACTTGCGAGTGGTTTTTCAATGGCGCGAACCTCATCAATCGTGGCACAAACGTCTGTCTGGAACTGACCAACGTCGATTACTCACGGGACGGCGCCTACACTCTGGTCGTCATGAATGCTTATGGTGCGGTCACCAGTCCGCCCGCCATGCTGGACGTGATTCCGGTGGTGCCGCGCCGGCTGGTTCCGGCCGTCCAGTTGACAGGCGCGGCCGGGAGTCGGTTGAATGTGGATTACGTCAACTCCCTCAAACCCGCACTGAATGATTGGACCACGCTCGATTCTGTGAGTCTCACCAGCACATCGCAATTCTATTTCGACCTATCTGAGCCGCTCCCGCCGAAGCGCTTCTACCGGGCGTGGCAGTCGGGCACGCCGGCTGTGGCGCCGTCCCTGAACCTGCCCGGCTTGGTGCCGGCGATTACGTTGGCCGGAACCGTGGGCCACTCCCTGGAGCTGGATTACATCAACCAGCTCGGTCCCACCAACGCCTGGGTGACGCTGGGCACGATCACGCTGACCAATACCTCGCAGCTCTATTTTGATGTCTCGGTCCTCGGCCAGCCGGCGCGGCTCTACCGGATTGTGCCCGTTCCTTAGCCGGATCGATGCAGTCAAAAACAATCAACGGCAGATGAACAAGTGACCCCGCGTGCGATGCTGGACAATCGAACAAAACTATTTACCCTGCCTTGCCTTCGATTTATTGGGAAGGCGGTAACTTTTGTTTTGACCATAGATTGACACGCAAGAGATCCCGCGAATTGACCAAACGACCGAACCGGCAAGAATATGACCAGCACCGACACCACGGCAGATTCCCAAGCGAACCCTTCCAGCTACCCCTTGATTCAATCCGAGTTGGCAGGCCTGCTAAAGGGCGAGCGCGATTGGCTGGTAAACCTGGCCAATACGTCGGCGCTGCTTCAACTGCGTTTGCCGGGGCTGAACTGGGTGGGATTTTACCTCTGGCGCGGGGGTGAATTGGTGCTGGGCCCCTTCCAAGGCAAGCCGGCCTGCGTGCGCATCCAACGGGGTCGGGGGGTGTGCGGCACCGCCGCCGCCCGCCGGACATCATTGGTGGTGCCGGATGTGCATCAATTTCCCGGCCATATCGCCTGCGATCCCGCGGCGGCGAGCGAGCTCGTGGTTCCCCTGGAATTCGACGGACGCCAATTTGGCGTCCTGGATCTGGACGCCCCCGTCAAGGAGTGGTTCGACGCCTCGGACCGTGAAGGACTGGAGGCGATTGTCCGCATCCTGCTTCGAGGGACGGACTGGCCGGAGGACATCGGCGAGCCGGTGTTGCCGGCTTGATCCCATTGGCGGGGGTTGTTTAGAGCCCCGACACTTGCACTCAACCCACCTCTTCCAACGCCCAGGTGATGGCGCGATTGGATGGGATGCGGAGTCGGCGGATCAGCGGTGCTACTGGAGCGCCTGTTCCAGATCGGCCACCAAATCGTTGACCTCCTCCAACCCCACGGAAAGTCGCAGCAGGTTTTTCGGCGTTGGGCTGGTGGCCGGTTCCACGCTGGCCCGGTGCTCCACCAGGCTCTCCACGCCGCCGAGCGACGTGGCCCGGCGCCAGAGCCGCAGGCGGCTCGCCACCTGCAAGGCCTCCGCCGCCCCGCCCATTACCTGCAACGAGAGCATGGCCCCAAAACCGCCGTGCATGTTGCGCCGCGCAATTTCGTGTCCAGGATGCCCCGGCAAGCCGGGATAAAGCACGCGTTCCACCCCCGAATGGCCGGCAAAGTGCTCGGCAATAGTCTGGGCCGACCGCGTTTGGGCTTCCACCCGCACAAAAAGTGTTCGCAAGCCACGCAGCAGCAGCCATGCTTCCACGGGGCCCAGCACATTGCCGGTCTGCACCCGATGACGGAGAATCCGCTCCCACAACCCATCCTTGTTCCGCGTGGTGAGGGTGCCCGCAATCACGTCCGAATGTCCGTTTAAATATTTCGTGGCGGAGTGCATGACCATGTCCGCGCCCAGCCGCAGCGGGTTCTGGTGGACCGGGGTGGCAAAGGTGGAATCCACCGCCAGCACGGCGTCCACGCCGTGGGCGAGTTCGGCCAGGGCGGTGATATCGGTGATGGCCAGCGTGGGATTGGCCGGCGTTTCAATCCAGAGGAGCCTGGTTTTTCCCGGCCGCAAGGCTGCCCGCACCGCGGGCACGGACGTGGTATCCACCAATTGCAGGTCCACGCCCCAATTGGCGGCCCAGTCCAGCATCCACGAGCGAAGCGCCCAATAAAGGACCGCCGAGACGATGACATGATCGCCGGGCTTCAGCGTGCAAAACACGGAGGTGGCGGCCGCCATGCCGGAGCCGAAAACCGCCGAGGCCGCGCCGTGTTCCAGATGCGTGAGCAGCTTTTCCACGTAATCGTAGCCGGGATTGTCCGCGCGCGAGTAAAGCCGGCCCCCCGGCAGTTGGTAGCTTGGATTCCGTTCATACGTGGTGGACAGGTCCATGCCGGGAACAATCGAGCCCGTGGCGGGATCAGCATAGCCCTGAAGCTGGGCGACCACGGTGCGGGGTGTCGGGGAACTGTTTTCTGCATTCATAGCGTTCAAAGGAACAATTCAAGTTGCGCGCCTCCCTTCAACGGCCATGGACCGCCAACGGAAAAACGACTTAAGTTCGTCGCAAGAAAGCATAAACGAGCGGCGCTCCCATGTAAATCAGCCGCTCGCCCACCAGCCGCACGCCTGGCCTCTTCTGCTGTCAACGACGGTCGGCAATTTGTTTTACCTTGCGCTTTGCGGGGAAACTGCTCTCCTCTCCCGGGAATCCTCCATCCATAACACATCCGTCATGAAAAAACGCGCACTCATTCTAAGTGTCTTCTCTTTGGCCTTGGTAGCCAGTGTCATTTGGTTCAGTTGCGGCTGCGGCAAGTCGACCCCCGGCGCACCCTCGGGTGCCAGCACACCAGCCGGCGCCGGCACGAGCCCGGTCTCCGCCGAACGCACCAGTTTCACCGAGGTCACCGCGCAGCTCGACCCCGGCGGCAATTTTTATCTTTATCTCAGCACCGCCCAGTGGCTCGAAACCCTGTCCACCAAGGTGGACTCCTGGCGCGGCACCGTCGCCGCCTTTCCCGGCCTGACGCCGGAAAACACCGACAACGTCAACAAGGGTTTTGACCTGGTGAACCATCTCATCAAGGACAGCGGCATTGAAGATGTCACCGGCGTGGGCATGAGTTCCGTGGAAATCGAGAAGGGCCTGTTCCGCAATAAAATGCTGATCCATCATTACGCGGGCAAAGGCGACGGCTTCCTTTGGAAAATGTACGGGCAGAAACCGCACCCGCTCACCGGCCTGGATCTGCTGCCCGCCAGCACGGCGCTGGCCCTCTTTGCCGACGTGGATGTGCGGTTGCTGTGGACCGTCGCCCAGCAGGAAGCCACCAACTCGGGCTTTCCGCAGGCCAAGGAATTCATCGCCCAAGTCCCCACCCAATTCGAACAGGCCACGAAGTTGAAATGGGAGGCCGTGCTCAATTCGCTCGGCGGGGAAGCCGGCTTTGTCCTCACCCTGAACGAGTCCAACACCATTCCCATTCCGCTCCCCGGCAATGCGCTCTCGATCCCCGAACCCGGTTTGCTCCTGGTGCTCAAGGTGAATGACGACACGCTCTTCAACCGCATTGACCAGGAACTGAAGTCCAACGCCCTGACCGTCGTGGCAGATCATGACGGCGTGCGGATGCGCACCCTGCCGATCCCCGTGCCCTTCCTCGGCACGTTGCGGCCCAGCGCCGCCAGCAGCGGCGGTTACCTGTTGATCGCCTCCTCCGACACGTTGGTGACAGATTGCCTCGCCGTCAAGAGCGGCAAAGCCCCCGGCCTCAAGGGCACGGCCGAATTCAAGCGCCTCGCGCAAGGAATTCCCGACCAGGGCAACCAGTTTTGTTTCATGAGCGAACGCTGTGGACGCCTCCTTTCCCAAGTGCAGCAACAGTCCCTCGCCAGTGGAATGGCCAATGGCGGTTCGTCCGCCGCGCAAGCCCAATGGATGCAGGCGCTCTTCCAGAACCGCCAGGCGTTTGCTTATTCCGTCGGGGTCAGCACCGCGGAAGGCTGCCTGTGCGTGGGCAACGGCTCGCAGAGCTATGCCAACCTGGTCCTGCTGCCCGCCGTGGCGGTGCCGGCCATGCTCTCGGCCATCGCCATCCCCAACTTCGTGAAGGCCCGCACCACCGCGCAGGAAAACGCCTGTATCAACAACCTGCGCCAGCTGGCTGCCGCCAAAAACGAATGGGCGTTGGAAAAGAAGAAGCAACCCACCGACGTGCCCACCCAGGAAGATCTCCTGCCCTATCTCCACGCTTGGCCGACCTGTCCCGCCGGCGGCACCTATATCATTGGCCCCGTCGGTGAAACGCCCAAATGCAGTGTCCCCGGGCACGTCCTGCCGTAAGGGAAACCGCTACCCCCTGGCACGGTTGATTCCGCTGGGTGACTTTTCACCCAATACTACGAGGCGTGCCTCGGTTCCCGCCATCCGTCGAGCCAATGGCGCAGACTAATGAGCGGATGCTCCCACAGCATGTGCGGGCCGGCGTAGCGCATCATCACCCGCACTTGCTCGCGCCGGTCCCTCTGGTAGCAATGGACCGGACACTTCGCACACGTCGGCTTGTCCTCACCAAACCGGCAGCGTTCCAACCGGGCCCGGGCATAGGCAAGAAACTGCTGGCACTCCGCGCACAAATCGACGCCCGGATGGTGGTGATCGCGGCAATAGATTTGCGCCATTGTCACCATGGTTTGCCACTCATGCGCGAGCCGTTCGCCGGCCAAGGAATTCTTCCCGGATTGGCGTGGCCGCACCGGCTGGGCCGGCTCCAGTGGTTCAGCGGTAGTTTGCATTCGTTCAGCATCGCGCAAAATCGGCCCGTCCACCTTGATCCAGGTCAAGGGAGCTGGCTCCATTTTGCGATGGTCTATTGCTGGCGCCAAACCGGAGACAATCAGTGACCGCCGGCCAGTCTCCCAGAATTGGCTCCCCGCGGCAGCTCCATTCATCTGCTGTTGGGAGCGGCTGGTCCAACCGGCCGTTTGCCAGATCGACTTGGTGATTTTCCCGTCCCCTGGAGCTGTTCGAGCAAGCCGCTGAGTTCCGGGCCGACGCGTCTGAGTTGCTGGCGATGCAAGGCCGAAAGCTTTCCCAAGGTGGCTTCGCCGCGCCAGGTCAGCTCCACCAACACCTGCCGTCGGTCCTCCCGCGCCGCTGCGCGCGCCACCATTTTTTCCCGCACCAGCCGGTCAACCAAACCGACAGCGCTGTGATGGCGGACCTGCAGCCGCTCCGCCAACTCCCCCACGGTGACCCGGTCACGACCGGGGTAGCCTTTGATGGCCAGCAAGGCCTGATGTTGCTGCGGGGTGAGACCGGCGGCTTGGGCCGCGGTTTCACTGAAATGCAGAAATTTTCGCAACGCATAACGAAACGCCGCCAGCGCTTCATACTGGGATTTGCCAAGTGGTCGGGGCGATGACATCGCGGAGCATTTAACACCGGCGCCGTGTCTGCCACCACCCTAATTTGAAACAATCACCGCGGCACCCGAGCCAGGCGGCTCCGCCGCCGCCCCCATCGCCCCGGCCGGCCGTGAAATTTTCACATTTGTATCGTGCTAAGATATAATTGCGTGTTCCCGCAAGCGGCGTGAAAGGAAGCTATGATTAAACCATCAATTCAATCGCCATTGGTCTCCAAAGGGTGGATCCAAGCCGTGGCTTTGGTCATGCTCTTTGGCTTTTTTGTCATGGGGCTGCTCGCCTATTATACGTATACGGACGAACCGCCCATTCCGTCCCGGGTGGTGGATGGCCGGGGGAATAGCTTATTCACCGGCCGGGACATCATCGCCGGCCAGGAAATCTTTCTCAAAAACGGCTTGATGGAATACGGCTCCATTTTTGGCCATGGCGCGTGGCTGGGGCCGGATTTCACGGCGGATTATCTGCATCGCGCCGCCGAAATGGCGACCGATTATTATGGCGGGAACGCCTTGGAATCCGCGCGGCAGCAGACCATTGCCGATTTCAAAACCAACCGCTATGACAGCGCAACCGGCGAGTTGACCTGGAGCCTGGCCCAAGCCGACGCCTTCCAAAAGCTCACCGGCTATTACGCCCACTTTTTCGGCTCGCCCACGACCCAGTTCGGCTTGCGCCCGAATGCCATTACCGATCCAGACCAAATCCGGCAACTCACGGCCTTTTTCGGTTGGTCAGCCTGGGCCGGGTCCAGCTTGCGCCCGCATAAGAACTATTCCTACACGAACAACTGGCCGCCCGAATCGCTGGTCGCGAATTTTGCTTCGGCAGACGCCGTGTTTTGGAGCGTGCTCTCCCTGATCGCCCTGCTCGGTGGCATTGGCCTGCTGCTGGCCGCCTTTGGCCGGTGGAACTTTCTCGGCTGGCACGGCCGGGAAGAACAGCGCATTTCATTTCGGCCGCCCGATGAGGTGCTGCTGACCCCGGCCCAGCGTTCGTGTGCGGGGTTTTTCCTGGTCATGGCGCTGTTGTTCCTCATGCAGACGTTGTTGGGCGGAGCCGGGGAACACTATCGCGCAGAAATTTCCAACTTCTTCGGTTTTGATCTGGCGCGCGTACTGCCGTTCAACATCGCCCGCACCTGGCATCTCCAGCTCGCGATTTTCTGGGTGGCCACCGCCTATCTGGCCGCGGGCATTTTTCTGGTGCCGATGATCACCGGCCGCGAACCGCGGGGCCAGAACCTGCTCTCCTATTTGCTGCTGGGCGCCCTGGCGCTGGTGGTGTTTGGCAGCCTGGCGGGTGAGTATGCAGGGATCTTCGGCTGGATTCAGAAAGGCTGGTCGTGGTTTGGCAATCAGGGCTTCACCTTTCTCGATTTGGGCCGTTTCTGGCAGATTCTACTGACCCTGGGGTTGTTCTTTTGGGTGGTAATTCTCTGGCGCGGATTGCGGTATAAATTGCGGACGGAATACGCGGGCAACCTGCCGTGGCTGTTCTTTTTCGCAGCGCTTTCCATTCCCGCCTTTTATGCGGTCGGACTGCTCGTACGGACGGATTCCACTTTCACCACCACGGATTTCTGGCGGTTCTGGGTGGTGCATTTGTGGGTGGAGGATTTTCTCGAATTATTCACCACGGTCATGGTGGCGTACATCTTCGTGCTGCTGGGCGTCGTGCACCAGCGGGTGGCCCTGCGCCTGATCTATCTGGATGTGGTCCTGTATTCAGCCGGCGGGGTCATTGGCACCATGCACCATCTATATTTCTCCGGCGAACCCGCCATCCACATGGCGCTGGGCGCGTTCTTTTCGGCGGCGGAAGTGATTCCGCTGACCTTCCTCACGGTCGAGGCCTGGAGCTTCCTGCAACTGGGCGCGCAACAAAGCTCGCAGACGCGCACGCCGTTTCCGCATTTCTGGTCGGTAATGTTTTTGGCGGCCGTCGGCTTCTGGAATTTTCTCGGCGCCGGCGTGTTCGGCTTTCTCATCAACTTGCCAATCGTGTCCTATTACGAGATCGGTACCGCGCTCACGGCCAATCACGCCCACGCTGCCATGATGGGCGTTTACGGCATGCTGGCCGTTGGCCTGGCGCTGTTCTGCCTGCGTTACCTGATCCCGGAAAAGCAATGGAGCGATCGCGCGGCGAAGGTCAGCTTTTGGTCGCTAAATCTGGGTCTGGCGTGGATGGTGTTTGCCACTTTGTTCCCGCTCGGACTGATCCAGCTCTACCATTCGCTGGCGGTGAGCTATTTTGACGCCCGGTCGCTGAAGTTTATTTCCGGCCATACGCTCTCGGTGCTGGAATGGATGCGCCTGCCCGGCGACGCCCTGTTCATCATTGGCGGCACGCTGCCGGTGCTTTACCTCTGCTGGCTGGGCGTACGGCACCTCAAAAAACAGCCGCCACGCGAGCAACCCGAAGGGGTGCTGTTCACCGAAATCCAGGAACCAAAAAGCTTCGGCGGCGAATGATCCACGGTCTGCACATCGAAGTGCTTTTGGCCGGCGGCTACGCGCTGTTGCTGATCGTCATCGCCATGATTTTGGAGTTGCTCGCCCGTCATTCGCACCGCCGCTCCGAACACTATCGCAATTCCGGCTTCGTCTATCGACCACAGCTCGACGTTTGGGTATGTCCCACCGGCCACCATCTGACCCGCGAGCAAACGGATTTTGAGCGCAAAATTGCGCACTATCGGGCGCCGGCACACAAATGCAACGCCTGCCATCTAAAACACGATTGCACCGATTCCAATGATGGCCGCGTCCTGGAGAGCCGGCTGGATGCCTGGCTGCAATCTGAATTAAACCACTTCCATCGGGGCATTTCCCTCGCCCTGTGGCTGCTCGCCGTTCTCTTTCTGGTGACAGAGATGTTTCGCCATAACGACGCGCGCGATTGGATGCTGCTCGTTGGTTTATTGGCACCCATCGGGGTTGCCGGCTCGAGGCATTTGGCCTGTTTTTCAGAAGCGGCCCCCAAAATTGACAAGACGGCGGCCTCAACACCCCGTTTCAAATAATTGATTTCCTGTCAAATAAGCGGACTGAGCGGCGAAATCTTTCTGCCGGCCCCTGAATCGCGCATGGCGTGGTGTCCGTGTCAGCAGGCGTCAAGCAGGCACCAGTGCAGCGCAGGCTGAGCGGCACAAACCGATAAAGGTCTCCTCGGCCAACCCCAAGCGGCGGCCGGACCATTGTGAAATGCCCCAGCGGCGGGTCAGTTTCCTCCGCCCCAACGGCAGCGCCACCAGCGAGCCATCCTCGATTTCCCGCCGCGCTGTCCAAGGCGCCAGTATACAAACGCCCAGACCCAGTTTGACCAGCTCCTTCATCGCTTCCATGCTGCCCACTTCCAGCACCGTATTCAGCACCATCTGCTCGCGACGGAAGTATTCCTCGATCAACTGGAACGTCACGCTGCGCTTGTTGTAGAGAATGTAGCTTTGCTTAGGAATTTCACTGCTCTCCACCCGCCCCTGGCGCGCCCATGGATGCGTGGCGGACACCAAAAACTGCAATTCATCCGTAAAGAGCGGATGAAATTCCAACTGCGATTCGCCAGCCGCTTCCAGGGTAAGGGCCAGGTCAATCCGGTGTTTTAGCAGGGCATCCACCAGCGCCGGGGAATCGCCCGGCTCCAGTTGGACGAGGTGCTCGGGAAAACATTCCTTGAACTCGCGCAGCACGGAGGGAATCAGGTATTGGCACGCGGTCGTGCTGGCGCCCAGCCGCAGCCGGCCTTTGCCCCATTTCCCCAGGGCGAACAGTGATTCGCGCGCCGCCGCCATCTCCGCCAAAATCAGCTCGCCGTGTTTCAAGAGCTGCTCGCCCGCCTGGGTCAGCACAACTTTTTTGCCCAGCCTGTCCAAAATCCGACAGCCCGCCTCCTGCTCCAACGCCTTCATTGAGTGACTGATTCCGGATTGCGTCAGATTCAGCTCCCGCGCCGTCTGGGTGAAACTGCCCGTACGGGCCAACACCACGAATTGCTGCAGCCGCCGGCTGTCAAGCGGCGCATTCATCTATGAATTCCATTCACCTTTTCCATGCAAACAAATCCAAGCATTCATTATGCCAGTCAGCCGGACTGGCATGCCGGCCGCTGAGTCCGGCAATCATGGTGACAACCGCCCTGCGATGAACAAAAAAAAACAAGCCGCCCAATGCATCCCGCCGCGCCAGCTGCGGCTTGGCTTCGTGCCATTGACCGATTGTGCACCGATCGTCATGGCGGCGGAACTGGGCTTGTTCCAGAAATTCGGTTTGCGCGTCCAATTGTACCGGGAACTCGGTTGGGCCACGGTGCGCGATAAAATCGTGCACGGCGAACTGGACGCCGCGCACGCGCTGGCCGCCATGCCGCTGGCCGCCACGCTGGGACTCGGATCCGTCGCGGTGGAATGTCTCACCGCCCTCGTGCTGAACCTGAACGGCAACGCCATCACGCTAAACAGCGAACTTTGGCGACAAGGCGTGCGCGACGGCCACACGTTGCGCGACTTCATCCGCGCCACGCGCCGCAAAAAGACCCTGACCTTCGGCGTGGTCTCCTCGTTTTCCTCCCACCGGCAACTGCTTAGAAAATGGCTGGCCGTCCAAGGCATCGATCCTGAACGCGACGTGCGGATCGTGATTCTCCCGCCGCCGCAAATGGGCGTAAACCTCAAGGCTGGCAACCTGGACGGCTTCTGTTCCGGCGAGCCGTGGAATTCCGCCGCCGTACAATCGAAAACCGGCTGGATTGTGGCCACCAGCCCGGAGATGGATGCGGGGCATCCGGAAAAAGTGTTGATGGTGCGCGGCGATTTCGCGGTCAAACGCGCGGCGGAGCATGTCGCGCTCGTGGCGGCACTCCTCGAAGCCGGCGAATTTTGCGACCAGCCGGAAAACCATGCCCAGATCTGCGAAATCCTGGCGCGTCCGGAATACGTGGGTGTTTCCGCCTCCGTGCTGCGTCACGGCCTCACCGGCGAGCTCGATTTCGGCCACGGAATCGAGCGTATCGTCAGCGATTTCTGCGTTTTCAACCGCGGCGAAGCCAATGCGCCCGACGGCGGCAAAGCCGCCTGGGTGTTGGAACTCGTGCGGACCAGCGGGCTGTGCCCGGATTCGACCGTCATCGATTTTGCCGCCGGTCGCAACGCCTTCCGGGCCGATATTTATGAGCGGGCCCTCGCGTTGCGCGATCCCGCCGGCAACCGGCCAGACCTCGCCGGCCAAACTGTTTGCGCCTGAACTTTTCACATGAATCAGAAGCAAACCCTCTGGAACACCGGCCATTGGCCCACGCTCGTCACGGCGTTCTTTTACTTTGATTTCAGTTTCATGGTGTGGACGGTGCTGGGCCCATTGAGCGCCCATCTCAAGGAGGCGCTGCATTTGAGCGACTCGCAAACCGGCTTGATGGTCGCCGTACCCAGTCTCGGCGGCGCGGCGCTACGGCTCGGACTGGGCTTCCTCGTGGATCGCATCGGCGCCAAGAACACCGGCATGTTGGCTCAGGGCGTGGTCATCGGCGCGCTGGCCTGGGGTTGGCTGGCCGGCCTGGGCAGCTTTCACGCCGTGATCCTGATGGGGTTCATGCTGGGCTTTGCGGGCGCCAGTTTCGCAGTGGCCCTGCCCCAGGCCGGCCGCTGGTATCCGCCCCACATGCAGGGCACGGTGCTCGGTCTGGCCGGCGCGGGCAACATCGGCGTGGTGTTGGATGCGCTGCTGGCACCACGCATCGCCAACGCCCATGGCTGGCAGGCGGTGTTTGGCCTGGCCCTGCTGCCGGCCATTTTGGTGCTCGTCGTCTATGTGCTGTTCTCGCGAGAAGCGCCGCTCCCTGGCCGGCCCAAGCGGTTTCGCGACTACCTGGAACTGTCACGCGACCGGGACGCACATTGGTTTTGTTTTTTCTACACCATCACGTTCGGCGGATTCGCGGGCCTGGCCGCCTCGCTGGTCTTGTATTTCAAATCCACCTACAACCTGCCCAAAGTCGAGGCGGGCGACTGGGCGGCCCTCTGCACGTTCATCGGCGTGATGGCGCGTC
The DNA here is from genome assembly GCA_964437865.1 of uncultured Bifidobacteriaceae bacterium. Classification (GTDB taxonomy): domain Bacteria; phylum Verrucomicrobiota; class Verrucomicrobiia; order Limisphaerales; family UBA11358; genus UBA11358. The sequence goes on along the minus strand of CAYTJG010000009.1, from coordinate 31,990 downwards.
CGGTGGGCGGCTCGCTGGCCGACCGGATCGGCGGCATCCGCACCCTCACCTGCTGCTATGTGCTGGCCAGCGTGGCCCTGGTGGCGGCGGGACGCGCCACCACACTGACGATGGCCGTGGTTTTGTTTGCGCTGGCGCTGGCCGCACTCGGCGCAGGCAACGGCTCCGTCTTTCAGTTGCTGCCGCAACGTTTTGGCAAGGAGCTCGGCCTGATGACCGGCCTCGTCGGCGCGGGTGGCGGGGTCGGCGCATTCCTGCTGGCCACCGCCATGGGCTGGTCCAAAGGTCAAACCGGGTCCTACGCCACCGGTCTGACGGCCTTCGCCCTGCTCTGCCTCGTCGCGCTCGCGGGCCTCACGCTGGTCAAGAAGCGCTGGCGCACGACCTGGGGCGCATTGGCCGCCGCCCGAATTTGACCCCATGAGCACGCTGCCCACCGTCGCCCTCGCCCCGGAAACCGCCCGCGCGGTGCCTGGCCGGCTGCGTGTCCGTGCCGAGACTTTCTCCTTCGCCCGCGACGCGCAGACGCCTTCGGAAGACGCGGCCCTCACCAAGGAATTCTCCGGGGTCTTTTTGGCCGCGGTGGCCGACGGTTTGGGCTCCGCGAAGCAAGGCGGTGAAGCGGCCACCCGGGTGATCCAGGCACTCGCGCGGAATTTTCCCGCCCGCCCCCGGGGCTGGAGCGCCGGCAAAACCCTTCAAGAAATCACCCGCCACCTGAACCGCCGCCTCTATCAGGAAGGTCTGGCGCGATTTGCCTCCACCGAACTGGCGACCACGATTGCCGCGGTTGCGCTGGAGGGCGATCGCGTTTACGGGCTTAACGCGGGTGACTCGCGGATTTATCTTTGGCGCGGCGGTCGCCTCACGCAGCTTTCCATCGACCATCGCGAACCGCATCCCGGGCGCACCCACGTGCTCACCCAAGCAATGGGTTTGGCGGAGGAACTCGTCCCCGCCGTTTACGAGCAGCCGCTGCTCCCGGGCGATGGGTTGCTGCTCTGCACCGACGGACTGTCCGACGTACTCGATGACGACGCGTTGGCCGGCCTGCTGGCCAGAGGCGCCACCGCCGCCACGTTGGCCGCCGAGGGCCGGCGCCGGGCCACCGAGGAAACGCGGGACGACCTGACCGTGACGACCCTGCAAGTGCTGGAAACCGCCCCGGCGAAACATTCCACCGGCGCGGCTCTGCGCGTGCCGGACCAACTGAAGGTGGGCGAGGTGGTGGACGGCTTTACTCTGCGCCGGAGTTTTCGCGCCAGCGACCGCATCTGGCTGGCCGCGCGGCAGGGTGAATCCTTTGTGCTAAAATTTGCCCCGCGCGAGGCCGTGCAAAACGATTCCGCCCGCACAGTCTTCGAGCGCGAAATCTGGCATGCCACGCAACTGCGGGCCGAGTTCTTCCCCGCCGCATTCGTGCCAGAGGCCGCCACCGCCTGCTACTATGTGCTGGAATATGTCAACGCTCCGACGCTGAAACAATTCAGTGCCAGGCACAATTTGTTCACGCCAACGCAGGCCGTGGAACTTGCGCGGTTTGTTTTGCAGGCGGAACAATTCCTCCTGCGCCACGACTTTGTCCACGGCGACCTCAAGCCGGAAAACATTCTTGTCCTGCGCGAGAACGAGGGTCTGCGGTTCAAGCTCATCGACCTGGGCAGCGTCTCGGAAATATTCAGTCTACAAGGCCGCGCCGGGACGCCGAGCTACCTGGCGCCCGAGCGCTTCACCGGCGGGGCAATCACCGAACGAACAGAGATTTTTTCGCTGGGAGCCACGCTTTACGAAGCACTTGCCGGCCGAATGCCTTACGGCGAAATCGAGCCGTTTCAAACGCCTGCTTTTCGCGCCCCGCGTCCGCTGGCCGTGCTTAACCCCCACGTGCCGCCGTGGCTGGAAACCATCGTCGCCCGGGCCTTGGCCGCCGCACCGGATGAGCGCTACGAAAGCTATAGCGAAATGCTGTTTGACTTGGAAAACCCTTCCCGGGTCCGGCCGTTCTACCCGCCCGGCACGCCCTTGCTGGAACGGCATCCCCTCTTGTTCTATAAAATCGGATTTTTCGGGCTGCTGGCCACCACCCTTGGCCTGCTGCTGGTAATTGCCCACCTGACTCACCCATGAATCCCGCCAAACCACAAGCCCACCGGCAACGCCCGCAGGATGGAAACTAAAGTCATGTCCACACGACGATCCAATTTTAGCGCGAGGCGACTTCCGCCTGCCGCCGCGAGCTGCCGCCAGACCGCTTGTGTGTCCGCGCCGCCCAACGCCCCATGAGCACCGTTCCCTTCATCCCGGAAACCGCGCCGTTCAGCGTGGAGCAGCGCGCCTGGCTCAATGGCTTCCTGGCCGGCATGTTCTCCGGCGGCATCGCCCCCCAACCAACCGGAGTACCCGCCGCCAACGCCGGGCCGTTGCTCATCTGCTTCGGTTCGCAGACCGGCACCGCCGAGGGTCTGGCCAGGAGGCTGGCCCGGGAAGCCACCCAACGCGGTTTCACCGCGCAGTTGCATCCGTTAAATGATTTCGAAGCGGCAAGCTTTACCACTGCCAAAAGCGCCATCATCATCTCCAGCACCTGGGGCGATGGCGACCCGCCGGACAATGCCGTCAATTTCTGGAACTGGCTCAAGACCGAAGCCGCCCCGCGACTCGAACATCTCGAGTTTGCCGTGCTCGGCCTCGGCGACAAAAACTACTCGGATTTCTGCGGAGCCTCCAAAAAGTTTGACGCCCGCCTGGCCGCGCTAGGCGCCAAACGCCTTGTCCCACGCGGTGAATGCGACACGGATTATGAGACCGCCGCCAAGAATTGGATGGAAAGACTCTGGAAAAGCCTTGCCGGCGGCGAAAGCAGCCCGGCGCATAACGGAAATCACGCGGCCCTGCCACCGGCGCCCACCACTGAATCAAAGTCCACGCCAAGCTTCAGCAAATCCCATCCGTTTCCCGCCCGGTTGTTGAAAAACAGTCTGCTTAACCAGCCCGGTTCCGGCAAGGAAGTGCGCCACTACGAAATCGCCCTCGGCGGAAGCGGCCTGACCTACGAAGCCGGCGACGCTCTCGGCGTACTGCCGGAGAATTGCGAGACCTTGGTAGCCGAGGTGCTAACCGCGCTCGGCGCCACCGGCGACGAGCCGGTCTGGATGGAAAATGGCGTGGCGCCGCTGCAACGCGCGCTGGCGCAAAATTATGAACTGGGCCGTCCCACCGCGGAACTGCTGACCGAGATCGGGAAGCATGCCCCGGCCAGCGAACTGGCGTCGCTGCTGCCGCCCGAACGGGCCGAGGACCTCAAGCAGTGGTTGCACGGTCGCGACGTCCTGGATGTACTAATGCTCGCACCCCGGACCATTTCCGCGCCTGAAGTCCTGCCGCTCCTGAGAAAACTATCGCCCCGACTTTACTCAATCTCCTCCTCGCCCAAGGCGCACCCGGGCGAAGTCCACCTCACGGTCGGCGCGGTGCGTTATGAAAAGCACGGCCGCAACCGCAAAGGCGTGGCCTCCACCTTCCTCGCCGACCGCGCGGGCGACATTGTGAAAATCTTCGTCAACCCATCCCCGGGCTTTCGGCCCCCGGCCAACGGCGACGCGCGGATGATCATGGTGGGTCCCGGCACCGGCATCGCTCCATTTCGAGCATTCCTGGAGGAGCGCGCGGCCACCGGTGCGAAGGGCAAAAACTGGCTTTTCTTCGGCGACCAAAAGCGCAGCGCGGATTTTCTGTACGCCGGCCAACTCACAGCGTGGCACGCGGCGGGATTCCTGACGAGGCTGGACCTGGCGTTTTCGCGCGACCAAGCAGAAAAGCTTTATGTCCAGACACGAATGCTGGAACAAGCCCGCGAGCTCTGGTCATGGCTGGAAGCAGGCGCACACCTCTATGTCTGCGGCGATGCCAGCCGCATGGCCAAGGACGTGGATGCCGCCCTGCACCAGGCCATTGAAACTGCGGGCGGCAAATCCGCGGACGAGGCCAAACTTTACGTGGAGAAAATGAAGGCGGAGAAGCGCTATCAACGCGATGTCTATTGAAATGAATCCCCCGTTGCCAGAATCCCTCGCCACGGCGCCATTCACACCGGAGCAGAAAGAATATCTTTCCGGCCTGTTCGCCGGCGCGGCTGCGCGCGGCACCACGTTTGCCGATGCCGAGCCCCTGCCCCCGGCCAAAGAGGATTTGATCGCCGAAGAACGCATCAAGCGCGAGCTGCATCCCCTTGATGCCTACGAGCAGATCGTCGAAAATGCCATGGCCAACAAGGTGCCGGACAAGGAGGACCTGTTTCGCTTCAAGTGGCACGGCCTGTTTTTTCTGACGCCCGTGAAGGAGGCCTTCATGGCCCGGCTGCGGATTCCCGGCGGCGTGGTGACCGCGTCGCAACTGCGCGAACTGGCGCGCCTGGCGCAGGACCTCACCAGCGGTTATGTGCAGATAACGACCCGCGCCAATTTCCAGCTGCGCCTCATCCAGCCCAAAGACGCACCGGAGTTTCTCCGCCGCGTGCAAGGCATCGGCCTGCACACCCGCGGCAGCGGCGCGGATAACATCCGCAATCTCACGATGAACCCCACAGCGGGCATCGACCCGGTGGAACTGATCGACGTGCAGCCGCTGGTGCAATCGCTGGCGCAGATCATCATCAACGACCGGTCCTTTTACGATCTGCCCCGCAAGTTCAACATCGCGTATGACGGCGGCGGGCTGATCGGCGCCGTCGAGGACACCAATGATATCGGCGTGAAGGCCGTCAAGGTGGCGGAAGAGGTTCTCTTCCGCATCGCTTTGGGCGGCGCCACCGGGCACAAGGCGTTTGCGAACGACCTGGGCGTGGTTGTGCCGCCGGCGGAAATCAACAAGGTGGTGGTCGCCATTGTGCGGGTGTTCATCGAGAAGGGCTGCCGCACCAACCGCAAGCAGGCACGGCTGAAGCATCTGCTGGAAACGATTTCATTGGCTGAGTTCCGCACGCTGGTGGAAAAAAAACTTGGCCGCCCGTTCCGCCGCGCGCCGTATGATCCGGCCCAACTACGCTGGGCCGGCAGTGAGCTGCCCCATTCGCACGTCGGCGATTTTCCGCAAAAGCAGCACGGCTTCAGCTACGTCGGCGCGGCCTGCCCGGTGGGGCAAATCACCCCCCGGCAACTGGCGCGCCTGGCAGAATTGTCGGAGCTTTATGGCAGCGGCGAAATCCGGCTGACCGTCTGGCAGAATTTCATCATTCCGAATGTGCCGGACGCCTTCGTACCCACTTTGAAACGCGCCTTGGAAAAGGCCGGACTGCCCGTCCGCCAATCCAATGTGGCCAGCGGGGTCATTGCCTGCACGGGCAATTCATATTGCAAATATGCGCAGGCCAACACCAAGGCGCACGCGCTGGCGCTCATCAAACATCTCGAAAAGAAACTGGAGCTGGACCAACCGGTGAATATCCACGTCACCGGCTGCCCGAACTCCTGCGCGCAGCATTATATGGGCGACCTCGGCCTGCTCGGCACGAAGGTCTACGGCGAAGACGGCTACCATGTATTCATCGGCGGCGGCTTCGGAAAAAACCAGGCGGTGGGCCGGCAGATTTTTTCCGGCGTCAGCGTGGCTGAATTGCCCCTGCTGATCGAAAAACTGCTGCGGGTCTATCTTCACCACCGGGCCGGCCGCGAATCATTCCAACAATTCTCCACCCGCCACGACCTGAACACGCTGCAAACCTGGTTTTCCCTGGAAACTGATGTTTGAAACCACCATGCAGGAATTCCGCTCGGTCTGCCCGTATTGCGGCGTGGGCTGCGGGATCATTTTTCAGGTGCTTAACGGACGGGTGGCCAAAGTCATCGGAGACAAGCAGCATCCGGCCAACGCCGGCCGGCTCTGCAGCAAGGGCTTCACTTGCGCCGAACCGCTGATCGCACCCGATCGGTTGACCTCGGCTTGGTCCCGGCGCTGCCGCACGGAAACGCTCCAGCCAATGCCCCTGGATGACGCGCTCGATCAAACCGCCGCGGGGTTGCAAAAAATCATCTCACAACATGGGCCGGATGCCGTGGCGCTTTATGTTTCGGGCCAGCTCTCGATGGAAACGCAGTACCTTGCCAGCAAGCTGGCCAAGGGTTTTCTCCGCACCAACAATATCGATTCCAACTCGCGCCTCTGCATGTCAAGCGCGGCCAGCGGCTACAAGCTCTCGCTCGGAGCGGATGGTCCGCCGGGCTCGTACCAGGACATTGACCGCCTCGATTGCGCGCTGGTCATCGGCGCCAACATGGCCGAATGCCACCCGATTCTATTCTTGCGGCTGCTGGATCGCCGGAAAAAAAGCGGGGCCAGGATCATCGTGGTGGATCCGCGCTGCACGCCAACGGCGGCCAAGGCGGATTTATTCCTGCCGATCAAACCCGGCACCGATCTCGCGCTGCTGAACGGACTTTTGCACCTGCTCGATCAGGCTGGACAGCTTGACGAAGGCTTCATCGCGCTCCACACCCACGGCTGGAACGAGCTGCGCGCTTTGCTAAAAGACTATCCCCTCGAACGTGTCGCGCATCTGACCGGCTTGCGGGAGGAGGACATCCGCCGGGCGGCGCAATGGCTGGGCGAAGCCCGGGAATTCACCACGTTTTGGACCATGGGCCTGAACCAAAGCACGCACGGCACCTGGCAGACCAACGCCATCTGTAACCTGCATCTGGCCACGGGGAAAATCTGCCGGCCCGGCAGCGGCCCCTTTTCGCTCACCGGCCAGCCGAATGCGATGGGGGGACGCGAAGTCGGTTACCTGAGCCACACGCTACCCGGCCAGCGCGCGGTAACGGATGCGGGTGACCGCGCCGCCGTGGAGAAGATCTGGGGTCTGCCGGCGGGCACGATTGGTCCGAAACCCGGGCTCGATGCCGTGGCCTTGTTCAAGAAACTGGAAGCGGGCGGGGTTAAGGCCGTATGGATCATCGGCACCAATCCGGTGGCCTCCATGCCCAACCGGACCCGGGTCATCACCGGCTTGCAACGCGCCGAACTGGTCATTGTGCAGGACGCCTTTCACCCCACGGAGACCTCGCTCTACGCGGATATTTTGCTGCCGGGCGCGCTTTGGGCCGAGGCCGAAGGCACCATGGTCAACTCCGAACGCAACGTCACGTTCATGCCGCGCGCGGTCGCGCCTCCCGGGGAGGCGCGCGCCGATTGGCAAATCATCGCTCAGATCGCGAGCCGATTGGGCTTTCAAACGCACTTTAACTACGCCCAAGCCAGCGACGTCTTCGACGAAATCCGTACGACGTGGAACCCAGTGACTGGTTACGACCTGCGGGGCATGGATTACTCCAAACTGCGCGAACAGTCGTGCCAATGGCCCTGCCCGCCGGAATCAAAGACCGGCAAATCCATCCGCTACTTGACGCCGGAGGATTCCATCATTTTTCCCACGAAAACCGGGCGAGCCAATTTTCTTCCGCG
>CAYTJG010000009.1:12748-24522 GCA_964437865.1 uncultured Bifidobacteriaceae bacterium | reverse complement strand
AGCCGAGCTGCCGGACGCGGATTTCCCTTTCGTGCTCACCAACGGCCGCGTGGAACACCATTGGCATACACTCACCAAGACCGGCAAGGTCGCTTCGCTGAACAAACTCTGTCCCGGCGCCTTCCTCGAAATCCATCCCGCCGACGCCACCCAGCTCGGCGTGCACCAAGGCTCACTGGTAAAGGTCGCGTCCCGACGCGGTTTCGCCGTCTATCCGGCCACCGTCACCACGCGTGTCCGACCGGGCGAATGTTTCGCGCCCATTCACTGGAACGACCTGTTTGGCGACCACCTGGCGGTGAACGCTACCACCAGCGATGCCGTGGACGACATTTCCCTCCAGCCCGGGTTCAAATTCACCGCCGTCGCGTTGTGCCAAGTGGCGGCGGGAGTGCCGGATGATTTTTCGCCCGAGCAGAAGAATTATCTGCTGCGCCATCTGGCCCTGGTCCAGCCACGCGGCGCGCGCGTGCCGGACCACGCACCGTTCACACCCGCGCAGCGCGACTTCATCCGCCAACTGCTGTCCTCCCCGGAGACGTAAGCCAGGATTCTGAGCCATGAAGATCCGTCATTTGTTCATTTCGCCCGGCCACAACTATTTTGGCCATCACGGCCAACCCGCCGGCGAGCACCCCTTGCTCGAAATCGGCCAGGTGGAATGCGTCGCGGGCCAGGGACTAGTGGGTGACCGCTTCTTTGACTTCAAGGAGAATTACAAGGGCCAGATCACCTTCTTCTCGAGTGAGGTGTTTGCCGAAATCTGCGCGCGGCTGGGCGCCACGGGCAAATCCCCCGGCGCGACCAGGCGTAATGTCATCACCGCCGGCGTGGACTTGAACTCGCTCCTCGAGCGCCAATTTACGGTGCAGGGCGTCGAGTTTGAAGGCGTGTGCGAATGCAGCCCCTGCTACTGGATGGATTCTGCGATTGCCCCCGGGGCAGAAACCGCACTGCGAGGCCGCGGCGGACTCCGCGCCCGGATTTTGACGAGCGGAACGCTCCATGTGGACGCATGAGCTTCAGCGCTGTCATTCTTGCCGGAGGCCAGTCCCGCCGCATGGGGCTCGACAAGGCGTTTCTGGATCTCGGTGCGAAACCCCTGCTGGCGCGGCAGATCGAAACGGTCAGAGCCGCGGGCGCCATCGAGATTTTTATTTCCGGGCGCGCGGGCGTGGATTATTCCCGATTTGGCTGCCCGGTGCTCGGGGATCATTTTCCCGGTGCCGGCCCGCTGGCCGGTATCGAGGCTGCACTGGCGGCCGCCACCCATTCGCGACTGCTGGTTCTGGCAGTGGATTTGCCACGGATGGACGGGGCATTCTTGCGGCGGCTGGCGGCAATCTCGCCATCCGACCGTGGAAAGATCCCTATACATGTCGCAGGCATAGAGCCGTTGGTAGCGTTTTATCCCAAGACCGCGCAGGGGCTGGCAGCGGCAATGCTCCGCGACGAAAACCACGCCGCCACCGCGTTCGCGAAACAGGCGGTGGAAACAGGCCTCGCGCAATTCGTGGCGCTTTCGGCACCGGAGCTCGGCGGCTTCGTTAATTGGAACTGCCCGGCCGACATCATGGGAGGAGTTGCCGGCGACCCAGCCAGAACTCATCACCACAGCGCCCAAAATGATTTGTCAGGCTAACACCCACAGATGAACTCCATTTTCACCCCGATGCAGATTCTATTCTTTGCCCAGCTTAAAGATGCGACCGGTTACGCCGCCATTGAACTACCGGCGACGGCACCGTTGCGCGGGGACCAGCTCTGGTCGGTGCTACTCGAAAGGTTCCCCGCACTGGCCGTCCACCGCACCAGTGTGCGGCTGGCGTGCAATCAGGAATACGCCGGGCCAAAAACACTCTATTGCCCCGGCGACGAGGTGGCTTTGATTCCGCCCGTGTCCGGCGGCTGAAAGTTCAGGCATGGATATTTTCATTCAACTCACGAACTCACCGATTGCCCAAAATCAGTGGCCACCGGGAAGCGGCCTGACGGGGGCACGGGCGGAATTCCACGGTCTCGTTCGGGGCGAGGAAAATGGCGCACCCATTTCCGCACTGGAATATGAGGCTTATCCGGCCATGGCGGAGCGCGAAATCCGCCGACTGCTGGAGGAGCTTGCCGCCCGGCATGCGTGCTTCGCCATCACGGTGATCCACCGCCTCGGACTCGTGCCGGTGGGCGAAGCGGCGATTTTTCTGCGCGTGACCGCGAAGCATCGCGGCCCCGCGTTCGCGCTGCTGGCCGAATTCATGGATCGGCTGAAACAGGACGCACCCATTTGGAAACGGCGGGCAATCCCTGCGGCGACCGGCGTCCGGCTCCCGTCCTATGGCAGCTTGACCAACAGCGCCCGCCGGGCACCGCTCGAATCCCGCGAGGCTCTCGCGGCGATCCGCTCGCGCTGTCCGCCGTTGCCCGCAGTGCGCATCCCCCTGGCGGAGGCCCGGGACCGTGTTTTGCGCGAAGCCGTGCTGGCCGCGGAAGACGCTCCAGCGTGTGACCGCTCCACGCGGGACGGCTACGCGGTGTTGCAAGATGACCCGGCTGCAGAATTTGTAATCCGGGACACGCTGCACGCGGCAGACTGGAAACCGCGACCGCTGCAACCAGGCGAGGCCGTGCGCGTGGCTACCGGGGCGGCGCTGCCGTGCGCCCACCTCCGCGTCGTGATGCTGGAACATGTTGAACACGCCGGCGACCGCCTGCGGATTCTCCACCGCGATGACACCCCGAACGTCCGCCACCGGGGCGAGGAATTGAAAGCGGGCGAGCCCCTGTTGTGCGCCGGCCAGCGGCTCACCGCCGGCGACCTGGCGGCGCTGGCCTCGGCCGGTTGTGTGCGACCAGCCGTCAACCCGCGATTGCGCGTACACCACTTCACGACTGGCGATGAAATCGTGCCGCCGGAGCAACCGCCGGGGCCCGGGCAAATTCGCGACAGCAATTCCATTTTATTGCACGCCTTGCTGGCGGCCGTCCCGTGCGACCTCACCCAGCAGCATCTACCGGAGGATATGGCGGCAGCGATGCGGATTCTGTCGCGCTGTCAGTCACAACTCGCCACCACCGATCTGATTCTCTTCTCCGGCGGCGCCAGCGTGGGTGACCTGGATTTCACCCGGCCGCTGCTGGAATGGCTCGGCTTTGAAATTGTCTTCGACCGGCTGAATCTGCGTCCGGGTGCACCGCTGATTTTCGGCACCCGGGGGAACCGGCTGGCCTTCGGATTGCCAGGCAATCCCCTGTCGCATTGGGTCTGCTTTCACCTGTTTGTGACGGCGGCCTTGGCTGGGCTCAGCGGCACGGAAACCAAGCCCGTTCTGCGCGGCGTCTTGGCGGCTCCGCTGGAAACCGCCCCCCACCCGCGTGAAACCTGGTGGCCAGCGCGGCTCCAACTGGAAAGCGGCCGCTGCGAACTGACGCCGCTGCGCTGGAACAGTTCCGGCGACGTGACGGTGCTGACAAAGTCCAACGCGCTGCTACGAATACTCCCCGCCTGCGGAAGGCTGCCAGCGGGCGCGGAAGTGGAATTTCTACCGACTGAACCATAAAAGGCAGAAACGCACCGATGACACAAAATAAAACATTTTCCCACCTCGACGCGGGCGGCAATGCCCAAATGGTAAACGTGGGGGCCAAACCCATGCAAGCTCGGCGCGCCGTATCGGCGGGAGCGCTGGCCTGCGCGCCGGCCACCATCCGGAGCCTAAAGCAGAAGGCGCTGCCGAAGGGCGACGTTTTGACCGTGGCGCAAATCGCCGGCATCCAGGCGGCGAAGCGGACGGCAGAATTGATTCCGCTGTGCCATGGGCTGCCGCTGCAACACGTTGAACTCCGCTTCCGGCTGCGACGCGACCGCGTGGAAATACTCTGCGCGGCAGAAACGTGGGCGCCAACGGGTGTGGAGATGGAAACGCTGACCGGCGTAAGCGTGGCGGCGCTCACGCTTTACGACATGTGCAAGGCCGTGGACAAGACGATGCGGATCGAAAACATCCGTGTCGTGGAGAAAAGCAAACAATGAAAATCGGCCGACTCACCATCAGCGACCGCGCCAGCGCGGGGATTTACGAGGACCGTAGCGGGCCGGAAATCGAGGCCGTCCTGCGGGCAACCTTTCCCGGGGCGGCGTTTGAATCAGCGGTGGTTCCAGACGTCACCGAAGAGATTTCCGCCGCGCTGAAAAGATTTACCGACGAAACCGGCTGCAATTTGATCGTGACCACGGGCGGCACCGGCATTTCCGCACGGGATGTGACGCCGGAGGCTACGCGGTCGGTCCTGGAAAAGGAACTGCCCGGCTTCGGCGAGGTCATGCGGCGACAGTCGCTGGCGAAGGTCCCCACGGCGATCCTGTCCCGGGCCACGGCCGGCACCCGCGGCCGAAGCCTGATCCTAAACCTGCCCGGCAAACCGACTGCCGTGCGTGAGTGCCTGGAAATTCTCAGCCCGGCCATCCGCGAGGGGCTGGCCCACTTGCGCGGCGAAAATCCACATAAGGAATAAATGGACTCCTTTGGCAGAAAAATTGATTACCTGCGCATCTCGGTGACGGACCGTTGCAACGAGCGCTGCCTCTATTGCCTGCCGGAAGGTTACCAGGGCTGGCAACGCAGGGAGGAACACTTGTCAGCCGAAGAGATCATTCGCCTCGTGCGCATCGCCGCCGGGCTTGGCTTCCGCAAATTTCGCCTGACGGGCGGCGAACCCCTGGTGCGCCGCGACCTGGTCGAAATCGTTCGGGGCATGAAAGACATTCCCGGCGTGGAAACCATCGGACTATCCACCAATGGAACGAAACTGGCCGACCTGGCGCAGCCGCTGCGCGCCGCCGGCATCCGCACCGTCAACATCAGCCTGGATACCTTGAACGCGGAGCTCTATCGGTGCCTCACCGGCGGCAGTTTGGGCGACGTGCAGGCTGGCATTCGTTCGGCGGTCGCCGCCGGGTTCGACCGGGTGAAGCTCAACTGCGTGTTGATGCGCGGTAAGAACGAATCGGAAATCTGGCCGCTGGTTTTGTTCGCGGCGGAACATCGTTTGCCGTTGCGCCTGATCGAATTGATGCCCGTGAGTCGGACGGATGTCTTGACGGATGCGAATTTCTTGCCGGTGGGCGAAGCCATGCGGCAGCTGCAGGCGAAGGATACTTTGCTGCCCCAGCCGGACCGACGTGAAGGCCACGGACCGGCAAAGTACTATTGGCTCGAACGAACGGGTGTGCTGGTCGGTTTTATCGGCGCGCTGACCAATCCGGCCTTTTGTGAAAGCTGCAACAAAGTCCGGCTCACCAGCGACGGCAAGCTGCGACCGTGCCTCGGCGATCATCTGGAAACCGATTTGAAGCCAGCGTTGCGTCCGACAATCTGCGACGAAAAACTGGCCGCGCTGTTCCGAAAAACCTTGCAGCAGAAGCCGTTGGAACATTCCTTTCGCGCCAACTACCTACCACAGCGCGTCATGACCGCCATCGGCGGATGATTCTTCACGATGGACTGATCGCGATTGTCTTGGCACTCGCCACGGTCCACCTCATTTTGCGTTCATCCCGAGGGCTTGGATGAGGAAAGCGTAAGCATCGGCTTTCTCGCCGATCATCTGGCTCAGGTTCGGTCCGCCGCCATGGCCCGCGGAGAGGTGGACACGCAGCAGGACAGGCGAGCTGCCGGCTTGGGCCGCTTGCAGGGCGGCCACGAACTTGAATGAATGCGCGGGCATCACACGGGTATCGTGATCCCCGGTAATCACCAGGGTGGCCGGATAGCTCGTGCCCGGGCGCACATTGTGGTAAGGTGAGTAGGCGTAAAGCACCTTGAAATCCGCCGGATCGTGCGGCGAACCATAATCCCCTTCCCAGCCGGCTCCCTGGCCAAACCGGTCGAAACGCAGCATGTCCATGACCCCGACATTGGCGATGACGGCACCAAAGAGGTCCGGCCGCTGGGTCAGGCAGGCCCCCACCAGCAAGCCGCCATTAGATCCGCCCTCGATGGCGAGCTTGGGCGTGGAGGTATATCGCCGAGCGATGAGCCATTCGGCAGCGGAAATGAAATCGTCAAAGACCACCTGCTTGTGCGCGCGAATACCCTGCCGATGCCAGTCTTCGCCGTATTCACCGCCGCCGCGGATGTTGGCGATGGCAAACACGCCGCCCCGTTCCAGCCAGACGAGCCGCGCGGGATCGAACCGGGGCAACATCGGAATCCCAAAGCCGCCGTAACCGTAGAGCAACGTCGGATTCGTTCCCTCGAGCTTCAGGCCCTTGCGATAGACCAAAAACATCGAGATCGGGGTGCCGTCCTTGCCTGGGTAGAAGACCTGCTTGAATTCAATCGTGGCGGGATCGAAGGCGATGTGGGGCTGGCGGTACACCGTGCTCACACCCGTCTTCAGATCGAGACGATAACTCGTGGCCGGGGTGACGGGATCCGAGTAAACGTAAAAAGTCTCCTGATCGTCAGGCTCGCCGGCAAATCCAGACGCCACGCCGCGGCCGGGCAGCTCAACCTCGTGCCGTTTGCGACCGTCGAGCCCGTAGATCGTAGCCTGACTGTGCACGTTATGCAGAGTTTGCACGATCAGTTGGTCGTCCACCAGGGTCACATCCGCTCCGTGCGAGTCGTCCATGGCATCGGCCCCCTGCGGAATAATCTCCTGCCAGTGCGAGCGCGCGGGGTTGGTGGGATCGATCGCAATGACGCGGCAGCGCGGCGCATCGAGCGTTGTCTGGAAATAAAGACGGCCATGGGCAGCACCGACGTAAAGATACACGGCATCGAAGTTCTCGGTGAGCGGCACGGCGGCGGGGCGGGGCGCCTGGAGGTCGATGGCGTATACATTCATGCGGCCCTTGTCCCCCACCTCGCCCTCTCCGGCGATGAGCACCAGCCAGCGACCATCCTGCGTCAGGTGAGGTTCAAACTGCCAATCCGGATGATCAGCGCGCGCGAAGAGTTGGCGATCGCTGGCTTGGGCCGTGCCCAAGGCGTGGTAATAAACCGTGTTGCCCAAGTCGCGGGCGCGGAGTTCTTCCCCGTGCGCCGGCGCTGGAAAGCCGCTGTAATAAAATCCGTGGCCGTCCGGAGCGAATACGGGCCGGTAATACTTGGTCCAGCGCAATACGTCCGGCAGATCGCGGGCGGTCGTCAGATCCCGCAGGCGCCACTCGGTCCAATCCGAGCCGCCCGGCGAGACGCCATACGCCAACCTGGTCCCATCGCGGCTGGCCACGTAGCCGACAACCGCCAAGCTGCCGTTGGTGGAGAGGATATTCGGATCAAGTGCCACGGCCGGGACACCCGTGAGCCCCAGCGTGGAGTAAAGAACACTCTGCTGCTGCGAACCGCTATTCAAGGTATAGAAGTAGCGCTCTCCCTCGTGAAACGGCATCCCGTAACTCTCGTAATTAAACAGTGACGTCAGGCGCTGCTTGAGGGTCACCAAGGCGGGGATCTTCTCCAGATAGGACTCGGTAAGCCCCGCCTCGGCCGCAACCCAGGTCCTGGTTTCGGGGGAATCAAGGTTTTCCAGCCAGCGGTAAGGATCGGCCACTTTAACGCCTTGGTAGTCGTCCACCACGGGGCCCCGCGGCGCGGACGGATAGACCCAGGCCGGTGCCGCCGTGCCGGGCGACCCGGCGACCCGGCTGGCCAGGAAAGACAGCAGCGCCAGGAACAGGCAGCGGGTGATCACACGATCGCAGAATGTATGATTTGCTGGCATAGGCACTAATGGTAAACCGTCTTGGCGGAACGGATAATGACAAGAAAGCAGGCAGCTGACACGCAATATGTTTTCCGGGGACTGGCGGCGCCGGCCCGCCGGGTTCCTGAATCAACCCAGAGCCGGAAGAAAGAAATGAGCCGGACTTGCGTCCGGCTCACTTGGTGACAAGGTTTGGACGCCTTCACCCAGGCGTTCAGAAGGGCGGTGCAGCGTATGGAGATCGCTGTTCAAGCCGCACCGCGGACAAAACCTCTATGCCAACCCTAAACGAACAGCGAAATTAGCCACCGACGGCCCGCTTTGATAAACCAGCCCCTGCGACATGACAACCCCCCTTTTTTGGCCATCCCCCCCCCTGGCGCGCCACAACGCGGGCGGGGCTGTCGTCAACACCGCCGCCATCACCTCCAACGGTCGAGCACCGCAACAAACTGCGCGCGTGCCGGCCGGGGTGACGGGTTCCATTTAACTTTTTGGATTCGCCGCCGATAAAGAGATGCGCCGTTCGCACTGCCAAGAATTCAGTTGCCGATCGGCACCATCCGCCTTGAAGCCCAGCAATAAGACTCCGGTGCAACCACGGTCAGGCCCTCCGCCGGCAAGTGGTGGCACCGGCCCAAGCCATTCCAAAGACTCGCCGCCACTGGATGTGGCTGAAGCCTCGCATTTGCTCGATATATTCACTTCGGGGCAGCATGACACTCCGCGGATTGTGGCGTTTCTCACCGTCCATCCCGCCTTGGCGGCCGAAGCGCTGAAGCGGGCGAACAGTGCGATGCACTATCGCAGCCAGCCGACCACGGAGGTTCGCCTGGCCGTCTTGCGGCTGGGCGGTTTTGAACTCTACGACATCATTTTCAAAGCGCTGGCCAAGCACCAACGCGAAAGACCCTATTTCAATCTGCGAGCAGCCCCCCCCGGTAAAGCACCGGGTGCCGGCCCCAAAGCCGGTAGGAAGCCCGCCCTCGGTGGATCAACCCATATCTTATGAATAACTGGACTATCGGCAAGCGTGTGATGATCGGCATCGCCATCCTCACTCTCATAGTCGCCGCCGTTGGCGGACTTGGTTTTGTGGGGTTGAAGAATACGATCACACAGGCGCAAGACATCACCGGGCAGATCAAGAGTCACGGCCGCTTTCTGGCCGAGTCCATCAACCTGGCCCGCTCCGCCCAATTGGACTTCAAGAAACAGGTTCAGGAATGGAAAGACACCCTGCTGCGCGGCAATGATTCCGCCCAGTTCAAGAAATATTCCGGCCAATTTGCGGAACGGGAGGCGACGGTGGACCAGGATTTGACGGCCTTGCAAAAACTGTTTGCCGGTGCCGGCGTGGACACCAAGTTGGTGGACCAATCGCTGGTGGAACACCAAAAACTCGGGGCCCAATACCGCGTCGCCTTGAAAAGCTACGACTCCGCCAAACCGGATAGTTGCTTCGTCGTGGACAAACTGGTTCAGGGCATTGACCGACCGGCCACGGATGCGATTGACGCGATCATCCAGCAAGTTCAACAGTTTGAGTCCGATACCACCAAGGCGAGCGAGGAGCATTTTCGCCAGCAGACCGCGCAAATTCGCCTATTCGTCCTGGTGGGGTTGATCGTGGGCGTCCTCTTTGCCCTCGGCTTTGGCTGGGCCTTGATCCGTTCGCTGACGCGCCAGCTCTCCCGCTTGGCGGAAAATCTGGGCAGCAATAGCCGGCAAGTGGCCGCGGCCGCGAATCAGGTATCCACTTCCAGCCAGTCGCTCGCCGAAGGTTCCAGCGAGCAGGCCGCCTCGATTGAGGAGACCAGCGCGTCGCTGGAAGAATTATCCAGTATGACCAAGCGCAACGCCGACAATTCCCAAAAAGCCAACGCGCTTTCCAAGCAGACCCGCGCCGCCGCCGACAAGGGCGTGACCGACATGCGGGAAATGAACGCCGCGATGGCGGCCATCAAAGCCAGCAGCGACGACATCGCCAAGATCATTAGGACGATTGATGAGATCGCTTTTCAAACGAACATTCTCGCGCTCAATGCGGCGGTGGAAGCCGCGCGCGCCGGTGAGGCCGGCATGGGCTTCGCCGTGGTCGCCGAGGAAGTCCGCAACCTCGCCCAGCGGAGCGCCCAGGCGGCCAAGGAGACGGCCGCAAAAATCGAGGGTGCCATTCACAACACTGGCGAGGGAGTTAACTTGAGCGCTAAGGTGGCCGGGGCATTGAACGACATCGTGGCCAAGGCACGCCAAGTGGATGAGTTGGCGGCGGAAGTTGCCGGTGCCTCCCAGGAGCAGACCTCCGGCATCACCCAGATTAACACCGCCGTCGGCCAGATGGACAAAGTGACGCAGAGCAACGCGGCGAGTGCCGAGGAAAGCGCCGCCGCTGCCGAGGAACTCAATGCCCAGGCGGAAATCATGAAACAATCGGTCGCTGAACTGCTCCGCTTGGTGGGCAGCCGCAATGACGACAGCTTTGCACCTCGGTGCCAAACCTCGGCAGACAATATCATCGTCAAACGCCCGGTTCCACCCGCCGCCTTTGGCCCCCGCCGCAGTCAGTCCCCGGCGATACCGGTCCTTCCAGCCGCCACCCAGCGCCGGGATGAAATCCCGATGTCCGGTGATTTCAAGGATTTTTAAAACCTGCCGGGAGAGCAAGTCGTAAACGGGAGTCGGCCCCGCTGTAAGCCTCCTCCTCGTAAGATCGCGGTTTGGCATTCGGTACCGCGCCCTGCCCAGCCATCTCCATACACCGGCCAACGGGAACAAAAAAACCGTTGACAAAAAGTCAAACCCAGCTAACATACCAACTAGTCTGTATGTCGAATCGCACCAACCAAAATACCGGACCGGCCGAGACCAAGCTGAAGCTCTTGGATGCGGGCATCACCCTCATGCGCAGCCGCGGTTATAGCGCCACCACGGTGGACGAAATCTGCGCCGAGGCCGGGGTCACCAAAGGGGCGTTTTTCCATTATTTCAAAAGCAAGGACGACCTTGCGCGCAATTCGTTGAACCATTTCTTTGAGGGCAAGGTGCAGGACTACAATGAGGCTCCCTTCCGGAAATTGCCTGATCCGCTAGAGCGCGTGTTCGGTCGCCTCGATTACCTGAAGGAAACAGGCGGGGATCGCAGCCACGTCACCAAAGGCTGCTTGATCGGTGTCTTCGCCCAGGAATTGGCGTTCACCAACCCCGGGCTGCGCGACATTTGCCAGCAGTTTTTCTCCCGCATCGCGCAGGATTTTGCACGCGATCTCGCTGCCGCCAAGGCTGCCCACCCGGCGGCCGTGGAGTTTGATCCTCTCGCTGTGGCCCAATCCTATGTGGCCTTGATGCAGGGCTCGCTCCTGATGGCCAAAACCGCCGGGAACAACGAAGTAGTGCGCCAGAACGTCGATCAATACGCCACCTACCTGAAATTCCTGTTCGGCCAGGCGCCGGGCAAGTTGGCGGCCAGTGCTGCCGACAAATCCAGCAATTAAACCCAACGATCCTCCGCGACCGGATCTTTTCGCACTTGATACATACCGACTAGTCGGTTTCTTAACCAAACAAAGACCAAACCATGAACTCAACCATTGAAGCCGAAAAACCAGCCTCGTTAAAAATATCCCCCACGCCGTCCGAGCCTGGCGCACCGCCGAACCATGCCACACGCTTGGAGCTGCCGGGTGATCCACACACTGCATTCGCAACGCCGACCCGCAACTCGTGGGCCAAGCGTACGGTCATTGCTGCCGTCATCGCTGCCATCGTCACCCCCCTGAGCCTCCTCGCCCACAACTGGTGGGCCGTCGGCCGTTTCACCCAAAGCACTGACGATGCTTACGTGGGCGGCGACGTCACGGTGATCGCCCCGAAGGTGGCGGGCTTCATTTCCCAAATTGCCGTCACCGACAATCAGACCGTGCACGCCGGCGACCTTCTGCTCAAACTGGATGATCGGGACTATCGCGCGGCGCTGGACAAAGCGGAAGCGGATGTGGCGTGGCAAGAGGCCACGCTCACGAACTTGGACGCCGCCCGGGATTTGCAGGACGCCATGGTGGCGCAAG
>CAYTJG010000009.1:0-12648 GCA_964437865.1 uncultured Bifidobacteriaceae bacterium | reverse complement strand
ACGCTCACGAACTTGGACGCCGCCCGGGATTTGCAGGACGCCATGGTGGCGCAAGCGCAGGCCGGCATTGCCGCCGCCGCTGCGGAAATCACGCGCACCCACGATGATCAGGCGCGCGCGCAAAATCTGCTGGCCAGGGGCGTGGACTCCACCCAGGAATTCCAAAAGGCGGACGCCGATTACAAGACCGCCCTGGCAAACGGCGACAAGGCCCGCGCCGTACTCGAGGCCGCCCGGCGACAAGAGACGGTCATAGCCACCCAGAAGCAACAAGTGCGCGCCGCCCGGGAAGCGGCCATCGCCCAGCGCGATCTGGCCCGCCTCAACCTCAACTACACGGAATTGCACGCGCCCATTGACAGCGTGGTCGGCAATCGCAGCGCGCAACTCGGCGCGTACGCCACGGCGGGCTCCCAATTGCTCTCCTTGGTACCGTCGCACGGTCTGTGGATCGACGCCAATTTCAAGGAAAATCAATTGGCGCGGATGCGCCCGGGCGCGCCCGCATCCGTCCAAGTGGATTTGCTGGCGGGCCGAAAGTTCCAAGGTCACGTGGCGAGCATTGCGCCCGCCACCGGCGCGCAGTTCAGCGTCTTGCCACCCGAAAATGCCACCGGCAATTTCACCAAGATCGTCCAGCGGGTGGCCGTGCGGATTCTGCTGGACGATGAGCCAGCCGCCTTGAACGCGTTGCGGCTGGGATTGTCCGTCACCGTGAAGGTCAACACCAAGTGATTTCCGCGCCATGAATGCCCCCGCTCAACCACCGCTCCGTGCCCGGGACCTGCTCCCGTTCGTCGTCATGACCACCGGTATGTTCATGGCCCTGCTGGACATTCAAATCGTCGCGTCCTCGTTACAAGACATCGGTGGTGGTCTTTCCGCCGCACAGGACCAGATCAGTTGGGTGCAGACCTCCTATCTGATTGCTGAAATCTGCATGATCCCGCTCTCGGGCTGGCTGACCCGCGTCTTTTCCACACGGTGGCTGTTCACCGCCTCCGCCATTGGTTTCACCGCTGCCAGCCTGCTGTGTGGGCTGGCGTGGAACATCGAAAGCATGATTGTGTTCCGCGCGCTACAAGGCCTGCTGGGCGCGTCGATGATCCCCACCGTATTCACCTCGGCTTTCCATTATTTCCAGGGCGCCCGTCGCGTTTATGCAGCGGCCGTCATTGGCACCCTCGCCTCGCTGGCCCCCACCCTGGGTCCGGTCATAGGCGGCTGGATCACGGACACCTTGAGCTGGCGGTGGGTGTTCTACGTCAACCTCCTCCCCGGCGTGGTCGTGGCCACGCTCACGCCGATGCTGGTCAAGATTGACCGGCCGGACCTCTCGCTGCTGAGGAGCGCGGATTACGCCGGCATGGCCCTGATGGCGACCGGACTCGGCAGCCTGCAATATGTGCTGGAAGAAGGGGCCCGGTGGAATTGGTTCGACGATGCCACCATCCGCAATTTCGCGGTGCTCGCGGTGGTGGCGGGCGGCCTATTCATCATCCGTAGCGTCACCTACGCCCACCCGGTGGTGGATCTGCGCGCGCTCACCAACCGGAATTTCCTGATCGGCAGCATCGGTTCCTTCATGACCGGTGTGGGCATGTTCGCGACCATTTATTTGACACCACTGTTCCTTGGTTACGTCCGCGGTTACAGCGCCTGGCAAATCGGGCTGGCCATTCTCTCCACCGGGGTCGCCTCGCTGATCGGCGTGCCCGTGTACATCCTGCTGGCCAAACGCATTGATTTACGCTGGCTCATGATGTTCGGGCTGGGCACCTTTGCGCTGTCCATGTGGAGTTTTGCCCGGGTGACGCACGATTGGGGGGCTGGCGAACTGCTGCTGCCGCAATTCCTGCGCGGTTTTCCGCAGGTCTTTGCCGCGGCCCCCGCGGTCACGATCGGCTTGGGCAGCCTGTCGCCGGAACGGCTCAAATACGCCAGCGGGCTGTTCAATATGATGCGCAACCTGGGCGGCGCCATCGGAATTGCCGTCTGCGCGACGCTGTTGAACGACCGCACCAACCTGCATTTCGAGCGCTTGGCGGAACATTTGACGGCGGCCAACGCCGCGATGGGAGAAATGCTGAATCAGACCGCGGCAAAATTTGCATTTCTCAACCACGGCGACGATATTCACGGCCACGCGGCGGCGCTCGAGACGTTGCGGGCACTGGCCTATCGGGAAGCCCGGGTGGAGACATTTGCGGACGCCTTTTTGTTGATTGGCGTCTGTCTGGCGCTGGCCACGCTCTTGATGCCGTTGCTCAAGAAAGTGACACCCTCGGGCGCCCCAGCCACGAATGCCAATTAATCACCAGTGCGAGGAGGGCCAAATGCCCGCCGGGCGCCTCGGCAAAAAAAGGATGCGGGGATCATCCATTTGCCATAAATTCGATCATTATGAGTGAAAAGAGAGTAGCCGAAATCATCGTCGAAACATTAATCGCCGCCGGGGTAAAACGCATCTATGGTGTGGTGGGCGATTCGCTCAACGGGGTTCTGGAAGAGGTGCGCAAGAACAAGCAAATCGAGTGGATCGGTGTGCGACACGAGGAAACGGCTGCCTTCGCCGCCGGCGCTGAGGCGCATGTGACCGGTGAACTGGCGGTCTGCGCCGGCAGTTGCGGCCCGGGCAACATGCACCTGATCAACGGCCTCTATGATTGTCACCGCAACCAGGTGCCCGTGCTGGCTATTGCCGCCCACATCCCCAGCAGCGAAATTGGCAGCAGCTATTTTCAGGAAACCCATCCCGACCGTCTGTTTCAGGACTGCAGCCATTACTGCGAATTGATTTCGCAGACGACGCAGGTGCCCCGCGTGCTGGAAATTGCCATCCAAACCGCCCTGGCCAGGAAAGGCGTGGCGGTGGTGACCATTCCCGGGGACATCGCGCTGCAAAAGGCCGAGTACCGGAAACCGAGCGCCATTGTGAGGCCGTCGCGGCCGATCATCTGCCCGGCGGAAGAGGAGATCCAACAACTGGCGGACCTGCTCAACGAAGCCCGAACCGTCACGATCCTCGGCGGCTCCGGATGTGCCGGCGCCCACGGTGAATTGATCGCCACGGCCGGCAAGCTACAGGCCCCCATCGTCTCCGCGCTACGGGGCCGCGAACACATTCAGTACGACAACCCGTACGACGTGGGGCTCACGGGCTTGATCGGTTTTTCCTCCGGTTACCATGCCATCAAGGAGGCCGAGTTGCTGCTCATGTTGGGAACCGATTTTCCGTATACGCAGTTTTACCCTGACCAGGCCAAGGTCATCCAAGTGGACAATCGGGGTGAGCACCTAGGCCGGCGCACCCGGCTGGACCTGGGCCTGATCGGCGACGTCAAGGCCACGCTCAGCGCGGTGCTGCCGTTGCTCAAAGCCAAGTCGGACGACAGCCACCTGAAAAAATACGTGCAGGATTATAAAGAGGTCCGCCGGGGGCTGGATGACCTGGCGGTGGGGCACCCGGGCCGGAAGCCGATCCACCCGCAATACGTGGCCAAGATCGTCAACGAACTGGCGGCCGACGACGCCATTTTCACCTGCGACGTGGGCACGCCCACCGTTTGGGCGGCGCGCTATCTGACCATGAATGGCCGGCGACGGCTGCTCGGCTCGTTCAATCACGGTTCCATGGCCAACGCCATGCCGCAGGCCATTGGCGCCCAATTTGCGTTCCCGGGCCGGCAGGTGGTGACCTTCTCCGGCGACGGCGGGCTGGCGATGCTGTTGGGCGACCTGCTCTCGTTGCATCAGCACTTATTGCCAATCAAACTCATCGTTTTCAGCAACCGCACGCTGGGTTTTGTGGAGCTGGAAATGAAGGCGGCGGGCATCCTCGGCAGCGGCACGGAATTGGTGAATCCAGATTTTGTGGCGTTGGCGAAGGCAGCGGGGCTCTTCGCCGTGGGGGTGGAAGACCCGGCCGAATTGCCGGCCGCGGTCAAGGCCGCCTTCGCGCATGCCGGGCCGGCACTGGTGGAAGTGGCGGTCAACCGCACCGAACTCTCCATGCCACCGACGATCAAGCTGGATCAGGCCATTGGCTTCAATCTCTGGGCGCTCAAGGCGGTGTTGAACGGCCGTGGCGACGAGGTCATTGACCTGGCCATCTCGAACGTCTTGCGCCGATAAACGGCTTCAAAAACAGCCGACCGTCGGCGGCGGTCGGCTGTTCGGGGAACCGATCGCCCGCCTCACCGGTCCCTGAGTGCGTGCCGCTCAACGCTCTTCGCAAATAATGGGGTTTCGATGCGGTTGTGCGCCTCGGAAG
The DNA here is from genome assembly GCA_964437865.1 of uncultured Bifidobacteriaceae bacterium. Classification (GTDB taxonomy): domain Bacteria; phylum Verrucomicrobiota; class Verrucomicrobiia; order Limisphaerales; family UBA11358; genus UBA11358. The sequence goes on along the minus strand of CAYTJG010000009.1, from coordinate 8,375 downwards.
CCGGTTTGCGGGCCTGCTTGGCGGCCTCGTAAGGCAGGCCATGCCGGTCCAGGAACGTCGGCAAACTATTTTTAATTGGCTTAGCCTTTTTGGACGTCAATCTCGCATTGGTAGATATGGTTGGTTGCCAACCGGACCGGCTGGCACCGGGCTGCCGGAACCGACTTGGTGCCACCCCCCGGAATATTGTTTACTCCCTCGGCCCAGGCGCTGTAACCTGCGACGGAGAAAGAAGGCTGCCGCATATTGAGTATGAGGCTTACTTGCATCATTGAATCATCGATTTGTCCTGCATGAAATTTCCGTGGTGCCATGCCGGCCGACTCACGTTCGTCCTTTGCCTCGCGAGCCGGACTTTATCCGCGGCGGACGACGCCTCTCCACCGTCGCCCGACCGGCCCTGGTCGCCCCGACGCCTCGACGATTATGAGCAGGCGCTGAAACAGGGCATCGCGCCTTACGAAACCAACCGGCCAACCGTGCCCATCGACCCACAAAAGATTTATGATCTGCCGGAACTGATCGACTTGGCCGAGCGCAGTCATCCCGAGACGCGCGCGGCGTGGGAACGCGCCCGTCAGGCCGCCCGGAGTGTCGGTCTGAGCGAAAGCAGCTACTATCCTTACCTGGCGGCCTCCGCGGGCAGCGGGTTACAGCATAAACTGGCCGTGTTGACCTCCGTGTTTCCGGGCAACGGCATCGAAGAAGACGCAGAGCTGGATGTAAAATGGCTGCTGTTTGATTTCGGCGGGCGACGAGCGACCGTCGCCGCGACGAAGGAACGACTAATGGCCGCCAACGTGGCCTTCAACGCCGCCCATCAGCAAATCGTGTTTGCCGTGACCCGGGGCTTCTACGATTTCAATACCGCGCGCCAAAAAGTGGCGGTGGCCGAAAGCTCGTTGCAAGCGGCTGCCACGGTTGGGGCCGCGACCACGGCCCGGTTTGACCACGGCCTGGCCACCAAACCCGATGTCTTGCAGGCGGAACAACAGACGGCGGAGGCGAACTTTGAGCTGGAGGCAGCTCGGGGTGACTTGAGCGATGCGCAAGTGGCCTTGATCCGGACGCTCGGCATTCTGCCTACGACCGAGTTGCAGATCGCCGATGTCCCCGAAAAGAAGTTTGACGGAAGCGTGGAAGAACCCCTGGAGGAACTGATTGACCGCGCCCTTGCCCAACGGCCGGATCTCGTGGCCAAACTGGCCAACCTCCGCGCCTGCGAGGATCAAGTGCGGCTGGCGCGCTCGGCCTACTATCCCAAAGTCTCCCTGGAAGGCAGCGCCGGCTGGGAGAAACTGGATGTCAACGCGTACAGTTCGCCTTACACCAGCAACGACAAGCCAAGCTATGGCATCGGTCTGGCCATTGAACTACCCATCTTCGACGGCTTCGCCCGGGCCAACCAACTGCGCCTCGCCGAATCCCAATTGCGCGAGGCGGAAAGTGAGCTGACCGACAACCGGGATCAGGCGGTGAGCGAAGTTTGGAAAACCTATACCGACCTGAAAACGGCGGTCCGCAAACAGGAATCGGCGGAGAAGCTGTTCGCCGCCGCCCAAAGCGCCTTCGATGCCGCGCTGCAGGCCTATCAACACGGGCTGGGAACTTACGTGGACACCCAAAACGCGCAACGCTACGTGACCACCGCGCGCAGCACGATCGTGGACACGCGCTCCGCAATTTTCACCACTGCGGCCGCGCTGGCGTTGAGCGTGGGCGATCTCGCCAAACCGGCGCCGGCAGCAACCCACGCCAATCACCCATGACGTCACCCGCGAAATCCGCCCTCCTCCTGTCCACGACCGCCCTTGGCTCAGCCGGCTGCCACCACGCGCATTCCCCCACGGTGGATGTCCTAGGCTCTTATTTCCCGGCCTGGCTCATCTGTATCGTGGCCGGCCTGTTGCTGACCATTGTGACGCGGCAGGTATTTCTCCTCGTCAAGCTCGCCGGCCACCTGCGCCCGGCGCCGCTGGTCTATCTGTGTTTGATGATCTGTTTCACGCTGGCCGTATGGCTGTTCTTTTTCCAAAACTGAATTGCTTATGCCCGATCCCCAACCCACTCCACCGCCTGAAACCCCGCCGGCCAATCCCGCCCCGGCGTCGGAAACGGGGCGCAACTTTGTCGGCCGGATCATCAGCCTCGGCGCGGTGATCGGCGTCATCGTCCTGGCCTTCTGGGTGTGGAGCATCATCGAACGGCACCCGCGCACCGACGATGCTTTTGCGGAGGCGAACGTCATCGGTGTGGCACCCCGGGTGCGGGGACAGATCATCAGGGTCGGCGTGCAGGATAACCAGGAAGTGAAGGAGGGCGAAGTGCTGTTCGAAATCGACCCGGCCGACTATCAGTTGCAACTGGAAAACGCCCAGGCAGCCGCGACAGCCCTGGACCGGCAGATCGAAGTGGCCCGGTCCCAGGATGAAACCCTCAAATACCAGGTGAAGGCCGCCGAGGCGGGCGTGGAACAAGCCCGGGCGCAACAGCAACAAGTCGGCAACACCTTCGAGCGAATCCAGCCGCTGCTGACCAACGGCTTCGCCTCCGCCGACGATGTGGACAAGGCCTCTACGGCCGTGAAGGTGGCGGCTGCCGCGCTGGCCACCGCCGAACAGCGATTGAACGAGGCCAAGGCCGCCCTGAGCACGCTGACCACCCTCCAGGCGCAGCGCCCCGGCGCGGTGGCCGCAGTGGAGTTGGCCCGGCTGAACCTCTCCTACTGCCGGGTGGTAGCCCCCTTCCCCGGCAAGGTCGTCAACCTGAACTTCTCTGTGGGTGAATATGCCAACGCAGGCACGCCGGTTTTCTCCCTACTGGACCTGCGCCATTGGTATGTCATCGCCAATTTCCGGGAAGGCGAGATCCGTCATTTCACCACCGGCTCTTCCGCCGAGGTCTATTTACTCTCCGCACCGGAGCGCCGTTTCCGCGGCAAGGTGCAGGGCATCGGTTGGGCCGTGACGCCCCGGGACGAGATTGACCAATCGCACGGGGTGCCCACCGTTCCCCGCGAATTGAACTGGGTGCATATCGCCCAGCGGTTTCCGGTGCGAATCGAGGTGGAGAATCCGGACCTGGATTTATTCCGCATGGGCGCCTCGGCGGTGGCCATCATCAAATGAACGCCACCGCCCAGGTTCGTCCGCCGGGTCCGGCGCCGGCCTGGCTGGCGTGGTGGCGTCGGGAATTGCGACCGTTTCCCGGCCGCCTGCCCATGGCGGTTCGCATGGTAGTCGTGGTCTCGCTCGTCACCATGGTCTCGATGGCCCTGCAGGTGCCGTATCTGGCCTTCTCGGCGTTCTATGTATTCTTCGTGACCAAGGAAAATCGCGTGCTCACCTCGTTCACCGGGGTGGTGTTGATCGTTGGCGTCACGGTGGCCACCACCGTGACCCTGTTGCTGTACAACTGCACCTTCGATCATCCGGAACTGCGCCTGCCCGCCACGGCCGGTTTCATCTTAGTGGCCATGTTCTTCGCCCGCACCTTTGTGATCGGCCCCTTGGGATTCATCATCGGGTTTCTCAGCGCGCTCATGCAAACCATCGCCGAAAGCGCGCCCAACACCGACGCGCTGGTGCGCGGCCAGCTTTGGTTGTGGGTCGCCGTTGTATATCCGGTGGTCCTGACGGTGATCGTCAACCAAATCCTGCTCCCGGCCGATCCATGGACGGCCCTGACCCAGTCCTTCGACCTGCGTCTGAATGCGGCCACCGCCGCTGTGGAGCGGATTCTGCACGCTGGTTCGGCTGGCGGCCAAGCCAACCCGGGCCTGCTGGACCTGGCCACGCGCGGTTGCGGCATCATGCTCGGCCTCCTGAATTTCGCGGAAATGAAGGATGTCCGGCTCAAGCAACGCCACCCCTTCCTGGTGGAGTCCATTGCCGCCGCCGGTAACCTGGCCAATACCACAGCCAGCCTGGAATTCCGGGATGCCGTGTCGCTGCCTCCGGAAGATGCAGTTTGCGCCCGCGGCCTGCTGGCCGATCTCGCCGAACTCAAAACCGCGCTGCCGAAAGCACAGCCCATCTTGCTGCCCCGCCCATCCCCACCGCCGCCCGCCGCGCTGCCACAATTGCGCGAACTCCAATTCGCGGTCGAATCACTCCGGGACAGCCTGATTCACGGCGCCTCCGATTATTCGTCCACCGCCGCCCCCGCCAGGAAGCCGCTCTTCAGCACCGACGCCTTCACCAACCCGTCCCATGTGCGCTTCGCTCTGAAAGTGACGCTGGCCGGGATGATTTGTTATCTGGTCTACAGCGCCCTCGCCTGGCCGGGCCTCAACACCGCTTTTATCACCTGCTGTTTTGTGGCCCTGGGCACCACGGGAGCCACCATTTACCGGAGCTGGCTGCGGATCTTCGGCTGCCTGGTCGGCGGCTCGCTGGCGTTCCTCGCCATTCTATTTCTGATCCCACAAATGGAAAGCATCACCTCGCTCGTGCTCCTCACCGCCGCGATCTCCTCGCTCTTTGCCTGGGTGGCCGCCGGTTCAGACCGGATTGCTTACGCTGGTTTGCAGGCGGCCTTTGCCTTCTATCTCGCGCTCTTCCAAGGGTTCGAGCCCGAAACAAATTTGACCACCATCCGCGACCGGATCATTGGCATCCTGCTGGGCACCGTGACCTCCGCAATTGTTTTCCGCTTTATCTGGCCGGAACACGCCGCCGACGATTTGCGGCGCACGCTTGGGCGGCTGTTGGACTCCATGTCAAGGCTGTTGCTCATGCCCAAACCGGGCGTCCCCGTGGAGGCGGATGGGCACACGGCCTTGTCACTGCACCGCACGCTCTCGCGGGACCTGGATACGGTGCTGGTGCTGTCGGAGCAGGCGACCGTCGAAAACATCCTGTTTCGCCATGCCCGCAGCTTTTCTCCCGCGGTGCTCGCCCGCCTCACCGCGCATATCCAGGAATTGGGCTTGATCACCACCGCCTTGTTCCGCCAAACCAAGCTCGAGGAATGGCAGCGACTGCAGCCCGCGGTTCAGGTCGCGGAAGCGGCCTTGCGGACCGAAATGTCGAATTACCTAAAACGGATGGCAGACTATGTCCGCGCCGGCGGCCGGCCCGAGGAATGTGCCTTGGAATCTGCCCTGGACACCTGGAACCACGCCACCGCGCAAATCACCGATAATGACCGCCCCCGACTGGTACGCCGACTCGTGGCGCAAATCCGCGAAATCGTCTGAACCGGAAAAACGTCAGGCCTTTCCACCGAATTAAATAGCCTCTTGGTTCTTGTTTAAGAGGCCCCGGCAATCCTCCGCAAACTGCCCACCGCCACAAAGCTCCGGTTAATTCAAGGCGGAATTGAATTTCTGCTGTTGGACGCAATGCGCGTTTAAGACATGGGTGCAACTGACCGATAAGACCTCGAACGACCGATTATCTCTGAATGAGTTTGTATCCTGCTCGTTGATGTACCTCAAGTTGCGGTCCTCATAGGCTTGGCGGATCCATTCCCCGCAGTCTCATCGGACGTTCCAATGTCACCTAAATTAGACACCCATAAAAGAAAAGAAATATGCATAAACTGCCCCTCCCATCCACTCGCCGCCTCATGACCGGCACGGCTCTGGCCGGCTTCGCGCTCAATGCGTTCGCCGGTGCGGATCAATCCGCCACGGCGCCGGCAGCTGAACCCGCGACGAATTCCCCGTCGCTACTGACCTGGCAACTGCCCAAACCCGCGTGGGTGACGGATGTGGCTGTCGGCGTAAAGGAAACCTACGATGACAACGTCCTGCTGGTCTCCGGCAATGGACCCATGAAAGCGCAGGCGTCCCTGGTCTCCACCGTTTCGGCCAAATTGGGCCTGAATTTCGCGCGTCTGCTGGAGGAGAGCTCACCCTTCCAAATACTGAGCTTCGTCTATACCCCCGAATACGACATTTATCATAACGCGCCCGATGAAACCTACAGCGGACATCGCGTCACCGACGTGATCAAAGGCAACTCCGGTGACTTCTCCTTCAACGTGGAGAACTGCTTTTACTACGTGGATGGCAGCGACATAGCCCCAACGTACGAGGGCGACGACAAATACCGGAGCGGCTTTGCCTCGGTGGTGGCCAAGGAGCGGCGCGAGCAGATCCAAGAGCGCACCAAGGCCGTGCTGCAGTACGACTTCAACCCGTTCTTCATCCGTCCGACGGCGTCACTGCTGTATTACGACATGATGACAAAGCTTAGTTCAGCGGCGGGCTACCAGAACTATCCCTCCCGTTACGATGTGAATGGCGGTTTGGATTTCGGCTATCACTTGAACGATGACGTGGCCGTCACTCTGGGCTATCGCTATGGACACCAGTACCAACAGATGCTGCCCGTGGATATTGATGCCACCCAGCGCGCCTCTGGCAGCGATTATCAACGGTTGTTGCTCGGCTTGGAAGGCAAACCGTGGCACTGGCTGACCGTGTGCGCCCTGGCCGGCCCGGATTTCCGCAATTATGACAGCACGGCGGCCGTGGCCGACGACAATATGATCACCTACTACGCGGAGGCCAGTGCGACCGCGCAGATCGACGCCAACGACAGCCTGTCGCTCAAGTACAAGCAATGGCAATGGGTCGCCTATACGGGACGCGTGCCCTATTTCGATAGCAACTACGAGTTGACCTACCATCGTATACTGACGGATCGGCTCTCCTTCGATTTGGGTGGCCGTATCGCAGAGTATGACTTTACCAGCGGCAGCGACCCGGTGAAGGGCTCAAACGAGCGCAATGACTTTCTCTACTCGATTGTCCCGTCGGTGACGTTCGCGGTTACCCGCAATTTCAGCGTCACGGCTGCCGGCTCGATTGATTTCGGCCGCAATGCGCAGGACAACGCCCCGGGCGGCGCGCAATACCGGGAGTTTGACCACGACATCGCGTCCTTGGCGGCCACGTATAAATTCTAATCGGGAAGACCGCCACGGGCCACGCCGGCCGGATTAACCAGCCGGCTTGTGGCGGCGACAAATCATGACATCCCGGAGCCTGCGGGCTCCGGGATTTTTCGCATCGCTTCATCCAGCCGCCGATGGCGGTCGAAAAAGATCAAAATCAACTGGACATTACCGTGTCTGCACCAGCACACGAAAGGCGCGGCCCAGATGTTCCGGATGCGTCAAGGTCTGGAATTGGCGCACTTGCTTTGGGTTCATTGGAGCGAAGCAATTCCCGGCCCGGGCGCGCTGAAAAATCTGCGTGAGGAACCGCGGCTGCGGGCACACCGTTTCCGTGCGCCAGCCGGCGGCTTCGCCCGCCCGTTGGATGGCCGTGAAATTCACGTGGGCCGTCAAGTCCTGGGCTCCCGGGTTGGCCAACAAGTCGCGCATGACTTGGTGGCGATGATAGGCGCGGAGCGTCCCATCGGTCCGGGCCGGTGAGATCATTTCCTCCGCGGTATATCCGTAGTCAATCGCCATGAGCCGCCCATGGGCGAGCAGGCCGGCCGCCGCACGCCACCAACACTCCGCCGCAGGACTGGTTTCCACCACATAGTCGTTCGGCAGCACCGGCAGCAGTTCCGCCGGGCACCATTCCTCCGGACCGGCCACCGGTCCGTCCAAACGCCGCCATTGAAAACCCTCCCCGGCGAGTTCCACGCCCCACTCAAACCACCGTTGTGCCGCCGCCTCCCAACCGAAACGGCGGACCGGAAAAGCATCCAACAACTCGTTGCCAAACAACACCCCACGGAGACCAGAGCCCGTCAACTCGCGCAGTTCCGCGCACCAGCGCACTTGGCCAGCGAAAGGCCTCAGTTTTTCGCGCTGCCACGCCTGCCGACGCGCCGAGGGTTCCACCAGAACGTATTCAAGGCGCGCGAACAACTCCCGCCGGTTCGCCTGCAACCAGGGCAAAATATCCGCCGCCAGCCGGCCGTCATGCGCGCCCGCCTCAACGATCGCCAACCGGCCGCCGGGTTCGGCCTGGAGCAGTTCCTGCAGCCAGTCGGCCAGTTGAAAAGCCAGCAACTCGCCAAACAGACTGCCCACGCTCACGCTGGTGATGAAGTCGCCGGCGCGGCCAATATTGTCCTCTTTTTTCTCGTAATACCCAGTTTCGGGACAGTAAAGCGCCAGTTCCATGAAGCGGGTAAAGGAAATTGCGCCGCTTTTGCGGATTTCTTCACGGATGGCGTCGGCGGGCATTTTCATTGCTTGCAGACTATTATGACATTGATTACCGTCACCCTAATCGAAAGGTCGTATGGCCAAGATTGACGCATTTTTCAATTTGATGTTCGAGCAGCGGGCCTCCGACTTGCACATGGCCTCGGGCAATCCGCCGATGATGCGTATCCATGGCGAATTGCAGCGCGTGGATTATCCGCCGCTGGAAAGCGATTCGCTCAAGGCCATGCTCTACG
>CAYTJG010000008.1:0-46533 GCA_964437865.1 uncultured Bifidobacteriaceae bacterium | reverse complement strand
ACGCAAAAATCCGGTTTCCAATTTTGCCACCGCCGTGCGCACGCTTTGCTCGTTCTCGTCCAGGGTGAGGAATTCCTTTTTCACCGCCGCGTGCAACTGGCTGAGATCGGTGCCACCGATCGCGCGGCGCACGGATACGAGCACGTCCGCACCGGTCTTGACCAGCACGCCTTGATCCACCGCCACGAAGACTTCGCCTTCGGTTTCGGTCTGGTAGATCAAAATGCCCGGCACGAGTGCCGCCACGCAATCGAGCCGGTGCGGCAGCAGGCCGAAGGAGCCTTCGCGCGTCTCCGCGACGAGGCGCGTGACGCCGGTCCGCTCGGCGAAAACCTGGAACGGCAGGAGAATCTTAAGGTGCAGGAGCGAGGACGGCATGGTCGACCTTGGGTTGAGGTTTCGCTTCGGCCGGCGGTTCGACCCGAGTTGATGGCTTCGGCTTCGGTTGGGCCGCGGCGGCGGCCGGCACGGCCTTCGCTGTTCCCTTCGCTTCGGTGATCGCGCCGATCATATAGAGACTGCTCTCCGGGTAATCCTTGAATTCGTCGTGCAGGATTCGTTCGCAGCCATCCAGCGCGTCTTTAAGACTGACCAGTTTGCCGGTCAGGCCGGTGAACTGTTCGGTGGTGAAGAAGGGTTGGGTGAGAAAGCGCTCCAGCCGGCGGGCGCGCGCGACCACCTTCCGATCCTCCGGCGCCAGCTGTTCCAGCCCCAGCATGGCGATGATGTCCTTCAGGTCGCTGTATTGCGCGAGCGTCCGCCGGATTTCCTGGGCGAGGGCGTAATGCCGTTCGCCGACGATCCCGGGGGTGGCCATCTTGGAACTGGATTGCAGGGGATCGATGGCCGGGAAGAGCCCTTCGCTCGCCCGCTTCCGTGAAAGTACAATGGACGCAGAAAGGTGGGAGAACGTATGCACCGCCGCCGGATCGGTGAAATCATCCGCCGGCACGTACACCGCCTGGATGGAAGTGATGGCGCCCGTATCCGTATTGGCAATGCGTTCCTCCAACCCGGACAGTTCCGTGCCCATCGTGGGTTGATAGCCCAGCCGGGAAGGCATCTGCCCCATCAAGCCCGACACCTCCATGCCGGCCTGGATGAAACGGAAAATATTGTCGATGAGCAGCAGCACATCGCGGTGCTCGTCGTCGCGGAAATACTCGGCCATCGTCAGCGCGGTGTGGCCCACGCGGAATCGGCTGCCCGGCGGCTCGTTCATCTGGCCGAAGATCATCACCATGTTCGGCAACACGCCGGCGGCCTTCATCTCGCGGTAAAGTTCCTCGCCTTCGCGGCAGCGCTCGCCGATGCCGCAAAAAATGCTGACGCCCTGCTGGTGCCCGATCATGTTGTGGATCATTTCCGTGAGGAGCACCGTCTTGCCCACCCCGGCCCCGCCGAAAAGTCCCGCCTTTCCGCCGCGTTCCAAGGGCACCAGCACATCAATGACCTTGATGCCGGTCTCGAAAATTTCCGACTTGGTGGAACGCCGCGCCAGCGGCGGCGGCGGGCGATGCACCGAACGCCATTGCACCTCCGCCGGCGCCGCCTGACGGTCAATGGCCGTGCCAAACACGTCGAACATCCGCGAGAGAATGGCTTTGCCCACCGGTGCTTTCAGCGGCCCGCCCGTGTCCGTCACGGGCATGCCGCGCGCCAGCCCCTGCGTGGGCGTCAAGGCAATCCCCCGCACGTGGCGCGCATCCTGTTGCGCCAGCACTTCGATGATGATCGCGTCTTCCGCTCCCGCGTGCAGCACGGAGTAAATCGCGGGCAAGTGCCGGTCGAACCGCACGTCCACGACACTGCCGCGCACCGCGGCAACGACTCCGTGATTGGCTGAAATGGTCTGGGTTTCCATGCCGGCTCCAGTTCAGTTTTTTTCCATGGCCACCCGCCCTTGGTCGCCGGCGACCAGCGCCTTTGCCGTGACGATCAGCGCCTGGATTTTCACTGGGGACTGCTCCATTTCCAGTTGCGAATTTCCGGCAGATCCTGGCCGTTCTTATCGATGTATTGCTTGTGCTCGATCAGCTTGTCCTTGAGCTGCTGCTTCAGGTAAACGCCCCGGTCCCCCGTCTGCGGCAGACGGTCAATGGTATCCATCACCAAGTGGAAACGGTCCAACTCGTTCAGCACCGTCATGTCGAAGGGCGTGGTGATGGTGCCCTCTTCCTTGTAGCCACGAACGTGAATGTTCTGGTGGTTGGTGCGCCGATAAGTCAGGCGGTGAATCAGCCACGGATAGGCGTGAAAAGCAAAGATGACCGGCTTGTCCCGGGTGAACAGTTCATCAAAATCCCGGTCGCTCAATCCGTGCGAATGCTCGGATTGCGGCTGCAACCGCATCAAATCCACCACATTGATCACGCGGATTTTCAGGTCCGGCAGATGTTCGCGCAGGATGGACACGGCCGCGAGCGTCTCCAGTGTGGGCACGTCACCGCAGCAGGCCATGACCACGTCGGGCGCCGCGCCCTGGTCATTGCTGGCCCACTGCCAAATGCCAATGCCCTCGGTGCAATGCTTGACGGCGGCGTCCATCGTCAGCCACTGCGGGGATGGATGTTTGCCCGCGATCACCACGTTGACGTAATGGCGGCTGCGCAGGCAATGATCCATCACCGACAGCAGACAATTCGCGTCCGGCGGCAGATAGACCCGCACGATGCTGGCCTTTTTATTGACGACGTGATCGATGAAACCGGGATCTTGATGGGTAAAACCGTTGTGGTCCTGCCGCCAGACGTGCGAAGCGAGCAGATAGTTTAGCGAGGCGATCTTTCGCCGCCACGGCAGGCCCGCCGTTACCTTCAGCCACTTCGCGTGCTGGTTAAACATCGAATCCACGATATGAATGAATGCCTCGTAGCAGTTGAACAGACCATGCCGCCCGGTGAGCAGATAACCCTCCAGCCAGCCTTCGCATTGATGTTCGCTCAACATCTCCATCACGCGTCCGGCGGGCGCGAGGAACTCATCGTTGGGCACGGTGGCGGCTTCCCATTGTCGTTTGGTCACTTCAAACAGGGCTTCCAGACCGTTGGAGAGGGTTTCGTCCGGACCGAAGACCCGAAAGTTCCGCTGGGTTTGATTCATCTTGGCAACGTCGCGCAAAAAGGGGCCAAGCACATGTACGTCGCCGATGCCCAGGATGCCCGGGGCCGGGACCGCTTCGGCGTAAACGCGGAAGTCCGGCATTCGCAGGTCCCGGAGCAACATGCCGCCGTTGGCGTGGGGGTTCGCGCCCATCCGCCGTTCGCCCTTGGGGGCCAATTCGGCCAACTCCGGTTTCAACCGTCCCTGCTCGTCGAAAAGCTCCGCCGGCCGGTAACTCTTCAGCCAATCTTCCAACAACTTCAGATGTTCAGGATGCGTGGCGGGGTCGGAGAGCGGCACTTGGTGCGCACGGAATGTGCCTTCCACCTGCAGGCCGTCCACGACCTTCGGCCCCGTCCAGCCCTTGGGCGAATTGAGGACGATCATCGGCCAGCGCGGGCGCGTGAGGTTGCCGTTCGCGCGCGCATCGTTCTGGATTCTTTTGATCTCCTCCACCACCGCATCGAGGGTCTTGGCCATGGCTTCGTGCATCAGGGCCGGTTCGTGACCTTCCACGAAATACGGGGTCCAGCCATAGCCGCGCAACAACTGTTCCAATTCCTCGCGGGTGATGCGGGCGAGAATGGTGGGATTGGAAATCTTATAGCCGTTGAGATGCAGAATGGGCAGCACCGCACCATCGGTGACTGGATCCAGAAATTTATTGGAATGCCACGCGGTCGCCAGTGGCCCGGTTTCCGCCTCGCCGTCACCGACAACGCAGGCCACGACGAGATCCGGATTGTCGAAGACCGCGCCGAACGAATGGCTGAGCGAATAGCCCAGTTCGCCGCCCTCGTGAATCGAGCCGGGGCATTCCGGCGAGGCGTGGCTGGGAATGCCGCCCGGAAACGAGAATTGAATAAAGAGCTTCCGCAGCCCGGCTTCATCCTGGCTGATGTCCGGATAAACCTCGCTATAAGTGCCCTCGAGATAGGTATTGCCCACCACCGCCGGGCCGCCGTGTCCAGGGCCCGAAACGTAAATCATGTTCAAGTCGTATTGCTTGATGACCCGGTTCAAGTGGGCGTAAATGAAATTCTGACCGGGCGTGGTGCCCCAATGCCCCAGCAGCATGTGCTTCACATCCGCGAGCGTCAGCGGCCGTTTCAGCAGCGGATTGTCGTAGAGATAAATCTGGCCGACGGAGAGATAATTCGCCGCGCGCCAATAGGCGTCAATCCGGTGGAGCAATTCGGGGTTGAGAGTCTTTGTATCCATGTTAATAAAGGCTTTGTGCTCGGATATCCCAGTTTAAAAGAAATCCGCATGCCTATGATGATCACCCTTTCGGAGACGTTAGACAATGGGGTAAGCACCCCACAGAACGCCGGCTGCCAGAACCGCGGTCACCAGCGGCGGCGGTCCGCGGAAACGGGACTTTCAAGCCATTTCACTGATGGCGTTGCGAAAGCGGGCCAACGCAATGGCGAAGAGCAGCGCGCCCACCACCATCAGGGTGAGGAATTGCGGCCAGACCACCGCGAGACCGGCGCCGCGGAAGAGGATGGCCTGACCGAGGGCAACGAAGTGTGTGGTTGGCGCCGCCAGCATCACGAACTGCACCAATTCCGGCATGCTCTCGCGCGGGCTGAAGGAGCCGGAGAGCATTTGCAAGGGCAGCAGGATCAGCACGGCCAGCATGCCAAATTGTGGCATCGACCGCGCCACCGTGGCCATGAAGATGCCCAGCGCGGTGGCGGCGAACAGATGCAGCGCGGTGCCGGCCAGGAACAGCGGCACCGACCCTGCAATCGGCACGCGCAGCACCCCTTGCACGACCACCAGCAACCCGATGCCTGCCGCCGCCAAGACCACCAGTCCCATGGCCCAGACCTTGGCCAGCATGATCTCCGCCGGCGTGACCGGCATCACCAGCAGATGCTCGATCGTTCCGTGTTCACGCTCGCGAATGAGGGCCGCCCCGGTGAGGATGATCGCGAGCATGGTCACGTTGTTGATGATCTCGGAGAGCGCCCCGAACCAGGACTGCTCCAGATTGGGGTTGTAACGCGCGCGCAAGGCCAGATCCACCAGTGGCGGGGCGCTGCGGCGATAGCGCTGGACAAAGTCGTTGACCTCGCCCAACGCGATCTGCTGGATGTAAGCGCTGCCCGTAAACGCCTGAGTCATGCGGGTGGCGTCCACATTGAGCTGGATCGCCGGGGAGCGACCGGCCAGCACGTCGCGCTGAAAGTCCGGCGGAATATCCAGCACGAAGCTGTAGTCGCCAGCATCCATGCCGGCATCCATTGCGGCGAGCGAGATGTTGGCGGGCGGATTGAAGCGTGGCCGGTAGAAGTCTGCCGCAATGCGCGCCGAAAGGGGCGAGGCATCCTCATCCACGATGGCGATGGGCACCTTGTCCAGGCTGTCCGGCACCGCCGTGGCCGCGACGTAGATTGACACCGAGAAGCAGTACGTGATCAGCACCAGCATCACCGGGTCGCGCGCCAGGCTCCACAGCTCCTTGATGCCCAGACGATAAATGTTGCCGAGGGGTGGCATGGTCAGGTTTCCTGTTTTCTCAGCAGCAGGATGGCCAGCCCCACCATCACCGGCGCGGCCAGCAGCAACGGCCAGAACGAGGCATGCAGCCCCGGAAAACCCAGCGCTTTATTGAACACGCCACGCGTGATGTTCAGAAAGTAGGTCGCCGGATAAAGACGTCCAATCAGCGCGCCGACGCCGGCCAGCGAAGACACCGGGTTCAACAAGCCAGCGAACTGGACGGCCGGGATGATCGTGGCGATGATCGTCAAAAACAACGCCGCGATCTGGCTGCGGGTGAAGGTGGAGGCAAACAAGCCGAAACCGGTCGAAAACATCACGAACAACAGCGCCCCAGTCCCCAGCGCCAGGAAGCTGCCCTTGACCGGCACACCGAACAGCGTTATGGCCAGCAACGTCATCAATCCAAAATTCAACATCGCCAGCACGAGATAGGGCAATTGCTTGCCGAGCAGGAATTCGGCACGCGTGACCGGGGTGACATAAAGATTGATGATGGAACCAAGTTCCTTTTCGCGAACCACCGACAACGCCGTCAACATTGCCGGAATCATCAGCAACAACAGCGGGATGACGGACGGCACCATCGCCGGGAGGCTTAGCACGTCGGGATTGTAGCGATAGCGGGTCTCAACGGTGGCCGGGCTGACGACGTGCTGGCCGAGCCGGTGCGTCGCCATATCCAGCAGCCAGACCTGGTGCATGCCTTGCACATAACCTTGCACCGTTTCCGCGCGCTGCGGCATGGAGCCATCGACCCAGGCGGCGATCTGCACCGGATGGCCGCGCTCCAGGTCGCGCGCGAACTCGGGCGGAATCTCAATGGCCAGCGCCAACTCGCCGGAGCGCATGCGCCGGTCGAGTTGCGCGTAATCCGTGATTGGCGGCCGCTCGGTAAAGTACCGGGAGCCGGACAAGTTGAGCGCATAGTTCTGGCTCAACCCGGTCTGATCATGATCCAGCACCGCGTATTTCAAATTTTCCACATCCAGGCTGATGCCGTAGCCCATGATGCACATCAATAAGACGCTCCCCAGCAACGCCATGGTGGCCCGCATCGGATCGTGCCGCAATTCGAGCGTTTCCCGCCGGCTGTAGCTCATGGCCCGGCTCAAACTGAACCAGCGGCGGCGAGGTGGAACAGCCGCCGGGGTCGGCGCGATGACCGCCGGCACCGCTGGCGCGGCGGCTGGGTCCGTTGTTTTGGCTTGGTCATGCCGCTCGGCGTCTTTCAAATAGCTGATAAAGGTCGCCTCCAGCGTGGGCAGCCCGCGCTGGCGTACGAGTTCCGCCGGCACCCCGGTGACCAGGACTTTGCCGTCATTCATCAGCGAAATACGATCGCAGCGCGCACCTTCATTCATGAAGTGGGTGGAGATGAAAATTGTAACCCGGTCATGCCGCGACAACTCTGCCATCAGTTGCCAAAGCATGTCGCGCGCAATGGGGTCCACGCCGGAAGTCGGTTCATCCAGGATCAACAGTTCC
Source organism: uncultured Bifidobacteriaceae bacterium (assembly GCA_964437865.1). Classification (GTDB taxonomy): domain Bacteria; phylum Verrucomicrobiota; class Verrucomicrobiia; order Limisphaerales; family UBA11358; genus UBA11358. Next base: position 39,432 of record CAYTJG010000008.1, on the reverse strand, counting down.
GGCCGATGCACCATCGCCACGGCCAGCGACATTCGCTGGCGGATGCCCAGCGGCAGGTTGTCGGGCATGGCGTCGAGCACCTCCGTAAGACTAAAACGTTGCACCATCTCGGCCACCCGCGCCGGAATGTCCGCCTCGGGCATTTGATAGAGGCGCGCCGCCAGCAACAGGTTTTGACGCACCGACAATTCCGTGTAAAGTGAGAACGCCTGCGACATGTAGCCCACGCGGCGGCGGGTGGCGATGTCCTTGGGATTGACCGCCTGTCCAAACAGGGCGGCGTGGCCCTCGGTGGCCGGCAGCAGGCCGGTCAGCATCTTCATCGTCGTGGATTTGCCGCAGCCATTGGAACCCAGGAAACCGAAAATCTCGCCCTGGCAAATGCGGAAACTGACGTGGTCAACGGCGATAAACCTGCCAAAACGCATGGTCAATCCCTCGGCCTCGATGGCAACGGGAGCGGCGACACCTTCAACCAGCGGCGGAATGATCACGGCGTGATGGCCGCGCCGTTGCGCTTCCGGCAGCAATGCGATAAAGGCCTCGTCCAGCGTTTTGCAATGGGTGTGGGCGAGTAATTCCGCTGGTGAGCCGGTGGCCATCACCTGCCCGTCATTCATCGCCACGAGCCAGTCGAAGTTCTGCGCCTCGTCCATCAGGGAGGTGGCCACGATCACGCTCATGCCCGTGCGTTGGGTCCGGATTTGCTTGATCAAATCCCAAAATTGCGCGCGTGCCAGCGGATCAACCCCGGTGGTCGGCTCATCCAGGATCAAAAAGTCCGGATCGTGGATCAGGGCACAACAGAGGCCCAGCTTTTGTTTCATGCCACCGGACAATTTGCCGACCGGGCGCGTCAGAAACGGGGTCAGGCCCGTGCGGTGGCACAATTCGTCAATGCGGCGGCGACGCTCGGCGGCAGCGTGGCCAAACAACCGGCCAAAGAACTGCAGGTTCTCCTCGACCGACAACGTCGGATAAAGATTCTTGCCGAGGCCCTGGGGCATGTAGGCGATGCGCTGGCAGACATCTGCGCGATGACCACGGCCGGCCATGTCGCCCCCCAAGGATTCCACGGTTCCCTCCTGGACCGCGCGGGCACCGGCGAGGAGCGACAGCAAACTGGATTTGCCGACGGCGTCCGGACCGATCAGCCCCACCATCTTCGCGGCGGGGATATCCAGTGTAATGTGGTTCAACGCCACCGTTTTGCCATAGCGCAGCGTAACCCCCGCCAGTCTGGCAACGGGTGCGCGACTGGACTCCTCCGGGGTCATCTGGGAACCTTGATTTCCAGGTTGGCCGGCCATTGCGCAGCCGCATCCAGTTTGAGCCAAGCCACGCCGGGCAGGCCGGTCTTGACCTGTTTTAAGTTTTTTTGCAGCAACTCGCGGCTGATCTGCGCCTTGACCCGGAACATCAGTTTCTGCCGCTCGGTGGCTGTTTCCACGGTCTTGGGCGTGAACTGGGCGACCGTGGCCACGAAAGAAACCGTGGCCGGAATCACGTACTGCGGCGCGGCGTCCAGCACCAGATGAACTTCGCTCCCGATCGCCACCTTGCCCGCCACGAGATCGGACAGGAAAAAGGTGAGGTAAACGTCGTTGAGATCGACCAGGTTGAGCACCGTGCCGCCGGCGCCCAGCACTTCGCCGGGTTGGGCCACCCGATATTGCACGCGACCTTCGCACGACGATTTGAGCCGGCTATCGGTAATGTCCGCCTCGATGCGGGCGATGGTCGCCACACTCGCGGTCACGCCGGCTTTGGCCCCCACTACTTGGGCTTGGGCGGCCGTGATCGCGGCTTGGGCGGCGGTGGTTTGGGCCTGCGCCGCGGTCACTGCCGCCTGGGTACCGTGCAAACTGGCGCGGTTGTCGTCAACTTCCTGCAGGGTGGCCACGCCGTTACTGGAGAGCATTTCCGTGCGCGCGAACCGCCGCTGGGCGGCGTCCAGTTCGGCCGCTCGTTGTTTGACCGTGGCCTGCGCGGCCGCCAGGTCGCTCTCGCGCGCGGCCACTTGGGCTTCCGCGCTGGCCACGGCCGTGATCGCCTGCTGCGACTGGGCCTGGGCCTCGTCGCGCTGGGCGTCGAGAACGTCCGTCTGCATTTGCGCCAGCGGCTCGCCGACGCTTACGAAATCCCCTTCATTCACCATGATATCCTGAACGCGTCCGGGTAGTTTCGTGGCCACATCGATCTCCGTGGCCTCGATGCGGCCGTTGCCGCTGGCAAAGCTTTTGCCCGGGCCCGACGGTTTCAGCAAGAGATAAACCACCACTCCGATCACAATCAAGCCAACGGCAAAGGCCCCCACCAGCAATTTCTTCTTTAGCTGTGCGGTCCATTGCTGCGGGTGAAGCGGTGCCGCGGGAGTCACGGTCGGAGCCGCGGGTGCGGCGCCGGTGGCCACCGTTGCCCTCGCTGGAACGATCGGCGCAGTGGTTGGCACCACCGGCATGAGGGGCGGAGTCATGTGTGAGTTTTGGTTCCTGGGTTAATGCGCTTGGTGATTTTTGAGGATCACGATGATCCAATGTGAAAATGGCGACTTTGAGCGCACTGAACAATGGGGTAAACACCCCAGCGGAAGCGAATCTTTGCCCTCTCTGGCCTCAGGCTCATTCCATTTAGGCAATTTCCAAGCGGGCAAAGACGGACACCTTCACCCGGTCCAGGATAAGGATATACACGATGGCCCCAGCCAGCACGCTGCCCAGCAGCCAAACCGGCAGCGGCGCCATGAGCCAGCCGCAGCCCGCCAGGGTGAGCGCGCTGCCCAAATCGGCAACGGACGACAGGGCCAGCCACCGGCTCGGATGGGGAGATGACCAGATTCTTCCGCGGGCGCGGATGGCATAGGTCATGGCCTGATTTCCGCAGACCAGCGTTACGAAGGCCAGCGTTTGCAAGGAGGCGAGGCCCAGTCGCATGCGGTAATGGCCGATCGCCAGGACACCGCCACAGAAGACCAGTTCAGCCAGACCCATAAAAACACCGGCGACCGTCAGTTGGCCAATCCGCCAGCGATTCGGGAGCGTGGACGGCCGGACGTTATCCGTGGTCAAAGACATGCCCGGCAGGTCGCCGCCCAGCATGCTGATAATCATCAGCATCGGCGTCAGAATCGCGTGGCCGGTCATGATCAATCCAAAGCCGAGGAAAAAAATCTTGGCGATTTTGTTCGTCACCGAATTCACGGTGTAGGTGAGAATGCGTTGGAACGTGATGCGTCCTTCCTTCACCGCCGCCACCACGCCGATGAGGCCGGGCGAGGTCAGCACAATCCCCGCTGCCGACTTGGCGACATCCGTGGCCGTCGAAACCGCGATGCCCATCTGGGCTTGCCGCAAGGCGGGGGCATCGTTGGCTCCATCGCCGCACATGCCGACGACGTGGCCGGCGGTTTGATAAGCCTTGACCAGTTTGAATTTGTCCTCAGGCAGAACTCCCGCGAAAACCGAGAAGCTATCCGGGCGCACGTCGTTTGGAATCGGTCCTGGCGGACACACGGCCCCGTCCAGCCCGACCGCGTGGGCGACAATCGCCGCCGTGGCCGGGGCATCCCCCGTCACCATCACCATGCGGACGCCGAGGGTTTTCAATTGGGTGACCAATTCGGCCGAGTCTTCGCGAGCGGGGTCGCTGAGCGCGATCAATCCCATGAGCTGCATGGCCGCCGGCGGTCCCGCGGCCACAGCGAGCACTCGGAAGCCCTTCCCTTCCAATTCGCTTGCCGCCGCCGCCGCCGTGGGCGACGGAGCCGCGATCGGGATGACGACGCTGAAAGCACCTTTGACGATGCGTAGCGTCCCGAGATTGGCATCTTCCGCCGTCGCCTCGGACATTTTCGTGGCGGGATCGAACGGTTGGTAGTGTGTAAGCTTGGGCGGGTTGGCCGAAACTTGCTTTACGGCAGCGGAACGAATGGCGGCGTCCACCGGGTCTTGCCCACCGTCAGAACTGGCGAGTGCGGCCATCGTCAATACGTGCGGCTCATCAAAGCCCGGCAGCGGGTGGACCGACGTCACGGAAAGCTGGTTGCGTGTCAGGGTCCCGGTTTTGTCGGCGCACAAGACCTCAATCGAGGCCGCTTCGTCCACAGCCGAGAGGCGGGTTGGCAAAACGCCCTGACGTGCCAGCACGCGAGCCCCCAGCGCACTCGCCAGGGTGAACGTGGCCGGCAAGGCAACGGGGATCGACGCCAACACCGCGGTTAAAATCAAGGGAATGAGCTCGCCCACCGGCATCGCGTGGGCGTGGGCATACACCACCATGAGGACGATCAGAAAGCCATTGAACACCGCGAGATTGCGCACCACACGCAACACCGCCTTTTGCTGTGAACTGACCACGTGCGCCGTGCGCACCAATTCCGCCGTGCGGCCAAATTTGGTCCGGGTGCCGGTGGCCGTGACCTCCGCGACCGCCTCGCCTCGCCGCACCAGCGCCCCGGCAAAAGTTTGAAATCCCGGTCCGGCTTCGGAGCCAATGGACTCACCAGTCAGCATGGATTGGTCGAGCAGGACATTACCGTCCAGCATTTTCACGTCGGCTGGGACAACTTCGCCGAGTGATAACTTCACAACGTCGCCCGGCACCAAATCCGCGGCGGGCAGTTTTTTCCAGACTTGGTCGCGCCGCACCGAGGCCGTCAAGGCCAGCCGCTTTTTCAACGCGGCGAGCGTGGCCTGCGCGCGGCCTTCCTGAAAGAAACCCAGGGCGGCGTTGAACACAAGCAGCACGGCAATGATCCCCGCCTCGACAAATTTGCCGAGCACCAGTTCCAACACTATGGCAGCCTCCAACATCCAGGGAATCGGCGCCCATAATTTCTCAATCGCCCGGCGCGCCGGATGCGATGACGCATCCGGCATGGTATTCGGCCCGGATTTTTCAAAAAGGAGGCCGGCCTCGGCACTGGTCAGCCCAGCCGGTGAACCGCTGGCCGTTGCCACCGGCGCGGCAATTGGCGGAGCGATGGTCATATAAGCCGGCGCTTGCGCAGATTCAACTGGAGGGCTAACTGTTCACCAGTTCATCAATCCAGTATCCCTTGCGATTGTAATGCCCATGCAATCCAATCTCGTAGTCCCGGGTGATCAGCGAGGCCTCGGTGTAGGCCGGCGATTCTTTGATGGTCTGGCGGGATAGATTCACGAACACGGTGGACTCGCTCCAACTGACGCGTTCAATCCATTGCGGGGCAATCAGCACCTTCTTCCCCGGCCACCAAGTCCCGGTGTCGATGATGAGATAGCGGATCGCCCACGTCTCGTCATCGATGATAAAATCCGCCACGTGGCCCAGCTCACCGTCCAGGGCTTGGATATGGTAACTGCTTACTTCATGCGTGCTGCGCAAATGATGATCCCAGGCGTTTCCACCCGGGGTGGCTTGGCCCCATTTGCCACGGCTGCGCTCAATATATGGATAGGATCCCCACGCATAGGGGCCATACCAATACATGGGCCATCCATAATAACCAAAATAGTCCTGCTCGAATTGGCGGGATACCGGTTTATCGGTGTCCAAAGCGGGGCTGGCCTTGATCTGCTCCTTGCTTAGATCGATTGAGATGTTTCGTTGGGCGTTATTGATGGCGCCGAGCGCATACGGGGAAATCAGCACTTGCCGGCCGAGGAGCCAGGTTCCCGCGTTGGCGACCAAATAACGAACGGTCCAATGCAGGTCATCGAAGTAGAATTCTTTGACTTTGCCGATTTCTCCATCCGAACTGTCCAACTGGTAACCCTTGAGGGTCTTGACGGTACTTAACATAATGGTTCTTTCTTTTTCACGCTTGCGGTCCGTGGTTGGTGTCGGGGGACAGTGAGCTGGGGAGCTTCATTTGACTGCCTCCGCGAATATATCAGTCCCACTTTAGGGCGGCGGCGATGACTTCACCATGGGGTATAACCCGTCCTCGCGTGGGGTTCGAGACGCGTTTACAAAACGCTCAAAAACCGGAGTTCGTCTCGGCCCGCTCCATAACCGTTTCCGGCCGGGGAATGATGATGTCGGCCAGGGCAAATCGTTTTACTGCCTGCTCCAGCAGATCACATCGGAGCGTGTTGGCGATCATCGCATCGGCGCACCACACATTGAGGGAAAGCATGAGCCCCGCACTACCCGACTGCGTCAACGGACATCCGCAGAGCTGGGTGGCCAGCGGATGCTTGCCGGCCAGTTCGAGCAAAATGGCACGGGCCTTATCAATGTCCGCGGCGTGGCTGATGGCCATCACCACTGAGCAAATCACGCGCGGGTCGTTCGCGGTCAGATTGATGGCGGTCTGGCTGGCGATGAGACTGTTGGGGACCACGACGCGGCGATTGTCGTCGGTTTTCAGCAGGGTATAACCCAGGGTGAGGCTTTCCACGACGCCGGTTTCGATGCCCGTCGGTGCGGCCACCTGCAACCGGTCGCCCAGCTTGAAGGGCCGGTAGAGCAGCAGGGAGATTCCCGCAATCAGATTGCCGAGCGTGTTTTGCGCCGCGAAACCGACAATCAACGAGATCATCCCGATGCTGGTCAACGACGCCGCGCCGACTCCGGACAGGGCTGGTATAAAATGCGCGTAAGCGGCAAAGGCAAAGGCATAGACCCCGTAGCGGACCAGTTTCGCAATGAATTTCACCGCCATTCGGTCAACATGCTCACGCTGATCGTTTGCCAGGAGCCGATGAACAGCCTTTTTTAAGAGGGTCCCAACCAGCCAGGCAAAAAACGCAAAAACCAGCCCCAACGCGATGGCCCCTTGCAGAGTGGAGGGATCGGCCAACCCGCCCGTCTTAATTTGATCAAAGTAATGCATTGAATTGACTCGGCGGCGCAACTCAGTCGCCAATCTTCAGTCCACGCGCTGCCAGCTTCGCACGCGTGGAGATGTAGTCGGTATGCAGAATGCCATCAATCCCCAGGCGCTCCGCGATTTGGACGAACATGGGGGTGTTCTCGATATAGACGATCTGGCGCGCCGGCGTCTGGGCAATATCCAGGGCCAGCCGGAAAATGGCGGGGTCCGGCTTGTGCAGGTGAACGAAGCAGGAGGAGACAAACGCATCCACAAATTCGGCCAGCTTGAACTTGCGGATCCGATGATCGTTCAGTTCGCGAGCTTCATTGCTAAGCACCATGATCTTCAATGAATACCTGGCCTTCAGCTGGCGGATCAACCCGATCATCTCGGCACAAGGTTTCGATTGCCCAAACATGAAGCGTTGGAACTCTGCGCGCGTGAACGGTCTTTTTTGGTAAAAGACCACCCGGCGCAGATATTCTTCCAAAGTGAGCTTGTCCTCCTCGTAGAGGTTGAAGTTCAGGCTATGGCGCTCCTGCATGACGGCCCAATCCAGCTTGAACACTGCCGCCGCCCGCTTCCGGGCATGGTGATCCCACCCATCGTTCAGCAGGACACCGCCGATATCCAAAAACAGGCAGGTGATTGGCAGGGCTTTGTTCATGGTGATGGCAGGCGCCAAGGGGTCATCGCTGCCAGAGAATGTGTGCGTCTTCCAAGGGAATCGCCATGCCATTGAACCGTGACACGACCCGCGCCGTATAGTCGGAGGCTGGCCGGCCCGCCGACACGGTGGCGCTATAAACGTAGCCGCCTGTTTCGTCCGCCAGCGGACGCAAGCAGGTCATCTCCAGCCGCACCGGCGGGCTGCCTTTGGCTCCGGAGGCGCACAATTCCACATTCACCGCCTTCAGGTCCAGGCCCGGGAGGCTCACTTGGACCTCGAATATGAGTTGTTCGCCTTTGGTTTCCACCTTCACGGTGCCGAAATGCAGCCCCGCCCATTTATCTTCCAGCTGGCGCCGCCCATCAACGATCTGGCGGGCAATCGCCCCCTGGTGGTCCGCGCGCAAATGGTAGGCGAGGGCCGCCGGGAGGTAATGCTGCCGGGTGTATTCGCATACCGCCCGGTTGGCGGAGAAGCGCGGCGTCAACTGCGCCATGCTTTCACGCATGCGCGCGACCCAGGCCGTGGGAATGCCCTTCTCGTTACGGGAATAGAACTCAGGGATCACCTTTTGTTCCAACCGTTGGTAAAGCGCCCCGGCTTCAGCCGCATCCCAAGCCGGATCGCTGCCATGCTCGTGGCCGTCCCCCAGCGCCCAGCCCACTTCCGGCGTGTAGGCTTCCGCCCACCAACCGTCCAATTCCGATAAATTGAGGCCGCCGTTGACCAGCACCTTCATGCCGCTGGTGCCGCAAGCTTCCCACGGCCGCCGGGGGGTGTTCAGCCAGACGTCCACGCCTTGCACCAGTCGCTCGGTCAGTTGCATGTCATAGTCGCTGAGGAAAATCGCATGCGGGCGAATCTCCGGGCGGCGAATAAACTGAATCCATTCCTGGATCAGTGCCTGGCCCGCCGCATCCGCCGGGTGAGCCTTGCCCGCGAGCATGAGTTGCACGGGCCGCTCTGCATTCGTCAGCAGCTGCTGCAGTCGCTCCGGATCGTGCAGCAGCAGGTTGGGGCGCTTATAGGTGGCGAAACGGCGCGCAAAACCCAGGGTCAATACGTTGGGATCAAACACATGTTTGGCCGCCTCAATCGTCTCCGGCGAGGCGCCGCCCGCGGCGTAATGTCGGGCCAGGCGTTCGCGGGCAAATTCCACCACCGACTTGGTGGTCGCCGTGCGAAATTGCCAAAGCGTCTCGTCGGACACGCGGCGAATATCCGGTCCGAGCGATTCCGCCGCGCCGAGCCAACGGTCCTGCCCGCACGCCTTGGTCCATAGCTCGTCCGCCGCCGCCGAATCCCAGGTTGGCACATGGACTCCATTGGTGATGTAGCTGATGGGCACTTCGTTTTCGGGCCAGCGCGGAAAGATTGATTCGAACAAATGGCGGCTGACTTGCCCATGCAAACGGCTCACGCCATTTACGGCGCCGCTGCCGCGAACCGCCAGATAGGCCATGTTGAATGGCTCCGCAGGGTCGTTGGCATTCTGCCGGCCCAAGGCCAGCAAATCCTGCAGGGTGAGGCCGAGCTTCTCCGAGGCATAGCGGCCCAAGTATTGCTCGATCAAGGCCGGGGTGAAGCGGTCAAACCCGGCCGCCACGGCCGTGTGGGTGGTAAACAGATTCCCCGCCCGGGTGGCCGCCAGTGCCACCGCAAACGGCTGTGCCTGGTCGCGCATGAAACTGGCGGCCCGCTCCAACACGGCAAAGGCCGCATGACCTTCATTCAAGTGACACACATCCGGCTTGAGGCCGAGGGCCGTGAGCAATCGCCACCCGCCGATGCCCAGCAGCAGTTCCTGTTTGAGACGCAGTTCAGGGCCGCCACCATATAACTCGCTGGTGATACCGCGATGGGCCGGAAAGTTCGCCGCGTCATTGCTATCCAGGAGGTAAAGCTTCACGCGGCCGACTTGCACCTGCCACGCGCGCAGCCACACCGAATATCCGGGCAGGGCGATTTCCAGGCGCAACCACTCGCCGTTTGGCTGGCGCAACGGGGTGATGGGCAACTGCCCCGGCTCATTGTAGGGGTAAAGGGCTTGTTGCGCTCCGTTCTTGTCAATCACCTGGCGAAAATAGCCTTGTTGGTAGAGCAACCCCACCCCCACTACGGGCACGCCGAGATCACTGGCGGCCTTGAGTTGATCACCGGCCACATTGCCCAAGCCTCCCGAATAGATGGGCAGCGCCTCGCTCAACATGTATTCCAGGCTGAAATACGCCACGCACTGCAAAGGCGACTGCGGATGGTTTTTCTGAAACCAGGCGGGCGAATCCGCCGCTTGTCGCTTCGCTCGCAACAGTCCATCAATGCGGGTGCGATAGTTTGGATCCGCCAGCACGCTCCTTAGCTTGTCCTTGGAGACGGTCTGCAGCACCACCCAGGGATTTTGCGAGGATTCCCATAGCGCGGGATCCAGTTGGCGCCATACGTCGTCGGTGGCATGATTCCAAGACCAGCGGAGATCCAAAGCCAGCTCCGCCAGGGAATCGTAACCTTCGACGTCGGTGGTTGATTGACCGTGGATAGGTTGGCTCACAGGTGATTGATCGCTCATTTGTTCCTCCGTATTCATTTGGAACCGGCCTTGGGCCGGTTTCAGTTTGGGTCTCCTTCGTTGCACCACGCCTCGATCGCTTCCTCCTCCGTCATTGGATGAAGGCCAAACAACGGGTGGTCGCCGGCGGGCACCGACTCGGGCGCCGTCGCCAAGGCGTCCTTGATGATGGCCTCCGCATCCGCTTGGATTTGGTGCAAATGGTCGCTGCCGAGAAAACTCTCGGCATAGATTTTGTAAATATTTTCCGTTCCCGAGGGACGCGCGGCGAACCAACCGTGCTCGGTGGCCACTTTCAAGCCGCCGATGGGAGCGTCGTTGCCCGGGGCATGCGTGCACATGGTCTCGATTTTTTCGCCCGCCAACCGGTCACGCCTGACCTGTTGCGGTGAGAGTCTGGCCAGCCGCTCCTTTTGCTCCGGCGTGGCGGGAGCGTCCACCCGTTCGTAGGTCGACTCGCCAAACTCGCGCCGGAATTCGCGGTAGGTTGACGCCGGATCCCGGCCCGTCCGCGCGGTGCTCTCCGCGGCGAGCAAACAGGGAATGAATCCGTCCTTGTCCGTGGTCCACACGTTGCCGTCCAGACGCAGGAAAGCCGAACCGGCGCTTTCTTCACCAGCAAATCCGAGTGACCCATCGAGCAAGCCGCCAACAAACCACTTGAAGCCCACCGGCACCTCAAAAAGCTTCCGGCCTAGTTTGGCCGTGATCCGGTCGATCATTTGACTGCTCACGATGGTTTTGCCAACGGCCGCCGATTGGTTCCACTTCGGCCGGTTCTGGAACAGATAGAAGATCGCGGCGCAAAGGTCGTGATTGGGCGGCAGCAATCCCTCACCTTTGGTGACTATCCCGTGCCGGTCGTGGTCGGTGTCACAGGCGAACGAGAGATCAAAGCGATCCTTCAGGCCGATCAGCCGCTGCATGGCCCAGGGCGAAGAAGGATCCATGCGAATCTGGCCGTCCCAGTCCACGGTCATGAAACGGAAAGTGGCATCCACCGTCTCGTCCACCACCGTGAGATCCAAACCATGCTGTTCGGCGATCCGTGCCCAGTAATGAACGCCGGCGCCGCCCAACGGGTCCACGCCCAGATGGAGCTTGGCCTGGCGAATGACGTCCAGATCGATCACTTTGCCAAGGTCGCCGACGTAAGCCGCGAGATAATCGTGCCGATGCGTCGTGGTGGCGTGCAGGGCCTGCGCGTGGGGAATTCGCTTCACCCCGGTCAGCCGGGCTGCCAGCAATCGGTTGGCCTGCTCCTGAATCCAATCCGTGACCACCGTATCCGCCGGCCCGCCGTTGGGCGTATTGTATTTGAAACCGCCATCCGGCGGCGGATTATGCGAAGGCGTGATCACAATGCCATCGGCCAGCCCGATCGTGCGTCCGCGGTTGTAAGTGAGGATCGCGTGGGAGATCACGGGGGTGGGAGTATATTCATCCCCTTCGGCCAACATCACGTGGACGCCATTGGCGGCCAACACCTCCAGCGCGGTGGCGCCAGCCGGCACGGAGAGGGCGTGCGTGTCCAGACCGAGAAACAAGGGGCCGCGGATATTCTTGGCGAGGCGATAAAGACAGATCGCCTGGGTGATCGCGAGAATGTGTGATTCGTTAAAGGCCAGATTGAAGGAGGAGCCGCGATGGCCAGAGGTGCCAAAGGCCACACGCTGGGCCGGCACCTTTGGATCGGGCTCACCAGTGTAATAGGCGGTGACCAGTTTTGACAAATCCACCAAGTTTCCCAAGGGGGCCGGTTTCCCGGCGAGCGGACTGATCTTCACAGAATTGCCTTCGCTGGTTGGCATTCGAGCTTGGCCACTTTCGCCAACCGGCGACAATGGCGTTCCGCGGCGGTGAATTGCGCGGCCAGAAACGTTTGCAACAATTCCCAGGCAATCGCTGGACCGAGCACGAGGCCGCCGAAACAGATCAGGTTCAAATCGTCATCCTCGACCCCCTGATGGGCTGAAAAGTGCTCATGGATCAGGCAAGCGCGAACGCCCGCCACTTTGTTGGCGCAGACGCAGGCGCCCACGCCGCTGCCGCAAATGCCCACGCCGCGAGTCACCGTGCCGGCCGCCACTGCCCGGGCCAGCGGCACGATAAAATCGGGATAGTCATCCTCCTTTTTCGGACGACCATCGCCAAAGTCCGCCACTTCATAGCCGGCTGCCCGTAGTTTCGCGGCCAGATACTCCTTCAACTCATAACCGCCGTGGTCAGCCGCCAGGCCGACGCGTGGCAGCTTTCCTGAACGCCCGGCGAGCGGCTGGTTGCCGGCGCGTTCGCGGCCGGTGTTTTCCTGCGGCCGGTCAGGTGCGGTGGAGGGTCTCGGTGTCATGGGTCGTTTCCGCCACTTGTTTCATGGTGTCATTATGGTGGCACCAGGGAACCTCAGCCATGGGGTATAACCCGGCTTCGCCCGCTCAAGACTCACAGTTCGGCGCCGTTGACCATTCATAGCCGCTTGGGCTTTCATCAGCACCGCGCCCGCCAGGGGCCGGGCGACGATTCATTGGCATACCCCGGCCGCACTCCGTCCTACCAAGTCATTTCCTCCACCGGATTGAGTGGCGTGTTCAAACGGAAACATTCGGGCAGATTGGGATTGGCCACAAACAAACGTCCAAACGCCACCGCTTCGGCCAAGTCCAGCGCCAAAACCTGCGTGGCTGTGGCGCGCGTGAAACCATGCGCCACGATCAACGGCCCGTGAAACAACTGTCGCAGCGCCGCCAGCGGCACCGGCACCGCTCCGTGCCGCAGATCCTCTTCGGTAGACACAATTAAACGCGCATAGGCAAGATGAAAGCGGTTGAGTTCACGCAACACCTGGCTGAACGTCGCCAACGGATTGGAATCGTGCATATCGTTGAAAACACCGCCCGGTGAGAAGCAGATGCCCACCCGGTCAGCCCCCCAGACCTTCGTGACGGCACTGGTCACTTCCAGCGTGAGCCGGGCGCGCTGGCGTGCCGGACCGCCGTAAGGATCGGTGCGGTGATTGGTGTCATCGCGGAGGAACTGATCCAACAGATACCCATCTGCATTGTGGATTTCCACCCCGTCAAAGCCGGCGATTTTTGCGCGTACCGCGGCCGCGGCATATTGATTCACGATCCCCGCCAACTCCTCGGTCTTCAAGGCGCGCGGCGTCACGTAAGGCTGCAGGCCCGTCTCGGTGAGCACCTGACCGGTTCGCGGGGCGAGGGCGCTGGGCGCAACCGGCAGCCCGCCATCCGGTTGGAAACTTGGGTGCGAAATGCGGCCCACGTGCCTGAGCTGCAGAAAAATCCGGCCGTCCGCGTCATGCACCGCATCGTTGACCCGCTGCCAGCCCGCGACCTGTTCCGCCGTGTAAATGGCGGGCGTCCGGAGACCGCCCGTGCCCTGTTGGGAAATCGCCGTGGCTTCGGTGATGATCAGGCCCGCCGCTGCGCGCTGGGCGTAATATTCCGCCGTCAACGCGGTCGGCGCCCGGTCGGATCCGGCGCGCCTGCGCGTGTGCGGCGCCATGACCAAACGGTTCGGTGCCGTCATCGCGCCCAGACGAACAGCGGAAAAGAGATCTGGGATTTGCATCATCTCACCAGCACGACAGTGTCTCTTTCCGACGCCGTCGACAATAGGGTGAAGTCCCCATGCTGCCCGTGGATCATGTTGCCGATAGCACCGGCCGCCACGACGATTCGCGCGGCCATGGTGACGGCGATCAGTCGGCTATCAGTGCCGGGCAGCAGCCCAAAGTGGAGCGGGCAATCATCAGTTCTTCATCCGTGCGAATGATGCGAACGGTGGCCCGGCTGGTGGCGGAGGAAATCACCGCGGCCTGCCCCGCATTGCGCTGCTCATCCAGTTCAAGGCCGAGAAAGCCCAGCCCTTCACAAATGCGGGCGCGCACCGCCGGACTGTTTTCGCCAATGCCAGCGGAGAAAACCAACGTGTCCAGCCCACCGAGCACGGCAGCGAACGAGCCGATCCACTTCCTCGCCTGATAACAAAACAACGCCACGGCTTCCGCCGCCCGCACATCCCGGGCTTCCAGCGCCAGCAGATCGCGCAGGTCGGAACTGGTCTCCGAGACTCCCAACAGTCCCGACTCGTGATTGACCATGTGATAGAATTGTTTGTTGGTCATCTGCTCGGTGCGCGCCAGATAGGGAGCGAGGCCGGGATCCAAATCGCCGGAGCGCGTGCTCATGACCAAGCCCGCCGTCGGGGTGAAGCCCATGCTGGTATCCACGCTTTTCCCGTCCCGGACCGCGGCCAGACTGGCGCCGTTGCCGAGATGCGCCAGGATGACGCGGCCCGTGGTCGCCGCCGGATCACCGAGGCGCGCCAGTTCGGCCAACAAATAGGCATAAGACAAGCCATGAAAACCGTAGCGCTGGACGCCCTGGCCGTCGAATCGTCGGGGAAGTGGCAGCAGCTTGGCCACGCGCGGCATGCCTTGGTGAAACGCCGTGTCAAAGCAGGCCACCTGCGGAAGCTTCGGATGGCGCTGCCGGAACGCCTCGATCAGTTCAATCTCGCGCGGCAAATGATCCGGGTCGTAGGGGCTGATGCGATGCAGCTCCTCCAGCAAATCCTGGGAGACCACCTCGGGCTGGGTGTGTTTCATGCCATGTACCACGCGGTGTCCCACGGCTTTGAGCGCGGCAAAATCCGGCCGGGCTTCAAGCCAATCAATCAGAAAACCCACCGCCGATTTGTGATCCGCGGCTGTCAGGGGGAGACTCGCCGGCTGTTTTTTTCCCGGATCATCGACGGTTAAATTAGTCCCCGCCAGGCCGATGCGATCTACCTTGCCGTGGAGGCCGCGCCTTAGTGGCTGGTCGATTTGGTAGATCGCGAATCGGATGCTCGACGAGCCGCCGTTGATGGTCAGGAGGGAGTTCATGGTTTGGGTGGCCGAATCGGCTGGGCTGGTTATTTGGTTCCGGGGCCAGGTCACTCAGGATTTGGCCTGGCGGGTGTCGTTTTTGACCGCGCGAACAATCGTTGAAACCGTCACCAGGTGAATCTCACGCGGTCTTCCGCGGATTAAACGTGGATTCGGTTGCCAACTGTTTCCACAACCGTTCTTCTTCCTTGCTCATCCGGGTTGGCACCTGGACGGCAACCGCGACATAAAGATCGCCGCGCCTGCCGGCCCCGGCGGGCAGTCCTTTGCCGCGCACCCGCAGTTGCTGCCCCTGCTTGGTGCCGGCCGGGACTTTCAAAGAAATGGTTCCTTCCAAGGTCGGCACCGAAACCGTCGCCCCCAACACCGCCTCCCAAGGCGCCAACTCCAGCGGCCCCAGCAGATCACTGCCGCGCACCTGCCAATCCGGGTGCTGCGCGTAGCGGACCCGCAGATAAATGTCCCCGGCGCCCCCCCCGCCCAGTCCCTCGCCACCTTTGCCCGGCACCCGGATGGACTGGCCGGCGCGGACACCGACCGGTATCCGGACATGGTAGGTCTCCGTCTCCTCCCGGCCAGTGCGGGCATTGGTTCGACGTACCGAGATGTCGCGCCGGGCTCCCTTAAGCACTTCATCCAGGGTGATGAGAATGTCGCCGCGCACATCCTCGCCCCGTAGCGCCGGCTCGGGTTCCTCGGCGCCCGTCTCGTATTGATTGAAGGCCGGCCCACCGCGGGACCGGCTGGCACGACCGCCAAAAAACTGTTCGAAGAAATCACTGAATCCCGTGCCTTCAAATTGGAACTCATCTTCCTGGCCGCGACTTCCCCGTCCGGCGGTTCGGCCCTCGGCATAACCCGGCGGCGTCCGCGGCTGCGCCCCGGCTTTCCAATCAGCGCCCAGCTGGTCGAATTTCCGGCGACTGTCCGGATTACTCAAGACCTCATTGGCCTCGTTGATCTCCTTGAACTTTTCCTCCGCCGTTTTTTTATCCTTGGCGACATCCGGATGATACTTTCGCGCGAGCGTGCGAAAGGCCTTCTTGATGTCTTCCTCCGTCGCCGTGGGCGCCACGCCCAGCACGCGATAGTAATCTTTGAATTCAACGGCCATGGTGGCCTTGTTTGGCAGGAGGCAGGTTGTTCACCACCACCTTGGCCGGCCGGATCACCTGTTCACCCCGCCGGTATCCGCGCTGGCTCACCGCGAGAATCACGTGGTCGGGTTGGGCCTCATCATGGCCCTGGGAAAGCGCTTCGTGCCGGTGCGGGTTGAACGGCTGGCCCACGAGTTCCTCGCTCTCGACGCCGTGCTGGCGGAGCAACTGTTGCAATTGTTTTAACGTCATCTCCACCCCCTGATGGAATGGGGAGGCATCCCGCGTGGCGCCGGAGGCGAGCGCCCGTTCGAGGTTGTCGAGGACTGGCAAGAGCTCGACGATGAAAGCTGCCTTTTGCGCGCTGGCCTGAACCTCGCTCTCCTGTCGGCTACGCCGCTTAAAATTCTCAAAGTCGGCGGCCAGGCGCAAGTGCAGTTCCCTTTGTTCGGCCAGATCCTTCAGCAGCGCATCCGACTCGGTGGCCACGGGGCCGACGACGATCGGGGGTGCCAGATTGGGGGCGGGGGGATTCGGGAGTTTGGATTTCATGAGGAGCGTGTCATTCAGTGGCCACGGCAACGGGAATGGGCACCGGCGTCTGCCGATTAATGGAAGCAGAGGCCCGGTTGGGAATGCCAGCATTAATAAACTGTTGCACCCGCGGATCGGGATCGCGTTTGATTTCAGCCGGCGTGCCGATGGCGATGATGCAGCCGTCCTCGATCATCGCCACGTGATCAGCAATGCGGAAGGCCAGGTCACGATCATGCGAAACAATGATCGTGGTGGCATGGGTCCGTCCGTTTAGCTTTATGATATCCTCGACAATGCTCGCCGCTGAAATCGGGTCCAACTCGCTGGTCGGTTCGTCGTAGAAGATCAACTGCGGCTCCACCGCCAGGGCCCGGGCAATCGCCACGCGCTTCCGCATGCCGCCCGAAAGTTCGTCCGGCATTTTGTTTTCGCTGCCGGTCAGCCCAACTTGTTCGAGGTCCTGGGCAACGATGGCTGCGATTTCGCCAGGAGATTTCAGGTGATGCTCGGCCAGATAAAACCCGACGTTTTCCCCGACGGTCATGGAGGTCAGCAGTGCGCCGGACTGAAAAACCATCGCCACGCGGTAGCGCGTGGTGATTTCCGGCGATTGGATCGGTTGGCCATTGATCAGAACTTGTCCCCGGTCCGGCTCTTCCAAGCCAATGAGCTGCCGGAGCAGGACCGATTTGCCGCTGCCACTCCGGCCAACGATGACAAAAATTTCGCCGGCTTGCACCTCGAAATCGATGCCTTTGAGCACTTCGTTTCCGTGATAGCTCTTGTGAAGCCCGTGGACGGCCAAGGTAACACCTTGCGGCGTGGAGGGGGCAGTGTTCATTTGCCAGCCAGGCTCTTCCATACACTTTGGCCAACCATTAAACTGAACGCTACAATGGATACCGCCAAGATACACGTGGCCACCGCTACCTCGACAAACCATGTCTTGTTGTCCATGTTCGGTATCATCGGCTAACGTGCTGGTGGTTGCCATGGGGTATAACCCGACCGGAGGTAAAGCTGCGCCGGGCCCTCATGGTGTGGCCGCCATGGTTTCCGGTGAAACAGTCCAGCCGCCACCCAGGGCCTTGATTAGCTGGACGCTGGCCGTCAGTTGTTCCATTTGCAGGTTTTGCCCCGTCCGTTGATTGGTCAACAAGGTGATTTGGGCCGTGATGACCGCCAGGTAATTATCCAGGCCGACCTGGTAACGGGCGTTGGCGGACGTGAGGTATTGTTGCGATGATTCAATGGCGGCATTCTGTTCGCGGAGTTCCTGGGACAGGATTCGCAACGTCGATAGATTGTCTTCGACTTCCTGAAAGGCGGTGAGCACGGTCTGCCGATAGTTGGCCACGGTGCCTTGGTAGACGGCGCGGGCCTGTTCGGTGACCGCCTTGCGCAAGCCCCCGTCGAAAAGCGTTTGCGCCAGCGTCGAACCAACGGACCATGCCAGACCCGGCGCGGAAAACAGGTCTTTAAGGGAGGTGCTTTGGTATCCCGCCGCGCCACTCAACGTAATGCTCGGATAATAGGCTGCGCGCGCCACGCCGATTTGCGCGTTGGCCTCCGCCGCCCGGCGCTCGGCGGCGGCGATGTCCGGACGGCGCTCCAGCAATTCCGAGGGGACGCCGAAGGGAATGGCCACCGGCCCGGCGGTGAACAAATTGGTGGCGATGGAAAAGGACGAGGCCGATTTTCCCAGGAGCATCGCCAGGGCATGTGCGAGCTGCGCACGTTGGATGCCCAGGTCCGCGGCTTCCGCGCGCGTGATTTCCAGTTGCGTCTCCGCCAGATCGGTGGCCTGGCCGGACGCGAGCCCGGTGCCCTCCTGGACGCGGGTCAAATTCAGCGACTGCAGATAGGCGGTGGCCGACGACTCCAAGAGCTGCTTCTCCGCGTCGAGAATGCGCAGCTGAAAATAGTCCACCGCCACCTCCGCCTCCACGGTCAGCCGCACGTTTCCGAGATCCGCTAGCGTCGCCTGCGCTTCCAGCGAATTGGCCTTTACCGTGTTCCGGATGCGGCCCCACAAATCCGGCTCCCACGAGGCGTCAATGGGCAGCGCGTACTCCGTGCTGGTCACCGCCTTTGACGGAGCCGCCTGGGTGGACTGGCGGGAGCGCATGACTGAAGGCCCGGCCGTGACGGTGGGAAAATACTGCGAGCGGGCTTGTTTCACCACGGCCCGGGCGGCGAGGAAATTGGCCAGTGCGGCTGCCACACTCTGGTTGGAATCCGCCACCTGGCGCTCGAATGCGTTTAACTCCGGATCCTGAAACACTTCCCACCACCGGCCACGAATCAGGCTGTCACCTGGCGTGGCGGCCTTCCAGCCGTCCGTGGCATTGAACTGTGACGGCGTTAACTCCTTGAAAGCGGCCGCGGCCGGGACGGCTGGCGGCGTATAAACCGGCGCGAAACTGCAGCCAGCAAACAGCAGCAGGGCGGCCAGTGACCCCAAAGCCATCCTGGTCGCTGCTTTGATCCTCGAAATATTTGTTTTCATTGGATAAAACATGACTAGCCCCGGAAAATGTCGAACGGCTCAATCTTGAGCACCTTGCGTATGCCGATGTAGCTGGAAATGCCGGCGATCAGCAGCACCATGCCAAAGGCGAGCCCCAGATTCCAAAACGTGATCGTGGCGGCATAATTGGGCAGTCTGGACTTGGCGATCGTGATCATCAGCGTCACCAGGCCGATGCCGAGGCCATAGCCGATCATGGCCGTAAAGAACGCCATGAACAGGATCATGTAAATCAGCTCGCGCCCTTTGGCGCCGATGGCCTTGAGGGCGCCGAATTTTTCCAGGTTTTCCAGGATGAAGGTGTAGAAGGTCTGGCCCGAGATGGATAGCCCGACGATAAAGGCAATGATGGTCATCAACAGGATGTTGGTGCCAATCCCGGTCTGGTAGGTGTAGTAATGGGTGATGCGGTTGTTGAATTCCTCCTTGGTGAAGGCCACGTAGCCAAGTTTGGCGACTTGCCGCTTGATGCCGGCCACGGCCGCGTCGTTCTTCGGCTGCACCAGGACATACGACATGGTGAAACGCGTCGAGGGAAGGTATTCGATCGCGCGATGATAGGTGGTATACAGTGTGGGCACGCCGTTCAACCCGTTGGAGACGACCCGGGCAATGCCCACAATCGTGCCGCGGTGATCATTCAATTCGAAGGCCGTGCCAATCTTGGGGTTCTCCAGCTTGGAAAACTCAGCGTCATCCACCACGAAAAAGGTGTTGTCGGCATAGATGTCCTGGATGTTGCCCTGTTCCAGTTCCGGCCGCCCAAACAGGCTGCTGTCGTCCAGGCCGACCACATTGACCCCTTGATACGTGCCGCTGGCCAGCTTGACCAGCGCCCCCCCCATAAAAAGCGGCACCGCATAGCTCACCCCGTCCATGCTGCGCGTCGCGTCCAGCACATAGTCCGGCAGGGGGATCGGACTCGTGGCCGTATTGACCGCCGGATCCATGATCCACATCGTCGCCCCGATATTGGTGACCGGTGAAAAGGCCCGGTTGAGAATGCCCGCGAACATGGCCGTCATTTCCATCATCAGAAACACGGCGAAGGTGATCCCGATCAACAGGGCGAAAAACTTGCCCCGATCATTGACCAGCAGCTTGAAGCCGATCCGGAGGATGCCGCGGTATCTCATAAAAGATCATTTCTGCCCGATGAACACATCCACCATTTGGCCCGGATAGACCGGGGCGTCCTGCTTTTGGAACCGGAAAATCACCGGCAGCACCCGCAGGTCCACTTGCTCCTGCTTCTGATTGGACAGCTCGATCTTGGGGGAGATGTAAGGCTGCACCCGGACGAACTCCAGCGGCACCTTGATATCCGTCCCAGTGATCTGCATCTGCGCCTGGATATGCCACTTTGACGGCAGCCGTGAGACCAGAATCTCGTCCACGAAACAGCGCACGTCCAAGTAGTCTTGCGGGCCGCTCATGATCACCAGCGGGTCGAACAACTCGGTATACGTGTCATAGTTGCCCTGCGAAGATACATAGCCGCCGACCGCGGCATTGACCGCCAGCACCACGCCATCCACCGGCGCTTGGACTGAATAATATTGCAACAGCGCGTCGGCCGCTTTGAGGGCGGCGGCCGCCTGGTTGACGGTGTCCTCCGCCGTATCCAACACGTCCTTGCTGACGGACTTCGCATCCAGATCATAAGCGGCACGGTCTTTGTCATATTGGTCGCGCGCCAGTTTCAAGTTGGCGGCCGCCAGTTCCGTGTTGGCTCGCGGCACGGAATCTTCAATGGCGAACAACCGCGTGCCGGCTTTCACCGACTGGCCTTCCTGCACCCATACCTGGGTGATGGGCCCGGAAACCTGCGGGAAGATATTGATGTTTTCGCCGCTCGGCAGGTCGCTCTCCACCATGCCGTTGGCATAAATGGCCGATTCAAACGGGTTGCTCACCGGTTTAAATACCGGCGGCTGGGCCTTTCGCTCCAGGCCAAAAATATAGGCGGCCACCAGCCCGGCCAGAATTCCGATGAAAGCAACTGCAAAAATAATCTTGTTGCCAATGGGCCGCCTGGGCGCGCTGGCCTTGGTGGCCACCTGGGTCGCGGCTGGTTTGGCCTCAGCTTTGGGTTCCATCTCGCCTTTGGGTTTGCTCCCGGCTTTGGCCTCCGGTTTGATCGCCGCCTTGGCCTCAGGCTGCGGCGCGTCCGTTTTGGTAGCATGGGTAAGCGCCAGTGCCTTGGGATCAGGTTTGCTCCCGGTTGGCTTGGCTTCAGGCGTGGGTGCGGTGGGTTCCACTTTCGGGTCAGCCGCTTTTACTTCAGGATTTGGCTCGTCGGGATTCATTCGGTTCCTTGGTCTGCCGCGGTGAGAATTCCATCTTCCATGTGAAGAATCCGGTCCGCATATTCATTGATGCGCGCATCATGGGTCACAATCAGGATGCAGCGCTTCTCATTCAAAATCTTCTCTTTGACGAAAGAGATGATCATCCTCCCGGTGTCACCATCCAGGGAGGCGGTTGGTTCATCGAGAATCAGGATCTGCGGCTGGCTGATGATTGCGCGCGCGATCGCCACCCGCTGTTGCTCCCCGCCGGACAATTTCACCGGCAGAATCTCGCCCCGGTCTTTCAGACCGACGATCTCCAGGTATTGCCTCGCCTCGGCGATGGCTTCGTCCCAGTTGTGCTGCTTGAGAATCAGCGGGATGGCGACGTTCTCGGCCGTGGTCAGCCGTGGAAATAGATGATAATCCTGAAAGACGAAGCCGATAGTGTTCAGGCGGAAATCAGCCAACTGGTCGTTGTCCAGCGTCCAAATATCCGCCCCTTTGACCATCACCTGGCCGGCGTTGGGACGCAGAATGCCGGAAAGCATGCTCAGCATCGTCGTCTTGCCGCTCCCGGAAGGGCCGACAATGAACAGCATCTCGCCAAAATGAGCGACCAACGTGACGTTATTCACCGCCGTCTTCCGGGTGTCGCCTTCGCCAAACCATTTGGTCAGACCGGTGGCGGCAATCGCCTGGCTTCCGGTTGCTTCTGCCGTGTCGGAATTCATGTTTATCGCAACCAGTACGCGTTGCCGTTAAAATTCGTCCGCCCACGGTCCGCGAACAGGCAGCCCCCATCCGGCGTGCACGTTTATTCTGCCGGAGTCCACGAGTCATCCGGGTCATAACTCGTCATGGACTTCGCGGTTTTTTCCGTCCCGGCTTCCAGGTTCTTTTGATAGATCTTGCCTTGTTGATTGACGATAAACGTCATCACGCCCGTGTTCCCCCATTCCGCCGGCCAGGCGACCAGCGCAAAGCCGCCAATCATGCGACCGTTGATCAGGTAATTATACTTTCCACCTGGTGCGTGTTTTCCCTGGCGAGTCAGGATTTTAAAATAATAGCCATGATACGGTGCCTGCTCGTCATTCAGCATTTTGGCGGTGTGCCGATAACCCTCCACGCAGGCCTGCGCGATGAAAGGGCCCAAAGGACTCAACACGTCGTCCGATTCCGTCACCGGCCAGAAAAGACCATCGTGGGTGCCGGGTGTGCTGCGCAAAAACTGGGCATAGGACAGCACCCCGTCCCCTCCCCTATCCGCGCTGGCATATTCGCGTTGTGCATCCACATACGCGTAGGCAACACTCATCGCGCCCAATTCGTCCTGGCCAACGCGCCGGGCCAGGATCTCCTCCGCGCCGGCGGCGGTATCGAAATTCCACAGCGCACCCTGTTTGACGAGGGGAATGGGAAACGGCCAGCCGTCCGCCCCCAACGCCAGCGTGGCATTGGATTCGGAATATTGGATCAATTGCGCCTTTTCGGTCAGCCGCTGAACAAACCGCTTGAATTCTTCGGTGGCTTGGACGGCATCCGGCGAAATCAACTCCTGTCCGACCGGACCAAAGAGCAAGTGCAGGGCGTTGGTGTCATTGTCCCGGGCGGCCGCCACCAGTGCCTTGACGGCGTCATCCGGGGAACTGAAAGTTTGCTCCGCTGCCGCGGCGACCCCCAACGGCAGGGCCAAACCCAGTCCCAACACCACCCGCAAGGCTCGACGCCAAACAGGAAACAAGTTTGTTTTCAGCCGCAAAGTATTTTTAAGAATCATAGGAAGAAAGGGATTAACGTCGGCCGCCACCACCATGACCACCGCCACCGCTGAAACCGCCGCCGGCCGGTGCCGACCGCGAGACTGGGGCCGAGTGTGAAACCGGCGCCGAGCGAGTGACCGCCTGCATGCTTTGCTGGCCGCGATTGCTATAAGTTTTTGTTTCGCTCGTACTCTGTATGCCAATGAAGGCCCCTTTCGGTTCTGACCGACTGACGGCGGCGGCACGCCCACCGCCGACCGGCGTGGACCGGGAAACACTCCCCTGGACTTGCGCTGGCCGGGCCACCGGATGCGCCAGCGCTTGTCGGATGGCCGCCGGCGTGGCCCCGCGCGCCTGCGCATTTCCACCATAACCCCGGTCGCCCCGGTTGGAAGCAACGGCGCCGGGATGGCTGTCCGCGCGCCAGACGCCCGCATGACTCAGGTCGCGCTGACGCCCTGATTCGTGCCACCAATTGGCGGGACGCCGGTAGCCGTTGCCCCAGAAAATCAGGTTGCCGCCGGCCCAATCACAATCGTAGCCCATCCAAACACCGAAGGGGTAACCGACACCGAAGGTGATGTACGGGGGGCCATAGAAGGTATCAAAATAAACCTCACTTGGCTGATAGACCGGCACATAAATCACCTGCGGATCCGCCGGCACAATTTCAATGTCATTGCCGTCAGTGATCACCTGTTGCTGTGGCGTGGAGGACAAGTTGCCGAGTTTCGACGCCGTGGCGCGCAGGCGTTGGATGGAGTTCATCACGTCGGGTTGTTGATTCAGGAAAGCCTGACCCACTTGCGCCGTCCAATTCAAGTTATCATCCATCCATTTCAAAACGCTGGGGTAGCGGGCCACGGCCTGCACGCTGGCGTCCCACGGCTGCTGCCCGAGCTGGTTGGGATCGCCGCCGCCGCTGATATAGCGGTTGGCCAGCACCACCTGGGTGGGCAGCGTGGTGGCCGGCAAAATCTCGGCGATCAGCGGGTCGGGATAAAGTGCAATCGGGCCAAGCAATTGGTCCAACTGCGCGGCGGGGAGCGGCTGATAACCCGGCACCGGGGGCGGAACCGCCACCTGGCCCCGCACCAACATGGCCGCGCCCATAAACAGGCACAGCAGTAACGGAATTCCAAGCAATGACTTTTTCACAACTTTAATATTCGATCAGGCCGTTATTTATCATGATCCGCCGCCGGGCAGTCACCATCAACGGCCGTGGCCGCGGCCCCTCCAACCCCTGCCCGCCGGTAGATTCCCGGTTTGGCAACCTCATTTTTCCACCACGGCGTTCGTCACCCCTTCATCCGCCACCAGCGTCCAATCGCTGCCTGGATTGTATTCCTTCATCGCCGCCGCCAGCCGGGAGGTCTTTTCCCCAAAATTCCGCTGATAGACTTTGCCCTCCTGGTTGACAATAAAAGTCATGATGCCGGATTGATCCCACTTTTCCGGATAAGCCACCAGGGCGAATCCGCCGGTTAAGTTGCCATCGCTCATATAATCCAGTTTTCCGCCGGGGGCATACTCGCCCTGCCGGGTTAAGATCTTGAAATAATAGCCATGAAACGGGTGCGGACCGTTGCCCTGATGGCTAACGTAACCTTCGGCATGAGCCTCCGCCACCAGGGGACCGAACGGGCTGGCCGCCTCATTTTCCGCCGCGGGCCAATAGAGACCATCCTTCTGGCCGGGGGTGCTCTTGAATTTCCGCGCGTAGGTCAAGGCTCCGCGGTTGGCCGGATTCACGCTGGCATATTGCTTTTGGGCCACCACATAAGCCCGGCAAACGCCAATCGCGTGGAGTTCATCCTTGCCAATGTGCCGGTTCACGATTTCCGCCTTGCCCGCCAGCGTGTCGAAATGCCATTGCCCGGCCGCCTTCACCAGCGGAATCGGCATGGGCCAGTTGTTCGTGCCCACTTCGAGCGTGATTTTGTCGTCGCCCTCATTTATTTGATTGCACCCCTGCGTCAGGGCGTTGGCGAAGTGTTGGGCATTATTGGCATCCTGCACTTTGTCCCCGCTCTGAAGATTGTGATACTCCGGGCCGAAGATTTCCTGCAAGGCAGCCTGATCCTTGGCTTCCGCGGCCGTCTGCAAGGCTTTGATGGCCTCCTCTGGCGAGGCGAACTGCCGCTCCGCAATGGGCGGATTGGCGGCGGTTGTTTCGGGTTCCGCCGCATACAAGGTGGCCGGCAAGGCACCGCCGGCGCCAGCCAGCAAAAGGCCGGCCATGAAGCTGGGAAAACGGACCAATAGGTTGGAAAAACTCATAGGTGTAGTAACTGTGGTGTTGTCTGGTTAGATTTTGCGTGGCTCCGGTTCATGGCTGGCATCAGCGCTTGCCTCCGCCATGTCCCCCGCCGGCCGGATGCGCCGCCGCATGGCTTTCAGCTCCCCGATGACTGTAACCGCGCACATCGTGGCCCCGGTCATAGCCGCCGCCGAACAGATAAACATCCGGTTCCGGGGCCACCACCACTTCCCCATAACCGCCGCCGCCGCCAACCCAGCCCACGCAGCCAGTGGAGCCGACCAGCACCGCAACGGCCAGCACTAGCTCGAGCCGGACCACAAAAATAAAGATCTTATTCATAGCTCACAGATTACCCGATCAAGACATCCTCCGCCATGGGGTGTTTTCCCCAGTTCTTTAATGCTTTTCTATTCGTACGTTATAGTTACGTTGCCACCAACAATTCTGATTTTCGTAATAGTAAGCATTGTACCGGATAGGATACGATAAAACTGCGTTTTGTCTGACAAGGGAACCGTAAACGTTTTGGTGCTTAGATCAAGGGATTGACCGATGGCGTTTGAGTACAAACCGGTGACCACTGACGCAGATACCAAGGTGGGTGTTGACACCGCAGCCGGAGAAGTGACCGTATCTGCGGCCAGTGTAACCGCCGTTTGCGCCAGGAGCTGGCCGTTAACCGAGGTGCCAGTCCCCAGATTGATTGCGGTTTTGGCCAGGATAATTCCCTCAAAGTGAGCAGTGGTTCCAATAGAAACATCTCCGAAACTCTGCCAAAACATGTTGCTCGCTAAGGCGCCACCGGATAGCTTAACTTGTGTGCCATTCGCCTGGGTTATTTTGCCCGCAATCTGAAAAACCCAGACATCGTTTGGACCGCCATTGAGCGTTACGTCGGATGAGATCAAAACATCAGTGCTCCATTTGTAGAGACCGGGAACCAGCGTAAGTCCGCCAATTTGGCCGGCACCCAGTTCGGTAAAATCCGGTCCGGTTCGGCCCGCAGCATCCGTGTAAGCGGTTTGCATATCGTTCACGGCCGTGGTCAGGTTGACCGGTGTCGGCGCCGCATAATTGGCTGCATAAACTTGCCCAATCACCTGTGCGGAGGTGGCAAACGGACTGCCAGCAGATAGACTTAACGCAAATCCCGTGATGGCTGACGCGTCAATGGGACTCACGCCAATGTTGCCGGTAATGATGGAGGTTGGAACCGTGGAGATGCCTGATTTGGCTAGAATCACAAAATTGCCGGCCGTGCCGAGGTTAACCTGGGTTTGCGTGGCCCAGGAGTTGTTGTTCGCGAGGGAGGCAGCCAGCAGGAAAATTGCGCAAATTCGCAAATGCTTTGAATTGGTCCGGGTTTTATCGGGGTATATTTGCATATGATTTGAAAGTTTGGACTGTTTGCGCATATATGACACTGTTAACATATTAGCGGACCAGCCAGTTGTTCGCCATGGGGTGTAATCCTGATGGGGAGAAGGCCCCATAGCAAACGACCGGTCCTCAGACCAACATAGTGCTCGCAACGAAATCCATGACATTATTATAAAACAGAACATTATGACTATTAACAAATCCGTGGTGGCAATTTTCAAATCGCATGTGGAAGCCGAGACTGCCGTCAGGGAACTCCAGCGAGCCGGCTTTGACATGAAAAAACTATCCATCGTGGGCCGTGACTATCACACCGATGAAAACGTGGTCGGCTATTACAATAGCGGAGACCGCATGAAATATTGGGGAAAACTGGGAGCGTTCTGGGGTGGTTTCTGGGGCTTGTTGTTCGGCTCGGCGTTCTTTTTTATTCCCGGTGTGGGGCCGTTGCTCTTCGCGGGACCGATTGTGACGTATATCGTCGGGGCTCTGGAAGGCGCGGTGGTGGTGGGCGGTTTGAGCGCGTTGGGGGCCGGACTTTACGGCATGGGCATCCCCAAGGATAGTATCCTGCAATACGAGACCGCGGTGAAAAGCGGCCGGTATGTCTTGATCGCCCATGGTTCCGAGGTGGAAACGGTGCACGCCCGGGAGATCCTCAGCCGCACGAACCCGGACGTCCTGGAAGAACATCAGCCCGGCACCGCCAAAAACTCTTGCGCGGCGGAGCCACAGTTGGTTGAAGGCTTCAGCACGGCCCCGTGAATCGCCCATCCGTCCTCGGGCCGCACGTTTAGAACCACCGGCAGTGTGCCCCGCCAGGGCTCACTGCCGCTTCCTCATTGGGGATGCCGCTCCCCTGGTCCGGTACCGAGTAGCGCTTTCCGGCTTTGGCCCGGGCCGGTGACCCGGTTCAAAACACGCCCTCAAATGTACCGTCATGAGAAGTGATGAACCGGGACGCCTTTGTATTCCATGTTCTAGTTACTTGTCATTCACGACTTCAGCGTCAATGACCGGTTCCTTCTCTGGCGTGTGGTCGTTTGGCATTGGTTCCGCCTCAGGCGGTGGCCCGGCGGGACCGCCCGCCGCTTCGTTGGCCGGACGTTTCTGGTCCCCGGCTGTCTTATAGAGTTCCGCTGAAACCGTCTGCCAGACCGCGTTGAGTTTTTCGCTGGCCGTCTTGATGGGCGACGAGTCGTTGCCCTTGAGTGCTTCCTTGACCGCGTTGGCGGCGGCTTCCAGGCTGCGCTTGCTTTCGGCGGAGATTTTATCCGCGTTGTCCTTCAACAACCTTTCAGTGCGATAGACCGCGCTATCGGCCTCATTGCGCGTCTCCAGCTCCTCCTTCCGCTGGCGATCTTCTTCCGCGTGCAGTTCTCCATCCTTGCGCATTTTCTCAATTTCCTCCTTGGAGAGGCCGCTGCTGGCAGTGATGGTGATCTTCTGCTCCTTGCCCGTGCCGAGATTCTTGGCGCTGACGTGCAGGATGCCGTTGGCATCAATGTCAAAACTGACTTCAATCTGTGGCAGGCCGCGCGGCGCAGGCGGAATGTCATCGAGATTAAACTTGCCGATCGTCTTGCTGTCCTTGGAAAACTGGCGTTCCCCCTGCAAGACATGGATTTCCACGCCCGGCTGGTTGTCCGCCGCGGTGGAAAAGGTCTGCGCTTTGCGGGTCGGAATCGTCGTATTGCGCTCAATCACCTTGGTGAACACTCCCCCCAGCGTCTCAATGCCAAGTGACAATGGGGTCACATCCAGCAACACCACATCTTTGACGTCTCCCTTGAGCACGCCGGCTTGAATGGCGGCGCCAATCGCAACCACTTCGTCCGGATTGACTCCCTGATGCGGCGGCTTATTGACCAGCGTGCGGGCGGTCTCGACGACGCGCGGCATGCGCGTCATGCCGCCAACCAACACAAGTTCGTCGATCTTCGCCG
Source organism: uncultured Bifidobacteriaceae bacterium (assembly GCA_964437865.1). GTDB lineage: Bacteria > Verrucomicrobiota > Verrucomicrobiia > Limisphaerales > UBA11358 > UBA11358. Next base: position 10,675 of record CAYTJG010000008.1, on the reverse strand, counting down.
CCTCGAGGTTGGCGTCCTTCAAACATGCTTTCACTGGCCCAATGGTGCGCTCGAATAGTTTTTCCGTGATCTGTTCCATCTTGGCGCGCGTGAGCGCCTTCTGAATGTGCTTTGGCCCGCTCGCATCCGCCGTGATGAACGGCAGGTTGATCTCAAAGGTGGTGGAACTCGAAAGCGCGATCTTGGCTTTCTCAGCTTCTTCCTTGATGCGCTGGAGCGCGTCGGGCTGCTGGCGAAGATCCATCCCGGATTCCTTCTTGAATTCGTCAAGGATCCAATCCATCAGCAAGTTATCCCAGTCATCGCCGCCGAGATGCGTGTCGCCGTTGGTGGCTTTCACTTGAAACACCCCATCGCCGATTTCCAGCACCGAGATGTCAAATGTTCCGCCGCCCAAGTCGTACACGGCGATCTTCTCGTCTTTCTTCTTGTCCAGGCCATAGGCCAGCGAGGCAGCCGTCGGTTCGTTGATGATCCGGAGCACTTCCAGGCCGGCGATGCGGCCGGCATCTTTCGTGGCCTGGCGCTGCGAGTCGTTGAAATAGGCCGGAACGGTGATGACGGCTTGCGTGATTTTCTCGCCCAGCCGGGTTTCGGCGTCCGTTTTGAGCTTGGCCAGAATCATGGCGGAAATTTCCGGCGGCGAGAACCGCTTGGCCTTGCCCCCCACTTCAACTTCCACCGCGACATCCCCGTTGGCCGTCTTGACCACCTTGTAAGGCACGCGTTTGATCTCTTCCTGCACCTCATCAAACTTGCGGCCCATGAAACGCTTGATGGAATAAACCGTGTTGCGTGAATTCGTCACGGCCTGGCGCTTGGCGGCGTCGCCCACCAGGCGGTCGCCCGCTTTGGTAAACGCCACCACCGAAGGTGTCGTGCGCCGGCCTTCCGAATTCTCCAGCACGGCAGGCTCGCCGCCTTCAATGACCGCCATGCAGGAGTTTGTCGTACCCAAATCAATACCGATTATTTTTGACATAAATTAATTAGATTAGCGTTTTTTGTCATCGCGCCGCGGCTGCACATGCCCGCGGGCATCCTTTCGAAAACGATCATTGCGCGTGGCGTGGCCTCGCCAATCCGCATGTCCCCTTTCCCAGCCGTGGAAGCGTGCCAGCCGGTCCGGCCCGGCGACCAGCCAGACATCCCCGGGTCCCAGATAGAGATACTGGTCTCCGACCACGCCGACATACTCAACCCCATCCCAGGCATAGGCCTCGGGGACCATTACCGGCTCCACGACCACGCCGGGCGGCGCGACCACCACGGTCGGCGGCGCCACCTCCACTGCCGGCGCCAAGGCAATCGTCGGCACATACAACTCCGCATGCCCGTTGGGTTGAATCACACACCCTGACACTAACGCTAATCCTCCACATGCCATGGTCAGGATAATTGCGGGCACACACCGGGTCTTTTGATTCGTTCTTTTCATTCTTGGTCCAATTCCGTTGGTTAATTGACTTGGGTGACCCCAGCAGGGGTCTCCTCCACGGTCATTAGATTACGCGTTGGTTAAAGCCGCTGCTATGGGGTGTTTTACGGTTATCACGCCGGCAACGGCTCGCGTTCAATTGCGGCAGGAGAGATACTTAGGGCATGAGGGTCTTACCCGAAGCTTATTATGAATCGGTTATTCAGAATTTATTTTTTAGGGGGGTAACCAGCGGGTGCCAGGAAGACTACCGAGTTTACCGTTTGATGACCCATCAGCCGACGGAGAGGCCGAGGGTCCGGCCGATTAAGGCGGTGACCAGCATGGCCAGGGCGCCACCGAGCGTCACTCGCAGAGCGGCACGCCCCATCGACGCGCCGCCAAGACGACCGCCAAATGCTCCCAGCGCCGCGAGACTCAACAGCGAGCACACGGCCATCACGGGAACCCGCCGCGCCGCGGGCGCGGCCATCAGAGCCACGATCGGGATCACGGCAAACGAGGCAAAGCTCACCGCCGAGATCCACGCCGCCTGCAAGGGGCGCGCGAGCGATGTCTGGTCAATGCCCAGCTCGTCGTGCACGTGCGCACCGAGACGGTCATGCGCACTGAGTTGTACCGCCACCTTCATTGCGAGCGCGGGTTCCAAGCCCCGTTTCACATAAATCAAGGCCAGCTCCTGCAATTCGGCTTGCGGCTCCGTGGCCAGCTCGCACTTTTCAAGCCCGATATCCGCCTGCTCCGCATCGCGTTGGGCGCTGACCGAAACATATTCTCCCACCGCCATCGACATCGCCCCGGCCACCAAGCCCGCCGCGCCGGCGATCAGGACGACCTTTTTAGCGCCGGAGGCCGCCGCCACGCCAATCATGAGGCTGGCGGTCGAAACGATGGCATCGTCCGCCCCGAGCACGGCGGCTCGCAACCAACCGGTGCGCCCGCTGCGGTGTATTTCCGCGGCACTTAGGGGAATCACGGCTTTCATCTTAGGTTTCGTTGATCGCCGCGAGCACCCAAATCAAGTTAAGAAGATTTCGATCAGGCCGGCGAGGGCGTTCAAGGTTTGGCAGGCGCGCTTTATCTGCGGGCCAACTACAGCCCAAGCCGGTGATAAGCACGTTTTTGCTTCCTACCCCTGGCGGCACGTTGCCTATGCAGGCGCATCGAGGGAGCTTACGCGCACCAGTTTTTTGTTCACGAACTCCTGGATGCCGAGGCGGGAAAGCTCGCGGCCATAACCGGAATTCTTAATGCCTCCGAAAGGCAAATCCACGGCCGTCCACGTCGGGTGGTTGATGAAGACCATGCCCGTTTCCAGGCGGCTGGCCACGCGCTTTCCGCGCGCGATATCCGCCGTGAAAACCGAGCCGCCCAAACCGAACTCCGAGTCGTTGGCCAGGTCCACGGCTTCCTCGTCGTCCTTGACGCGGAAAATCAGGGCCACCGGCCCAAAAAACTCTTCATAGTAGGCGGGATTGTTCGGCTTGATGTTCGTCAAAATGGTCGGCTCCATGAAAGCGCCGGGTCGATCAATGCGTTTGCCGCCCAGCGCGATTTTTGCGCCTTTGGCGACCGCCCGTTTGATTTGACCGAGCAGTTGCACCAAGGCCGCTTCGGTGGAGAGCGGCCCGAGCGTCGTCGTCGGCTCCATCGGGTCGCCCGGTTTGAAGGCCGCCAGCGCCGTCTGAAATTTTTCAAGAAACTCGTCGGCCAAAGATTCAGCGACGATGAACCGCTTACCAGCCACACAGCATTGGCCCATGTTGTTCATCTTCGCCCAGACGGCCCACCGGACGGTCTGGTCGAGGTTGGCATCGTCCAGCACAATGAAGGCGTCGCTGCCGCCCAATTCCATGGTGGTTTTCTTCAGATTCTGCCCGGCGCGGGCGGCGACGTTTTTGCCCGCATCCACGCTGCCGGTCAAGGCCACGCCTTCGATCCGGGGATCATCAATCACGCGCTCCACCTGCTGATACGAAATAAGCAGATTGGTATAGGCGCCGGCGGGCGCACCAGCCTCGAGCCAAAGTTTTTCAAAGGCGATGGCGCATTGCGGCACGCACCCCGCGTGTTTCACCATCACGACATTACCCGCCATCAAATTCGGCGCGGCAAAGCGCGCCAGCTGGTAATAGGGAAAATTCCAGGGCTGGACACCAAAGAGCACCCCGAGCGGATTATTTTCAATCACCGCCTCGCCCGCACCCGGCGCGAGCGTATGCGGGGCGAGAAAGCGCTCCGCATTCTTGGCGTAGTATTCAAGGATTTGCGCGCTCAACTCCACTTCCCCGCGTGCCTCGGCAATCAGTTTGCCCATTTCCAGCGTCACCGGCCGGGCAAACTCATCCACCCGCGCCCGCAAAATGGCGGCAGCTTTGGCCACCACCACCGCTCGTTCGGCAAACGTCTTAAACCGCCAGGTTTCAAAACAGGTCTCGGCGGTTTTGAGCGCAGCTTCGAGCTGCGGGTTGGTAAGTTCCTTGAACTTCTTGAGGACTTTGCCGGTGGCGGGATTGACACTTTGGTAGCTCATGAAAGCAAAGATAACGGTTGGCGATCAGCAGAGATATGGGGTGTTAACCCCAGGGCTTTTGAAACAAAAAAAATTCCACCGGCAGCTTGGGACCGCCGGCGGAGTGTCCTGGCCGCTGGGATTCAAGTTGCCGGCTGGCCGGCGGGCAGGGAAAAGTGCTGCCGAACCATGGACACAATCTGTCCTTCGGTCATTTTATCGGTCGTTTTCAGCACAATCAGCGGCAGGGCGCCCGCTTGTTTTTCGAATCGCTTCTTGAGTTCACCCTTCGTTTCGCCGGGCCCGAAGATGAGAATTGATCCGCAATGGCGAAGCTGCATGACGATGGCATCGTAGTAACGGGCAAGCTGCCCGGTATATTCCCGCTGGCGCGAATCATCGGCGGGAACTTCTTGCGCCTCAAAGCGCCCGTGGTCTGGCTCTCCGGACCGCCGAAGTTGTTGTTCCGCGCTCGATTGGATGCGCTTGGTTTCCGTCCCTTGATCCTTCAGTTCCACGATCACGGCTTCGCGATGATCAATCCAAAGTCCTGCGTTTGCTTTCATAATTTTTTTTACTCCTGTTTGCGTCACGATTTTCCTTCCTCCGCTGCCTTGGTGGCTTGGCGGCTTTGATCCAATTCTGCGCCGGCAATGCCTTCGTCCACCAACCGTTCGTTATCGCTCCGGCCTTCCTCATCCTCATCGGCGCTGGGGGCCGCCGGCACCCTATGCCCCGTTGAGCCGGGCAGCGGGTCCCAGCGTTCGGTTTCAGGCGCGGCATCCAGCGCCGCCTCTTTGGACTCCATGCCCGGCTCGCCCGTCAATTCGCGCTTGGCCTGTTCCCAATCGGATTTCGACACTTCTGGCGCGGAGCGGCCGTTCAGAAGCGCCAATTCCACGGCCCGCTCGCGCACCATTTTCCGGGTGACGGTGCCCAGGCCGCCGGAATTTTCGGTCAAGGCGCCTTGCTTTAGCGGATTGGGGTTCATGGCGCGGATTTAGTTCCGGTTTTGAAAACCGTGCGTGCGGGTGAGCTTGCGTTCCGCGGTCAATTCGGCCTCCGCCTGCAGCCAATGCTGCACGTCACAGCCGTCCGGCGACCCCTGGTTCACGTAAGTGAAGTAGGCCCTGCGGGCGACTTCCTCCGGGGCTGGTGTGAAATCGAAGCTGGCGGAATTCAGGCCGGCGGTCGAAGTGGGCCGCGCGGCCTTGGCCGGCTGGTGGGATTGAGCCTGGGAATGGTTATTATGTTTCATAAAGCGGAAATGGGTTGGCCGGTAACGGGCGGGCCGTTGGAAACCAATCGAAAAAGTTGTTTAATGCGGTGGTGCGTAAAATGAACATAGTCTGCCACCGGGCTGGTCGCCATGGGGTGTAACCCTGTCTCCGCGATTCCGTTGATTCTCCTCCGGGGTCATCATATCACGGTTGGTTGGTCGGTTTCCTGCAAAAACGGCACATTTTCGGCGTCCGCCAGATGGGCCGCTTCCGTTGAAATGGCCACATGCAAAACCGAGTTTTTGCCGCCGAAAGGATTGCCCACCGTTTCATTCGAATGCGGATCGGGTATCCATTGGCCATCCACCACGAAGCAGTATTCGTAGGTGCCGGGTGCCAACGCGGCCTCCTCCCACCAGTTGCCGGCGCCGGAAGATTGCAGCGCCCGGGCTTCCGGTTGCCAGTGGTTGAACGATCCCGCGAGACAGACGGTCTTGGCCGTCGGATCGGCATACTCAAAGCGGACCGGCGTCAATTTGAGGCCGGCGTTGTGGGGGTCATCTTGATAAAGAGTTTGTTTCATAGCTGGTGATTCAGTTGGTGGGATGGCTCTTGCCATTGGAAACACATTCCATCCCACGCTGCCAATATGGGCGGCAAACGAGGTCAAGCGCCATGGGGTGTTACCCGACCACGGGAATTTAGAAATGGGCCTCCGTCAGGCGACGGCTCGTTGGCGTGAACTCCCCGGTGGCGCCGCTGACCGGTTCCCGTGGCAGCCAGGCTGGCGCCCGTTCAGAATGGAACCAAGGTTTCTCCCAGTGGCGACTAGGAACCCCCCAGTCGCGGCAGCCACGAATCAAAGGTACCCATACTCATGCAAAATCACTCACCCCACGCCAATGCCCGTACCGACCAAGCCGGCGGTCGTTTTACCCGCGTGATCGGGCGGACAGGTGTTCTCGGAGGCGCCCTGTCCTTCGCCCTGTTGTTCAATACCCTTCCGGCGGTCACCGCCGCCGCTGCGGCCGGTCAAATCGTCACGGTCGAGTGGACTCCCAGCCCCGCCTACGGGGTGACCGGCTACAACGTCTTCTATGGCGGAGCGAGTGGCGACTACACCAACATGATCAACGTCGGCAATGTGACGAACGCCTCCATTTCCGGGCTGGCGGCCGGGATGACCTTTTACTTCGCCGCCACGGCGTATGACGAGCTTGGCTACGAAAGCCCGTATTCGTCTGAGGTCAGTTATATCGTGCCCACGACCTTGGCAACTTTGCAATTGGGCAGTGCGGCCGGGGGCGGGGTCGTTTTGAACGTGGCCGGCCTGGCCGGCCACACTTACGAAATCCTCGCGACCCAGGATCTCTCCGCCTGGACGGTGATTGGCACGGTGACGCTGGGCGCCGCCGGTTCGCTGGATTTTACCGACCCGACGGCGGCGAATTATCCGCTGCGCTTTTATCGCACACGGGAAACACCCTGAAGCAACTGACGGAGGCAGCCATGAAATACAAAATGTCTTTTGAAAAACACACCCGCCTGGAAACGCTGGAACGAAAAACGGCCCGGCTCCGGTTGCCAAGGCCGGCGGACAACTGGCCGTTGCTGCGCTCGTTGGCCCTGGCAGAACCGGTGAAGCCTTGCCGGCGCCACTTCGATTAGCGGATCCCAGCGCCACCCTGCTCCGGCCATCAGCTTTCCGGCGGAATGAGTCCGGCCCGCAGGGCAAACCGCACCAGGCCGGGAACATCATGCAGGTCCAGCCCGGCCATCAATTTCATGCGATGATATTCCACGGTCTTGGGACTCACTTTCAGGATGCCGCCGATTTGCTTGGTGTTCTGGCCTTCGGCGATGAGTTGCAGGATTTCGCGCTGGCGAATGGTCAGCCGGTCGAACGGGACTCTCCAATCGGTGGTTGGTTGCCCGGAAATAATTTTCAGCGGGTAGGCGGGAAATTGCGAACGCAAGACGGCCTCGCGGTGAACGAGATTTTGCATGGCGGTCTCGGCCTGTTCGGTGCGGCTTTCGGCTTGTTCTGCGCGGGTCTTGGCCAAATCCGTCCGGGTTTCGGCCTGCTCCGTGCGCGTCTCGGCCGCTTCCGCGCGGGTCTTGGCCTGCTCCGTGCGCGCCTCCGCCCTTCCGGCGCGGGTTTCTGCCTGTTCAATCCGCGCCTGATCCCCAAGCCCGCCGGCAGGTTGTATGAATTTCATTTTTGCCCCTAACGCTGCGCGCCCCGCCCACTGCGACCGCCTGCCGGGAGAGAAACACCGGGCTCCGCATTGCCTAATCCGTGTAAAACAAGCAGCAGAAGATGATGGTGGTTGCCTCTTCTGAACTGGGCATGGCGTTTGGTTCCGCGGGAGACACGACGGTGTTCATATGCGTTGCCACCACTTTCAGATTGGCGCATTGCCCAAAAAACTCGTTGAGTTGCTCTTCCAACGCGCTCGCCGGCGACTTGCCGGAGGGCAGCTTGTGCAGCAACACTTCAAATACCTTGGCCTTCATCGGAAAAGTCGCCTTGGGTCCATACGCCGGGAGGTGACAGCGCGGCGCGTTAGCGGAGCTGAGGCACGCTGATATCGCCGGAGTGATGCAGGATGCCAAAGGCATACAACAACCATACCACGACGCAAATAACCACGACGACGTTGAGGATTTTTTTGATCTTCCCATCCATCGGAATATAGGAATTAACCAGCCAGAGCAATACGCCCACGACAATCAGGGTGACAATGAGCGAGATCATAGACGTGGGGTAACTCCAGTGTGCAGGGGTGTTTTATTTTTCATGCTCCGAGTTTACGCTGACGTGCGCAAGCCCGCCATGGGGTGTTACCCGACCGGGAGGGTTGTTCGAAAATCATTTTTGTTTGGCTGCCGCTGGCCGCGCGAAGGTGAGCGCGGCCAGGATGGCTTTTTGCACCAGCGGATTGGTTAGATTTCCCAAGTGCCCGCCCTGTTTGAAAACCGTCAATTCTGCCGGCGAAAAGGTGGCGTGGAGCCAGGCCAAGTCCTCAGCCTCCAGGAGAAAGTCGTTCTGATTGACAATCACGCGGATATCCGGGTTGGCGCGCAGGCTGGCGCCGTAGGTCCGCAGATCACCCGCCTGTTCCAGCGCCAGCGCAGGCGCAGTCAGGCCCCGGGCGGAATAATAAGGGACCGCAAACTTGTCAAAATAATCCTGGAAGGAGTATTGCATGATTTCCTGATAAACCGGCCCGCGCCGCAGATTGCGGAGCGGGTGTTGCAGGAGGCCCTGGTTGTTTCGCCGCTGGCTGCTGAAGATGACATCGCGCAGGGTAAATCGAAAATCCAGCCCGATGAGAAACTTGGATTCGATGGCGTTGAACGGCAGGGTGGTGGTCGGCGCGAGGCCCCGCTGGTTCAAACTCGCCACCTTCAAGAACGTGTTTTCCATGTTGCCAGTCCGTTCCGCGGCCGGCCAGTCCAAGGGGGCGCGGTAGAACTCATCCAGTTTGGCCACCCCGTGGAGCAATCGAACCGGCGTATTGATGGCCACGTAGCGGTCAAATTTTATCAGGGGCCACGGATTGGTCGGGTGAGCGTCGCCCGTCGGTGGCTGGGTCGGTGCCGTCGCCGCGATGAACAATGATTCCAGGGCGCCCATGGAATAGCCCAGCAAGGCCTTTTTGCCCAAGCGGTCCGGATAGAGTTTGTTCAAGCGGTGGTCGATTTCCGTGAGCGCCACGTGCAAGTCATGGCCGTCCACGGGTAGATAGGCCGGCAGCGCTGCGGTCGCCGCATGTTCCATGAACTCGGCATTGAACGGGCTGCTGACCACCACGACAGAGAAACCGTTCTTATAGACCAGCTCGGCCAGCGCCAGCGAGTGCTGGGCCAGCCGGTGGCTGCCCAGGCCCGGTACGATATACACCACGTTCGCCAATCCCGGCTGCAACCAGAACGTGAATTTTAAATCTCTCCCCGTGGCCGGAATCCGCACCGCCCGGGTCTGGCCGTGGCCCGGGAATTCCGGGTCCTTGAAGGTGAAGAAAACCGATTCGAGGGTCTCCAGCGAGGCGGCGTCCGACTTTCCCTGCACCTTAAAATCTGCCACCCGGTTTTCCCGCACAAAAGTCCAGGCGTATTGAATCTCGGAATACGGGTCCATCTCCGTCTGGCTGAAACGCACATAATCGCGCACGGTGTCCGCAAGATTGTTATACATGTCCGCGTAGGTGAAATAGGAATAGGGCCCCAGGTACGTCAGCGGATCGTCCGCCACGAATTCGTAGGGCGAGATGTAAATCAAGGGATTGGCGGCCGTGTCGGCGGCCAGGCCGACGGCATCGCGTTCATTACTCGGCCCGAAAATCGGCAGCATGAGAAAGAGCTGCGGTCGCCAGCCCCACTCACCGAACGTTTGTCCAAAATCCGCGTCGGATTTCGGAATGCCCCATTTGGTCCCCACGTCGAAGAAGCCGGCGACGCCGAGGGTGGTGTTGCAGGCGAACCGATAGGTCTCATCGCGCGCGCCGCCCCACTTTTCCTGGAGCAGGTTGTTGACCAAGCGCCCCGGGTAGGTGAGGTTCTTGCCAAAGTTTCCGATGCCGGTGCGGACCGGTTTCACGATGACCAACCGATAAGCCCGGCTCGTGGGTTGGATGACCCCGGTCATCAGGCCGACATTAAAATCCCACATCGCCCGGTTGAACGGTTCGATGGGATCGGGAACGGATTGGGGCAGGACCACCCGCTCGGCGGCCGGCGGTTTGCTGGCGACGGTGGACAGCGGCTCAGCGCGGGTAATCAGGGCGAAACACAATGACAGCACCACCAACGTGGGCACTTTCAAAATACCCGCCTTTTGGATTGGACCGTGAAGGGGCTCCGGATATCGCCAACCGATAACCGAAGGCGGCCGTTTCGCTGCGGGCAATTTCGGTGCCATGGAATCACGCCAACTCTCCGGGCCGGCCCCACGTGCCGAAACTGGATCACCAAGGTGATCGCTGCCTCTTCGATCCAGCGGATTTCCATACTGGTGTTGTTTTGGTTGAGCGGCAGTGGTTGATCCATGGCCGGGCGTTGACGATCCTCCCCTTGTGGTTCTCTCATAGGTTCAGCTAATCACAAAGGCCGGACAGGGGAAATGGGGTGTTCCACCCACCGGCATTTTCTGAATTCAGCGTGCTCCAGAGTGACGCTCAAGGCGCCGCCGGACGGCGAAGTCACAACCTGGGGTCGGAGCTGAATGGCGCTTAGATAGTGCAAGAGGTTGGTTTACTATTAATTGAGAATACATCTAGGCCGCTCCTCTGGAGCTTGAAATCATTTTTGTTTGCATTCTACAAATAGATCGCGCCTACGGCGCTGGGATGGGGAATTCGCAGGTCGTTATATGCGAGAGTTTTATGTCTTATCTAAGTGCCATTCGGGCGGTGCCCCACGCTGGTATGGCAACGGGCCTTTGGCCTTGGGCCGTTGGCCGAATGGCACTTAGATAGTGCAAGAGGTGGGCTTGCAGTGTAT
>CAYTJG010000007.1:29769-47037 GCA_964437865.1 uncultured Bifidobacteriaceae bacterium | reverse complement strand
ACCAGCCCGGCGAACCGTTTGGTGGGACGTGACAAATTCAAATCAGGAATTGACCCCGAATTGCGAAGCCGATGATCGGCTGCCGACACGACGTTGGCGGAAGAAGAAGTTCGGCGTAAGCCCCGAGCGTTGTGGCGGCAAATTGCAGCCTTGATTTTTTTACGAAAACTTACACTCTTGGAGGATCAATCCAATCACCGCATGAGCGATATTACGCTGATGCTCGAAGCCGTCGCCCGGGGCAGTAGTTGCGCCTCCGAAGAGCTGCTCCCTTTGGTTTATGACGAGTTGCGGCATCTCGCCGCCGCCCGACTGGCCGGGGATGAAGCGGGCCAGACGTTGCAGCCCACCGCCCTGGTTCACGAAGCGTGGCTGCGGCTGGTGAAGGAAGGGGACCGCACATGGCGCAACCGGGTGCACTTTTTCCGCGCCTCCGCCCAAGCCATGCGGCGGATCCTGGTCGACCGCGCGCGGCACAAGCAGAGCCTGAAGTGCGGCGAGGGCCGTGCCAAGGTGTCCATCGAGGACGTGGATGTGGCGGCCATGGTGGTGGATGACCGCGTGCTCTTGATCGACCAATGCCTGGATCGGCTTGAAAAGGAGGATCCCGAAAGCGCGCGGGTCATCACGCTGAAATTCTTCGGCGGGCTTACCAACCGGGAGGTGGCGGGGATCCTGGAGGTCACCGAACGGTCGGTGGAACGCCGGTGGGCGTATGCCAAAGCCAGTCTGTTGCAGATGATTGAGGAGGAAAGGTAGCCGCCCGGTGTCGGTATTGGGTCGTAAAATCCGCCTATTGTAATATCAGCACCGCCAAGCACCGATGATCGAAACCAAGCAAATCGAGCGGGCCATTTTCGAGGCCGCTTGCGAAATGGACGACGCGGCCATACAGGCGGCGTTTCTCGATCAGGCCTGCACCGGGCAGCCGGCGATGCGCGCGCGGGTGGAGAAGTTGCTGGCCTTGCAGGAGCGGGCGGGAGAATTATTCCGGGTGACGCCGTTGGACAACTGGGAGGCGGCCCAAGAGGGCGAGAGCGTGCCGGCCGAAGCAAACGGGCTCGCGCTGGAATCGGTTCCGCCCGGCGAGTTGGTGGACACCGTCATCGGATGTTATCGTCTGCTCAAGCGCCTCGGTGAAGGGGGCTGCGGGGTGGTTTACCAGGCGGAACAGACGAAGCCCATCCGCCGGCTGGTGGCTTTGAAAATCATCCGGCTGGGCATGGATACCGAAAGTGTCATCGCCCGGTTCAAGGCGGAGCGGCAGGCGCTGGCCTTGATGGACCATCCCAATATCGCCCACGTGCTGGATGCCGGGGCCACCGATTCCGGCCGGCCGTACTTCGTGATGGAATTGGTGCAAGGCACCAAGATCACTGACTACTGCAACGAGAACAATCTGGATATTCGGCAACGGCTGCGATTGTTCATCCAGGTGTGCCACGCCATCCAGCATGCCCACCAGAAGGGCGTGATTCATCGCGACATCAAGCCATCCAACATCCTGGTGACGCTGCACGACGGTGCGCCGATGCCCAAGGTGATTGACTTCGGCATTGCCAAAGCCACGGAAGGGCGGCTCACCGACAACACCTTGTACACGGCGTGCGATCAATTCATCGGCACGCCGGCCTACATGAGCCCGGAGCAGGCGAATATCAGCGGGTTGGACGTGGATACGCGCAGCGACATCTATAGTCTGGGGGTGTTGCTGTATGAATTGCTGACGGGGCAGACGCCGTTTGATTCCAAGGAGTTGGTGCGGGGCGGTATGGACCAGATGCGGCGGACGCTGTTGGAGAGGGAGCCCCGGCCGCCGTCCACGTTGCTCACCACCATGGGCAATACCAAGCTGACCACGATTGCCGCGCAGCATCATGCCGAGGCACCGCGATTGATCTCGACCCTGCGGGGAGATCTGGACTGGGTGGTGATGAAGGCGCTGGAGAAGGACCGGGGGCGGCGCTATGAAACGGCGAACGGTCTGGCGATGGACGTGGAACGGTACTTAAATGACGAACCCGTGGTGGCGCGGCCGCCGAGCCGCATCTATCGGTTCAAGAAGTTGGTCCGCCGGAACCGCGCGGTGTCGATTTCCATCCTGGCGGTGTGCGCGGCGCTGATCATCGGATTGGGGACCTCCACGTGGTTTTTTTTCAAGGAACGGCAATATTTCATGGAAGCGGAGCGGGGGCGGGCCAATGAGGTGTTGCTGCGGGAGCAGGCGGAGACGCAAGCCCAAGTGGCGCAGGCGGCGATGTTGGTGGGACACAACCAAATGGACATGGCCGACCAGTTGGTGGCGCATCTACCGCGGCCCGGCGGACCGATGGGAGGGGAAGGGGTGTTGCGACCGCTGGGAGATCGGGCGGCGGTGCAGGGGCGCTGGGCTCAGGCCACCCAGTACTTCTCTTTTCTTAATCAAGCGGATCAAACGGAGACGTGGGACGTCAGCACTCTGGATGACACCCGGTTTGCGGTGAGCTTGTTGGAAACCGGTGACCGGGAGGGCTACGAGCGCTTCCGGCAGTCGGCCGTCGCACACGTGGTAAACACGACCGATCCAGTCGTGGCCGAGCGAACCGTTAAGAACAGCCTGTTGATTCCGGGCGATGCCGCCTTGATGGGGCGGTTGGAGCCGCTGGCAGTGTTGGCGGCCGAATCGGTGCCCAAGGGTGTGCTGACGAACGACCCCAACGAGCAATGGCGTGGAGCATACCGCTGGCGGTGCGTTTCGTTGTCCCTCATGGCCTACCGCCAGGGGCGCTACGGAGAGACGGCGGGGTGGGCCCAACGATGCCTGGTGAACAATGATACCAACCTGTGCCAAATGACTTCCGCGCAAGTCCTGCTGGCCATGGCGCATTACCAGCAGGGGGATCATGCGCGAGCCCGCACCGAGCTCATGGAAAGCCACCGTACCTTCGATCGCGTCTTCGGCAACATGGCGGGTTACACCGAGGGCGGATTCTGGTTTGATTGGGAACTCGTACGGATATTGATGGGAGAGGCCGGCGAGCTGATGGGCGGGGTTTATCCTCCCGCACCTTCCGCGGGGACGGCGGCCGCCAATTAGCTGCACTTTCGGGCCCGGATTATATACTGCAAAATATTTTGTCGGGTTTTCGGTGTGGAATGCGCTTGTATGGTTATGAGCCCCGCTTTGGTGTTATTCGACCCGCAGCCGCATTGTCGTGCCGCTGCGGGTGGGATGGCTGCCGCTGGCGTGGCCATCCGCGGACGCAACCGCTCCCAATGCGGGTGGCTGAAATTTGTAAAGTGCTGCGGATCAAGCAATAGCAATCAAAACTAGGCGTGTTAAACCAATGCGATAATTCATATCCGACCTAGCGTCCTATTTTTCGCAATAAACTTAATTAAGTAATAAAATGGAATTGATGCCCATGAAAACTCCCTCCATCCCCTCCCCGAAACGCGGGGCCTTCACCCTGATCGAACTGCTGGTGGTGATCGCCATCATCGCCATTTTGGCGGCGATGCTGCTGCCGGCGTTGGCGGCCGCCAAGGACAAAGCCAAGCGGACGCAATGTCTCAGCAACCTGCACCAGGCGGTGGTGGCGCTGAACGTGTATGCCGTGGATTACAAGGACAAGCTGCCGCAGTACATGAAGGGGGAAGGGGCCGGATGGGCCTGGGATATGCCGGATGCGCCGGCGCAGACGATGCTGAGCTCGGGGATGCAAAAGAAGTCATTTTATGATCCGGGCACGGAGCCGCGGTTCACGGACAGAGAAAACTGGGCGGGGGTGCCCGGCCAAAACATCACCTATGGCCAGAATGCAGCGACGCTGTGGTACTACGGGGTGGGTTCGGCAACGCCGGCGCAAGGTGATTTTCACGTGACGGGCTATGCCTGGGCCTTTTCGACCAGCGGGGGCATCGGTAATGATCCGTGTATGTTGGCGGTGTCGAACCGGAACACGACCCTGCAGGCGGAATCGGTCTCGATCGGGGGCACCACCATTACGGTGGGCGTGGCGGAACGAGTGCTGATCGCGGATGCGATTTTGAGCGACGGCAGTGCCCTGCCCGGGTACAAGCACCCGGAAAACAACTACAATGAGGTCGACGGCGGATTTAAGCAAAACGGAGCACTGTATCCGCACACGAGCCCGCATATGGCAAAAGGCGGAACGCCCGCGGGTGGTGATGTGGCCTACAAGGACGGACACGCTGTCTGGCACAAGTTTAACGATCAGGTGAATCCGGTTTCGCCGCGGACCATCGGGGGCGTACCCTTCTGGTGGTGAATCTTTCTTAGCGACTTGACGGATTCGATTTCGCCGCGGGCCGATTGGGGGCTCGCTGTTCCGGGGGTGAATCTCTTCCGAAAAGATTTTCAGTTCCGATAAATAAACAAAACCAACCAACAAAAAAGGACCCCAAATGAAAACAAGAAATCGAATCGGCGGCAAATCCATCGCCTGGAGTTGCTTGCCGGCCATGGTGCTGATGCTCTTGCTGATGCAGTCGAGCCTTCAGGCACAAACGCTGGCCAACCGGTATAGTTTTGCAGGCACCAACAACGCGTCTGCCACGAACATCTTTGGCTCGATTAACGTCGGCGCCACGATTGTGGATTCCGTGGGCGGTGCCGCCTGGAATGGCACGTTGCCGAACGGCGGTGATTTCGAGGCCGCTGGGTTGGTGCTTTCGACAGATACCACCAATCAGTACGTTCTGTTGCCGGCGGATATTTTGCAGAATTACACGGCAGTGACGATTGATACGTGGGCGACGTGTGGGTCGCTGCCCGGGGCCTGCTTCCTGTGGGGCTTTGGCAACACGGACAGCGGCGGCGCTGGCGAAGACTACATCTTTTGCCAGCCGGAAAACGGACGCATTGCCATCTCGGCGGTGGATCCTGGTTACAATGCCGAGCAGGGGTGTACGGGCGCTGGCAATTGGAGCGATCTGACCATGCACGTGACGGCGGTTTTTGACCCGCCGCTGGGTTATGAGGAGCTTTATACGAATGGCGTGCTGGTTTCCCGCAATACCGGCATCACGGATACCATGAGCGACGTTAACGACGTGGAAAGCTATATCGGCCGCTCGTTGTACACGGGCGACAGCTATATGGACATCACGTATACCGAGTTTCGTATATGGAACGGGGCGTTGAATGGGTTGCAGGTGGCTGGTTCTGACGCGAATGGTCCGGGCACCACCAACATCTCCTACGGCACGGTGACTGGCATCCAATTCACGCTGCCGTCGTATCAGATGACGGAGGGGACCTTCCAGGGTGGGGTCGTTACGGCGACGGCGTCCGGCATCACCGGGTCACCGGACATCTCTTTCTTTGCCACGTATCAATCGGGCAACTCGAATATTCTGATGACCACCTCGAGCAACAACGTCATCACGGCGGTCGGCCAGGGCTCGGCGAAAATCATTGCCTCGTATGGCGGAATTTCTGCGACGCAAACTGTCACTGTGGTGCAACCGGCCTCCGCGCTGGCCCATCGGTATAGCTTCTCACAAACAAATAGCGACGGTTCCGTGCCGGATTTGATCGGTGGCAGCGCTTGGGTGGCCACGTTGCCGGAGGGCGGCACGTTCACCAATGACGTGGTGGAACTGTCGAGCGGCAATTCCGAGTATGTCCAACTGCCGGAGGGTATCATCAGTAATTACACGGCGGTCACGATTGACACCTGGGTGACGTTCCCGGATGCCCTGCCCGGTGCCTGCTTCCTATTCGGTTTTGGCAACACGGACAGCGGCGGCGCGGGTGAGGACTATATCTACATGCAGCCGGAGTCCGGTCACATCGGCATCACGGGGGCTGACCCGGGTTGGCAGGGGCCGGAAGACACTGCCGGCTCTTATGGCAACTTGAGCTACCACACCAACCTGCACGTCACCGCGGTCTTCAATCCGCCGGCCGGCTGGGTCGCGGTCTATACCAACGGCGTCCTGGCGGGCAAGAATACGGCGGTCACCTGGGCCATGAACCAGGTAGCCAGTATCAACAACTATATTGGCCGCTCGTTGTACACCTCCGACTCCTATATGGATGTGAATGTGGAGGAGTTTCGCATTTATAATGGGGCACTGACTTCGCAAGGCATCGCCATTGGTGACGCGGCGGGACCGAACTCGATCCCGGCGGCGGTGACCAACTTCACCAGTTCGTTGAAGTCGTTGACGATCAGCGTGCCCTCGGGCATTCAATTACTCCAGACGGCACCGGTGAAATTGTATGCCAACTATGCCGGTTTGACCAATTGGGACATCATCGGCAACAGTGTAATCGCGCCCACGGGCCTCACGGTGAGCGTGAGCGACACCAATGTGATCACCTACTCGAGCTCAAGTGGCAAAATCACGGGTGTGAAGGCCGGCACGGCGCAGGTGATCACGATTTATCAGGGCATTACCAATGCAGCCTCGGTGACGGTGACCCAGGCAGTGTCAGCGACTTTGGTGCATCGGTATAACTTTGCCAGCATGGGAACCGTGGCGGCCGGCGGCACAGCGCCGGATTCCGTGGGCGGAGCTGACGGTACGCTCACTGGTGCCGCTTACATTTCCGGCGGCACCTTGAACATTCCCAACACCGCGCAGACGGGGCCGGCTCCGGACTACCTGCTCCTGCCCCCGACCATTCTCACCAATGGCACCGTGGGCATTGGCACCAACTACAACTACCCGGCGGTCACGGTGGAGGCCTGGGCGAGCTTTGCCTCATCGCAAGGTTATTGGGCGGCGCTGTTCGACTTCGGTTGGACTGACTCCAGCGACGATGGCGCCTACGATATCCATGTGGGGCAATTGGGTGGCAGCACCATCTTTGGCATCTCGGATTCCGACAACGCCAACGCGGATTATCAGTACGGCCAGTACGGTAGTCTTGCGGGCCAGACGAATATCCACATTGTGGCGGTCTTCAACCCGCCGGCCGGCTATCTGGCCTACTACACCAATGGTGTGCTGTGCAAAGTGGACAATGGCATTACCATCACCATGGCGGGCGTGTGGCCTGTGGTGAACAAGATCGGCGCCGACCTATGGCCTGATCCGGGCATGCAGGGAACCGTTTCGGAATTCCGCATCTACAATGGCGTCCTGTCGCCCAGCGACGTGGCGGCCACGCAGGCGCTGGGACCCTCCGCACTGCTCGGCTCAACCGGGGTGACGGTCACGGCCACTGCGTCCGCAGGCAACGTCATCCTGTCCTGGCCGGCGTCCGGCGGTTCGTACACAGTGCTGTCCCGGAGCAGCCTTAGCTCGGGCACTTGGACGACCAACAGTTCGGCGGTACCCGTGCTGAACGGGACCGGGACCGCCTGGCAAGTCACGTTGCCGGCGACGTCCGGTTCGCAGTTCTTCCGGTTGGTTCATTAAGCGACGTTTGCGGTAGCAATGCCGCCGCACGGTTTCCGTGGGAGTGAGGCCGTGCGGCGGCTGTTTTTTGAGTGAAAACAGCCGCGTTGGACGGTACCGTTCAGGCGCGGCGGGGACCGGGGCGGTGGAGATTACGACTAAGATTTTGAATACGATCTAACAACATGAGCAAATCGAGACTGATAGTGTGGCCGGCCTCCGCCCTGTTGGCGGGGATGTTGGCAGTGGCGGCGGAACCCGCAAAGATCACGGTGGATGTGGCGCATCCGGCCCACGCAATCTCCCCGCATTTGTGGGGAATATTCTTTGAGGACATCAATTTATCGGCCGATGGCGGCATCTACCCGGAGTTGGTGCGCAACCGGTCGTTTGAGGACGCGGACACGCCCGACAACTGGGAGTTTGCCAGCGCCGACGGCAAGAGCGAAGCCACGGTCATCACCGCGGATGTGCATGGCCAGCCGAAGCCGCTGAATGCCTTCAACCGAAAATCGTTGCGGGTCAAGGTGGGTGGCGCGTTCACCCTCCGCAATGGCGGCTATTGGGGCATGAACATGGTGGCGGGGGACACCTACACGCTGAAACTGGCGGCGCGCGGGGAAAAGTTTGAAGGCCAGCTGACAGTAAGAATCCTGGGCACCAACGGCGCGGTCCTAGCCAGTGGCAGTGTCACCGGGATCGGCAGCGACTGGCAATATCACACAGTGGAGCTCAAGCCGGAGAGCAGCGACCCGCAGGCGAAACTGGAACTGGCTGGCGCGGGAACCGGCGATTTGTATCTGGACATGGTATCGCTCCTGCCGCAGCAGACGTGGAAGGATCACGGGCTGCGGGTGGACCTGGCGGAATCGCTGGCGGGACTGCATCCCAAATTCATGCGCTTTCCGGGCGGCTGCTGGGTGGAAGGCGATGATTTTGCGCACATGAACCACTGGAAGAATACCATCGGCAACGTGGATTCGCGCACGCCGCTGTGGAATATTTGGGGCTACAACGCCACTCACGGCCTCGGCTACCATGAATATCTGCAAATGGCCGAGGATCTGGGGGCTGAACCGCTGTTCTGTATCAACGTGGGCATGTCGCACAAGGAAACCATCCCCATGGACCGCATGGGCCAGTGGGTACAGGACGCCCTCGACGCGATCGAGTATGCCAACGGGCCGACCAACTCGCTTTGGGGCGGCTTGCGCGCGGCGGCGGGACATCCGGAACCGTTCAATCTGAAGTACATGGAGATTGGCAACGAGAACGGTGGCTTCCCGGGCTACGTGGAGCATTACCGGCTGTTCTATCACGCCATCCGGGATAAATACCCATCCATCCAGTTCATTGCGGACGGCTGGGACCAGTTTGGCGCCGAGCAGCCCGAGTTGGTGGATGATCATTACTACGACTCGCCGGAATGGTTCATGCGCCATGCCACCCAGTACGACGAGGCCAAGCGGACTGGCCCGAAGGTGTTTGTGGGTGAATATGCCGTGACCAAGCGCTGCGGGCTCGGAAACCTGCGCGGTGCGATCGGCGAAGCGGCCTTCATGACCGGCCTGGAACGAAATTCCGACGTAGTGCAGATGGCCAGCTACGCACCGCTGCTGGTGAACTTGAATCATCGGGCGTGGAACCCGGACCTCATCAACTTCGACAGCGCCCATTGGTACGGCCTGCCGAGCTACTATGTGCAGAAACTGTTCGCGGAAAACCGCGGCGATGAGTACCTGCCCACCAAGACCGACTGCGCCGTGCTGCAGCCGCCGGTGACGACCGGCCGCATCGGCGTGGGAACCTGGAACACGACCGCGGAATTCAAAGATGTCCAGGTGACGGCGCCGGACGGCAAGGTTCTTTATGCCTCCGACTTCAGCAAGGGTAGCGAAGGCTGGAGCCTGTTGGGCGACGGCGCCAAATGGGAGGTGGCGGAGGGCGTGTTGCGGCAGACGGCGGAGCATGAGTTCCTTCGGGCGCTGGTCGGCGACCGCGGCTGGACCGATTACACCGTGACCCTGAAAGCGCGGAAGCTCTCCGGCTCGGAAGGCTTCCTGATCCTGTTCCGCATCGGAGCCGACGACGACCGGGTCTGGTGGAATATCGGCGGTTGGAACAATACCCAGGATGGCATCGAATCCGATGGCACTTTGGATTCCAAGCCCGGCCACATCGAGACCGATCGCTGGTACGACCTCAAGCTGACCGTGAGCGGAAAGCACTTGAAGTGCTGGCTGGACGGAGCGCTGGTCCATGACCTGGATTACGATGCCGGCGGAACCATGAACACGTTGTATGCCACGGCCGCCACCGACCAGGCGTCGGGCGACGTGATTGTGAAAGTAGTCAACGCCAGCGCCGACGCAGTCGAGACGGCCGTGGAGCTGTCGGGAGCGGCCAACCTATCCGGCAACGGCACCGCCACGGTGTTGACCTCGGCCTCGCCGACGGATGAGAACTCGCTGGCGGAGCCGACCAAAGTCTCGCCCAAGACGGAAGCGGTGAATCTGAGCGGTATCACGCTCACCCGCACCTTCCCGGGCAATTCATTTACCGTGCTTCGTTTATCCACCAAAAAATAGGTGGGCTGTTTGTTCGAGCCAAACAACCAGAGGGTACGGTAGCAACCACGGCCAGCGGCCCCGGGATTTCCCCGGGGCCGCTTTTGGTTTCAGGCTTTGCGGTGTTGGGCCGGAATTCGTAAACGCACAATTCCATACGGATTGAGGTCCATTTCCAGTCGCCCATTCTGAATCGCTAGCGTTGAGAGGACTGGTTTGATGGCGTCCGGTGCACTCAGCGTGTTGGCCGCCCAAGGAACATCCGCTGCCAGCGTCCACTCCTCCAGCGGACCGGCCGGTTGAAAATCATCCAGCACGGTGCTCAAGTGAACCGGCTGGGTCTGGCGGTTGACCAATGAGATCAGCAGATCTCCGTTGGTGGCGATGGCGGCCAACGCGTCCACCGCGCCATAAGCAGCCGCGGGCACGTGTTGGCTTAAGTCCGAAATGACGCGGGGCGCCTGGAGCACGGCGCAGTGGATCGCCACTCGCACGGGCCGGGCATCGGCGAAGTCGGCAAAGCCCGCCTGGGCGTAGTACGCGGGATTGGCATAAACACGCTCATGCTCTTTGCGCAAGCCGGCGCCGTGATTCACCACGGCGGAATGGGTGATCAATTCCACAAACGATCCCAGCCGGACGGCCGCGTGATAGACCAGTGTGTCATAAACCGCCTCCGTGATGGTGGGCTGGCTCGGCAGGTTGTGCGGAGTCAGTTTGGCTTCGCCGGCCGCGCCGCCGCGGTCAACATTCGCGAACAACTGCAATTCCGTGATGGCCAAGTGCGGTTCCCGCACGCCGGCTTTCAGCATCTGGTCGCGGGTGTGCGCCCATTTGCCCTCCAAGATCTCCGGCACGGCCATGAAATCACGGTAAACATCCAGGGGATCCGTCGAGGCCGGCACGCTGCCGCCGATCAGGGGATGGTCGGTGAGGCAGCGGAGCTGTGCGCCCACGCCATCGATCAGCGTCTCGTTCCATTCCGGACTCCAGAATACCGGCGCGCCACAAGCTAGCAGCTTGAGGCCGGGATCCGCTTTGAGCAGGGCCGGTGCGAATCGCTGGTAACGGTCCAGATAGCCGGCGGGCGTGGTCCAATGATACTGCCAGCGGCCCCACAATTCATTGCCCACTTCCCAGAATTTCACCCCGTAGGGCTCGGGATGGCCATTGGCGGCGCGCCGTTTGCCCATGGGGGAGTCGGCCGCGCCGTTGCAGTACTCGACCCATTGCGCGGCTTCTTCCGGCGTGCCATCGCCGCCGTTTACGCAGATCATCGGCTCGCAGCCAACCGCGCGGCAAAACTCAATGAATTCGTCCGTGCCAAACAGGTTTGGCTCGATGGCGCCCCAGGCATAATTCGGCCGGGTGGGCCGCTGTTCCACCGGGCCCACGCCGTCCTCCCAATGATAGCTGCTCACAAAATTGCCGCCGGGCCAGCGCAGTAGTGGCAGGTGGGCGTCCCTAAGGAATTTAATGATATCCGGGTCGGCGCCCTGGATGTTGTCGGCTGGTTGCAGAAAGATGTGTTGCACCACGAATTGCCCGGCCTGTTGCGCGGTCAGCGCAAATTGCAGCGCGTCCCCGGCGGAAACCTCACCGCTCACTTCCAACGTGCCGGTAAACTTTTGCCACTGCGCCGTCAGTCCGGAAATCGAGGCCAAAGCGGTCGGGGAGTTGCTTCCGGGTGCCAAGGAAATCCCCAGGGTGGTGACGTTGGGTGAGCGGGCCATGACCTCATACACGTATTTCCGGGTGCGGTGCAATGGCAGATAGGTCCACTGCGCGATGCCTTGGCCGGCGGACTTGACCTCCACGCGCTGTGCCCGGCCACCGTATTCGCCCGTATCCGGACTTACACCGACATCTTCGCGCGAGCCTTGCCGGGTCCAGCCGGCCGCCAATCCATCCTCATAAGCGGCCACCAAGCCGGGCAATTCATCCTTGGGCCAGCCCGAGCGCGCGGCGAACCGCTGCAGGGATTCTTTGATCTTGTCGCGATCCGATTGAAAGAGCGCCGTGCCGTCCGGGTCCATGTCATCGGTGGCAAAGGGGAACGCGGCCAAGGTGGGGTTGCGGAGAATCTGGGCAAACATGCCATTGTAGATGTTTTGCCCGAGGTGTTCGGCGAACTTGCCGGTAAGGTCCCGGGGAATGCGGTTGGCGGCCGGCTGGCCGGCGAATACCTCCAGCGTGGCCACCGTTTCGTTGGTGCCAGGGTCGACGCGCCGCAATGGCGATTCTTCGGCTGGACTGGACAAACCGGCGGCCAAACTGAGAGCCGGTATGACTAGCGAAATGCGAAAATGGGAGAACATGCGGTCCAGCTTAAAGCCGTTCCCGGCACCGGCCAGCAAATTTTTCTGGCTCGCCTTAATCCGGCCGCTCTGGTTTCCAGTCACTGGGGGCGCGGATAGGTGATCCTTTGGAGCCGAAACGAATCGAGAGGTAGTCGCGGGTGCCCGTCAGATGGAAGCCCGCTTTTTGCAGCTCGTGGGACAGGCCCGGCATGTGGGCGGCACCCCAGGGTATGATGAAACTATCCGCTTGCGGCAGCCGGCTGAAAAGTTCCTGCAAGACGTGCTGGTTGCGGCGCAACAACAGGTCCTCCAGAAGCTGCTGTTGCATCTCCTCCGTGGGCGAGCATTGTTCGATCAGCGCGAGCGTGCGCTGATTGATCCCTTGGGAGTGGATCAGCGCCACCAGGTTCAGCAGGGCAATGGTATTGGTGGAGAATTCCTGCACATCCACGTCCGCTCGCACGAGCTTGCCCTCGGTGACTTTAAAGGCTTCATGTTGTTCGGCCAGGCCCAACGCCCGGGCCGCGCGCCGATAGCTTAATCCGTTGGTCAGCAGATTCTGGGTGTCGGTCACCCCCTCCAGCAGCACCACGGAATTGCTGCTCACGCTGCCCGAGACGCTCCGGTAAAAATCCGAGTCGGCAATGTGAGACATGGGAATGAGCACGACGGTGCGGCCGTCGGCGCGCACGTACTTGCGGGCCTGCAATATGATGCCCGCGGGCCGCAGATGCACAAAGCCCTCGGTAAAATGGCTTACGGCCAGGCTGGCGCAGCCGGCCAGGTATAGCCCGGCAGCCGGCAGGGCCACCAACAGGTTCAACAAAATGAACCAGCCCAAATGGGGAAAACTAAACGGGCGGACGCCCAGTTGATATTCGGCCACCAGGGGCCAGCGCAGTTTCCAACTGCCCTGTAGCCAGCGGAGGAGCACCCATCCCACCGCGACGGTCAACCCGCTGAGCAAGCCATCAATGAGCCGGGGCCAATCGTAAAAGTAGATCAGCACGGGCAGGGCGAGGACCAATTGTCCGGGAATGATCAGCGTGGCCGGGAGAAAGATGCGCTTGGGCACCATGGGCGCGAGTGCCATCAGCCCGTAGACCACCAAGGCGCCCAGGAGCGTGAAAAGACCAACCGCAGTGCTGAAGAAATCCAGCACCGTGAGATGCAGGAGGCCGACGCACAGGTCGCTCACCAGGTTCAGGGTGGCGCCGGCAATTAGCAAGGCGAGGTATAGACCGAGGAAGGTGGCGAGGAATCTGCGGCCGCCGCCAGGCCGGGCGACGGGCGGTTCCGGGGCAAGCAAGGGCAGGGCCGGGGGCGGCACCAACGGGGGTGGTGCGATCGGCGGTGGTGGCGTGCCTGCTTGGTCGTTACTCACAGGCCAAGCCTTGGTCGAAATCACAGTGAAGTAAAGCACCAAAAGGCGTCCAAGGAACCCCTTCCACGACCGCAGCGAAAAGGGGCTTGCGGTTACGGTTGTGCCCGCCGAAAGAACTGCCGGCCTAAACGACCGTCATCGGCCGATGGTTGGGTATTTCGCACGTCCCGATTGTTAGCCAGGGATGGGATGAGTAACGGTGGCATGTTAATTCGTCCGCTTTAGAGCATTGCTCGGCCCGCGGAAATCGAGGCTCGGTTCGCGGCCAGGAGTTAATGCGTCCGGGTCTTTCTGGCCCTCCTGACCGGCTGGCGATCATCCAGCGTTGGCCAATGAAATCGCAAGTCCTTCCTGATGAGCCAGCAGCCACCAAGCTTCGGTGATTTCCACCCAGGCTTTGGCATTCCTACCCCCGCCTTTTGGCACGAAAACCCCGCGATCGCTTCGAAGCTAATCGATACTGTTCCTTTTCACCTGAACCACAAAATGCCCTGCTACTTTGGCCACCCCCGACAAAACATGAACCCTCAAACACATAGGAACTCGACGAAAACAAGTATTGCTGTCCTGTCGGCATCCGCGCTCGCGATGGGCATGGCCAAAGGAGCCGTTATTTACACCGTTCTGGATATAACGGTGAATCCCACCTCGCCGTCTTCGGCCAGTTTTGCCATTGATCAGTCCGGCACAGAAGAATTCTCCTTCGGCTACTCCTTAAACAATTCCGCCAAGCCCTATATCAATAATAATCCCACTGGGAATGCTCCCACCCCGGGTGCCTATGTTTGCGCCAATTCGGACACGGGAGAGCCCATGACGTTTTTCGGCACCAACATAGACGCCGCCTTTCTCACACCGCAATCGTCAGGCACCCTCCAGCAGAATAGTGGTGACTGGCCGCAAAACGCGGACACCACAGCTTTTGTGGGGTTGGAGATGGTGGGCGCCGCGGGCACGAACTTTGGCTGGGTCCGAATAGAACTGAATGCCACCGGTTCCAGTGCCACCTCGACGATGGAAGTGATCGATTGTGCTTATGACACCACCACCAACGAGACGCTTATCGCGGGGCAAACGAACGTTCTCGGCGCTCCGGTCATTTATGCTTCGCCGTCCTCCCAGACCAATTCTGGCGGGGCCACGCTAACCTTAGCTGTGGAGGCGCTGGCGAGTCCGGCTCCCGCCTATCAATGGGAGAAGGGCATCATTGGCAGCGGAGTTTATTCTCCGCTCACCGACTCCGGAAACATTTCCGGCTCCACCACGCCGGTTTTGACCATCACCAACGCTTCCACCAACAACATTGGGGATTATATCGTGGTGGTAACCAACATTTTGGGTGTGGCGGTCAGCGCGCCGCCCGCCACGGAGGTGGTTATTCCCGCGGCCTTAATCACGGGCCCAACGCCGACGTCGCTGAGTATTTACTCCAATGGCGTCGCTCATTTTTCCATCGGCTTGGCCAGCTCTGCTCCCCCAACTATCGAATGGTTTCTTAATGGCACTCGTTTGGTTGACGGCGGCGGCATTTCCGGTTCAGGCTCCACCAATTTGACCGTGGCCAATCTCGGAGCCCAAAACGCCGGCAATTACAGCGTAGTGGTGACGAATATTCATGGGGTGGCCACCAGCGGCACGGCTGTGTTAACCGTGGTTCCCACCACGGGGGAGCCCTATGAAAGCGCCGTCCTGGCTGCGGGACCGTGGGCGTATTACCGACTCAATGAGACGACGGATCCAGCCACCAACCCGGTGGCTTTTGATTATGTTGGGGCCTATAACGGAGTTTATGGAAGCGACATGCAAAACGGCTTTAACGGCATCAACGGGCCCCTGCCGAGCGCAGGCTTCGCCGGGTTTTCCGCCACCAACTACGGCGGCCAGTGTATTCCCGATGATGTAAATGGCCAAATCACCGCCGCCCCTTGGAATCTAAACACCAACACCGTAACGATGACGGCGTGGATTAATCCGAGTGGTATCGAGGCGAACGGTGCCGGCATTGTTTTCAGTCGCGGAATTAGTGCTAACGGCCTCAATTTCAGCGGCAAAACTGACGCGAGTGGCAATAGCACGCTGAGCTACCATTGGAACAACGACTATTACACTTATAGTTGGGATTCAGGCCTCGCCCCCATCCCGGGCGACTGGTCATTTGTCGCCTTGGTGATAACACCCGCCGATGCCACAATTTATGTTTATGACGATACCGCCCAGACCGTGCGCTCCGCCGTAAATGTCTACGGGAATCCACCCCAACCATTCAGCGATCTCTCATACATTGGCGATGATCCGACGGCGCCAAATTTTCAATTTGCCGGAACCATTGACGAAGTGGCGGTTTTTAACCGCTCGTTAAGCCCCAATGAGCTCCTGAACCTCTACTCGGCGGGGCTTGGAACCAAGGGGGCGGTGCCAGTCATTACCACGCAGCCAGCATCGCTGGAGCTTTTCCCGAACAATTCCATTCGCTTGAATGTCGGTGTTTCGGGAACCACTCCCCTGTCGTACCAGTGGTTTGTCAGCCGGAACAATGTCTTTCAAGCCCTCACCGATGGCAATGGCATCGTGGGCTCGGTCTCCAACACCCTGACGATCAGCAGTCCCACCCCGCCATACTTCACCAACTATTTTGTCGTAGTCACCAACAACGCCGGCTCGGTGACCAGCAGCGTGGCGCCAGTCCAGTTGGTGGCCCTTAGCGGAGGACTCTATGAATCGTCGGTTGTGGCGGGCAAGCCGGTGGCATTTTATGAGTTTAATGAAACAACCGACCCCTCAACGGGCGATGCCGTCGCTTATGATTCTGTCGGCGGCTACAACGCGCTCTTCGGAGCCGGCATGGCGAATGGTTTTGATGGCATCACCGGTCCCCAGCCGGCTGACGGCTTTCCTGGATTCCCCACCACGAATCTGGCCGTTCAGGCCTTTGATGTTAATCCCCCGGGTTATCTGACCTGCCCGGCGTGGAACTTGGCCAGCAGCAGTGTGACATTTTCCCTTTGGATCAACCCGGCTGAGGACCCGGCTGCCTTTACTGGTTTGATATTCTGCCGGGGTGGAGATACCGCGGTTGGTTTTGGTTATGCCGCGAATCTCGATGCCAGTGGCGAGCACACTTTGAGCTACACGTGGAACAATGATGCCAACACCTACAATTGGTCCTCGGGATTGACGCCCCCGTTTAACCAGTGGTCATTCGTATCGTTGGTGGTCACGCCGACGAATGCCACGATCTATCTGATGAACACGAATGGCATCCTTTCGGCAACCCATACGTACAATCACGTGTACCAAAGTTTCGGGAGCAGCGGGCTGATCGGAACCGATTCCGCCGCACCGGAATCAAGGGCGTTTAATAATGGGATTTTGGATGATGTGGCCGTGTACAACACCGCGCTGTCCCAAACCCAATTGCAGGGCCTGTATGCTGCCTCTACGGGCATTGCGCCCCCGACGAACATGCAGATCACCGAGTCCGGTGGCGCCCTGCAAATATCATGGAACCCGAGTGGGGGTGTGTTGCTGCAGTCGACCAATTTGAGCGGCCCTTGGATTACCAACGCCGCTGCTGTTTCACCTTATTCCGTTGCACCGACGAACGCCGTTCAGTTTTACAAGGTTCGCGTGCAATGAGGCGGTGATCCTCTGAAGGCAGTCACAG
>CAYTJG010000007.1:0-29669 GCA_964437865.1 uncultured Bifidobacteriaceae bacterium | reverse complement strand
CACCTTGGTTGGCAGGGCAGTTGCGCCGGGGCAGATGGTTCAATTCGACGCGCAAGGTCTCAGCGGTCTTAATGCGGGCTCCTCCAATTTGCTGCGCGATGCCCAGTTGCGGCTGCATGCATTTGCGCATCGGGCTCGCGGATGTCTCACTGCGCGATCTGGCGGCGCCGGCCTTGGACGCGTTTGTGCAGCGTCATCCGCCCGAACTCGCCTGGAAGGATCACCGCGCGATCGCCACGGTCTTCTTTGCCACCTCGGCCGCCGGTTACCCGCACAATCCCCGCGGCTGGCTGCTGATCCCACGCTGGACGTGACGTCGGCGGCGGGACGGGCCGGTTTCGCGGCCGCCATGCTGTGCTACACGGATAATTCCATCCGCGTGGCGAAGCGCCTGAACGCGAAGGGACTGATTGTGTGGGACGTGGAGGGGCAGGAAATGCGGCATCCCATCGGTTATCCGCAAGGCTGCACCGGCACACCGGCGGAGGTGCGCGAAGTCTATCCGGATGCCTTCACCGTGCTGCGCGTGGTGGATGGACGCCGCTGGAAGCACCTTGGGCGGAGCTGAAGCGCGCGGCGGCTGCGGGAGACATCCTGCTCTTCCGCGCCCGGTGGAGCGACCCGGTCAACGACCAGGTGAAACGCCTGTACGACGAAGCGGCGCCGCCGGCGGGCCGATAAAATGTCCGCAGGGGACCGATTTCCCCAGGTTGGCGGAGCGCCGAGCATCGCTCGGCTCGATTGGCACGTAATCGAGCGATTGAATTCAGCGCGATTCATCGGGGCACAGGGTGCCTTATTCTGCGATTTGATCTGTCATTGGCTGGCGAACCCTTGGTTGAAGTGGTAAGCGGCGCCGGGGTATGGCACTCCTACCCCCGGCATTTGGCACGAGACCCCCGCGATTCTATCCACGCAATTCGAGCATGATTCAACCATCACCTGAATCACAATATGCCTTACTACCGTTGGCAGCCCGGCTGGTTTGACGCAATGAGGGGTTATGGCGTTGGAAAACGTAACCTGCCCGTCGATCCAAAGGTGAAATGCAATGTTTCTAATAATCAAAGCAAGCACTCAGAGAACATTATGATTCCTTTGATGCCGATACCCCGCCTCGGGGCGGGGATCCGCGACTGAGCCTGCCAGTACTAGCAAAGCAACCCCCCCCCTATGAAAACAAAACAAACAATCTTGATCGCCTCCAGTTCCATGCTGGCGGCGGGCATGGCTCACGGAGCCATACACTACTATTACGTCAATCAAGCTTACAACCCCAGCTCGAGCGGCTATAACTTGGATTTGAACGATGACGGAACAAACGACTACCGGGTATTCTTTGACGCCAACAATGCCAACAAACCATGCGTCCAGGGTACCTACACCGGTTCCGGATCATCCTATCCCGGATCGTTTCCAAATCCGACCCCGTACGTGCTTAACGAATTGGATACGAACCCGGGGTACCCGGCGAACCCGGGCAGCAATGATAGTAACGGAGTGCCGGTGACCCCGATCGGCACAACCATAACGAGCCAATTCACAGTCGGCGCGTTTCCGCTCTCCATCGGTGACCCGGGGGGGGACGAACATGGCAAGAATGAAGGTTACCTGTGTCAAAATGGTGAAACCACTGAGGTGGGCCAGTGGCCCACCAGTGGGGAAACCAATGGTTATGTGGGACTGGCCATGGTGGACAACAGCTTCACGCCAGCCGTGACCAATTACGGCTGGGTGCATTTGGATTTAAATTACACCCAACCAACCGCTGAACTAACCATAATTGATTACGCCTATCAAGACATAGCCGGATCAAATATCGTCACCGGCGATACGGGGTTCATTAATCCAGTGATTATCGTGCCACCAACCAATCAAACGGCGGTGGCCGGTTCGACCGTAACCATGAACGTGTTCGCCTCGGGCAACCCGACGCCGGCGTATCAATGGATGGCGGGCGCCGTTGGCAGCGGTCATTATACCAACGTGCCAAACGCGGGCGACTTTTCCGGGGCAAACACGCCGACCCTGATTATTTCCAATGTTTTACCGGCCAACCAGCTTGATTATGTGGTGGTGTTGACCAATAATTATGGCTCCACGAGCAGTCCGCCGGCGACTTTGACGGTGCTGGGCGCCGGGGTGGTGGGCCCCATCCCCCTCCAGCAGGTTATTTATGCTGGTTACCCGGCACAGTTCACTGTCACCGACCTTGGCGGTGGAACGATCACCAACCAGTGGCAGTTTAATGCCGCCGGTCTCATCAATGGCGGAGTATATTCAGGCGTCACCACCACCAATCTGCTCATCTCAAGTGTGAGTCCTGCCGAGGCTGGTAAATACTCGGCGATTGTCGGCTCGCCCTACCAGTCGGTTGCCAGTGGCGTGGCTCTGCTAGGGGTGGCGTATCCGGACGGTTCGCTTTACGAGTCTGCGGTGCTTGCCAACGGGGCGGTGGACTACTACCGAATGGACGAAATTTCCGGCACCAATGCCTGGGATTTCATTGGCGGAAAAACTGGCAGCTATGAAACAAATCCGGTATTGGGACAATCCGGGCCAACGCCAGCGACCGGTTTCGCAGGATTTACCAGCACGAATTATGCGGGGGCATTCTCAGTCCTCGACACGAATGCCTATATCACGCTGCCGCCGTGGAACTTGAATACCAACACCGTGACGATCACGGCTTGGATATATCCGCAATTCAATCAGGGGAACGCCGGAATTGTGTTTTCTGCGGGCGTTGGCACCAATGTTTACGGCCTTCGTTATGACGGATCGTACACCGACAACACCAATGGGATAGATGACGGCGACATCGGATATAGTTGGAACAACGACTATAATGTCGGGACCTGGGATTCTGGCATTACCGCTCCCCACGATGAATGGTCGCTGGTTGCTTTGGCAGTTTCACCAACCAATGCCGTGCTGTACATCATAAATGCCGACGACGGCATGGAATCTGCCGTCCATACGTATAACCATCCGCCGGGCACCTTTAATGCCCCGGAATACATTGGCGCCTTTCCTTCGGGGGGGGCCATTGGCAATAATAACTTTAACGGCAATATTGACGAGGTGGCGATATTCGATTCGACCTTGTCTTCCAACCAGGTTTACGCTCTCTACGAGAGTGCTCTTGGTCAGCCTGTACCACCGGCCCTCACAATTACCCCGGTGGCGGGCAGCGTTCAGGTGCGATGGACGGGCGGAATGCTGCTGCAAGCAACCAACCTGCCGGGGCCGTGGCTCACCAACACGGCGGCCACCTCGCCCTACATCGTCAGTCCGACGAGTCCCGCGCAGTTCTTCCGCGCCAAACAATAGGCGGCGCTCGAAACTAATTCACGAAGGCGGTTGGAGCAATCCAACCGCCTCTTTTCTTGGAGTCGTGGTTTTGCGGCCAGGATCACAGGCTCCGGGCGAAGGTATGGCGTGGGGGTAACTCATTTCCGCCCATTCGCATGGCCAGGTTGGCGGTTTCGCGGTGTTCCCTTTCGCCACCGCGAAACTGAAGGCGGGTGATGTCCCGGCGCACGGAGCCGTACGTCACGCCGGTGTGCCGGAGCAAAGCCACATTTCCCAGTGAGTTCAATAACCGGTTTCCGGCCTGCACCACGCGGACATCCACGCACAGCATGTCCAGCTTGCGGCGCATCAAGGACACGCCCAGTGGACGCGCACCGTCGAAGAGGATGGCGGACAAATCGAGTTCAAAGCCGTAAGGGCAATCTTCGCGCCAGCGGTCGCGTACCTCCTCAGCCGGCATCAAGTGGTAGGGTTCAATGAAATCCAGGATGGTTTCCGGCGGATGCTGGCGGATGGATTCCGTGTGCCAGGTGGGGGGGAATTTATCGTGCAGGCGTTCGGCGATTTCCACGGTGCGCGCCCATGACTCCCGGGCCGACACTTCAAAGAACCGCTCAGAATGTAAGACCACGAAATCGTTTTCCTTCAGCAAGGGAACCCATTCGCTATCGTCGAGCAGCAGATCGGCATATTGCATGTTTCTCATGCCAAAGGCGCGTCCACCTTCAGCAAGGTGTTGGAGCAATTGACCGCAGGCCGCGAGTCGGGCCGCGCTGCCTGGCTGGACGGCCAGCCGGAAAGCAAGCGTGTCCCCCATGGGCCACCAGGCCGCCGCTGCGATAAAGCGTTCCAAGGGCCGTGTTTTTACGGCCACAAACGCGCGCGCCTGGCGTGGCAAGGGCGCGGTGCGAAACAGATGCAGCACGCGACCGGTCTCCGTGGGAGACGGTTCGCGCACAATCAAGTCGGCTGGATGTGGTTCGGTCATGGATGGGAGATCAGGCGGCCCCGCGGCAGCTCAAGGCGAATCAACTGGATTTTGGAAAAAAGCCGCGTACGATCAAGGAAAATAGTTTCCCAATAGTATTAAATATGCCCGGGCGCTTATTGTTAGTGGAGTGGGACGCCGCCGATTGGAAAGTTCTGCATCCCTTGCTTGATGCCGGGAAAATGCCGGCTTTGAACCGGCTGGTGGAAGCAGGGGTTTCTGGCGAGTTATTATCCGTCCAACCGTTGGTGCCAGCGATGTTATGCACGTCGATCATGACGGGCAAACGCGCCTGGCAGCACGGAGTTTGTCACGACTTGGAACTGGTCCCGGATGGCCGGGCGGTGAGAATTTCTGCAACGGCTCGACGGACAGCGGCGCTTTGGCAAATGCTGGCGCACACGGGCAGGCGGAGCGTGGTGGCGGGGTGGCCCGCCAGTCACGACGAGAAAACTGGTAATTGCATCCTGGTTTCTGACCGCTACCCCGAACCCACCGCCGGCCCGGGCATAAGGCCGTGGCCGCCAGCGGCCCCCGGGACGTACTGGCCCGAGACGCTGCGGGCACAACTCGATCCCAAAAGGTCAAGCCCGGAACAACTCGATGCCTCGGTGATTTCTCGTTATATCCCCGAATGGAAACGAATCGACCAAAAACGGGATCATCGCATCGGGCAGTTGCGTCTGTATTTGGCGGCCGATTATTCTTACCAGATGGCGCTGCTGGATTTATTGAAACAAGAAGCATGGGACTTTGCGGCCGTGCGCTTCGCTGCCCTCGGTCCCATCAGCCAGGTTTTCATCCCGCCCCATCTTTTCAAGCCGGGCGATCCCGTCCCGCCGGAGTTTGAATTCTACCAAGGGGTCGTGAACATGACCTGCCGAATACTCGACAATATGTTGCATCAACTGGTGCTGCTCGCCGGGAAGGATGCCACCGTGATGCTGGTTTCGGCCCATGGCGCGCGCACGCAAGGCGTGCCGCCCGCCGGCTTTGGGCGGGGCGACGAGGAGTCTTGGAAATCGCCGTACGGCGTTTTTGCGGCCTGCGGTCCCAACCTTGCCCGCGATGCGCTCCTGCACGGGGCCGGGGTTTTGGACGTGGCCCCGACCATTCTCACCTGTTTTGGACTGCCCATTGGTGACGACATGGAAGGACGGGTCTTGGTTGAAGCTTTCCGCGCCACTCCGGAAATCACGCGGGTGGATTCATGGGATTCACAACTGGGAATTCAAACCCGGCATGACGTGGAAACCACGGCGCCAGCCGCGGATCATCCGGCTACGGCGGCATGGCGCCGCGAATCCGACTGGCGGTTCGTCCAATCGGCCATGGAAGCGACACGTTATTCGGCAGCGCTGCCGGTATTGGATCGTTTGTTTCGGGAGTTTCCGGAGCGGGTGGAAGTGGGCTATGCGCTGTTCCAATGCCAGTTGGCTTTGAATCAATTGTCCGGCGCCGCCGACACGCTGGAGGTGGTGCTGGAGTCAATACCGCCAGGCGTCGCTTCGCTTCTGCCGCGCGCGGAACTGGCAATCGCCCAGCGAGACTTCGGCCAGGCGCGCGCTTTGGTGGGCGAAGTGAACCGGCTTAATCCGACGCATCCACTTGCCTTGCGCCGGCTTGGGTTGCTGTTGCTCCGGCTGAGGGAGTGGGATGCGTTGGAACAGATCGCGCGGCGGGCCTTGGTGATGAATGAACAGGAGCCCCTGGCTTGGTTGGGGCTCGCGGCGGCGCAATTGCGGAAGGGCAAACCGAAGGAAGCGGAAGCTTCGGCGGCCCGGGCGATTGGCCTCAAATATTTTCTGCCGGACGCCCACTTCATCCTGGCCCGGGCACTGGTGGCGCAAGGGCGCTGGCTGGACGCCCAAGACGCCATGCAGGCATTGTTGAAGATCCAGCCGCAAAATCGGACGGCAGCAACCTACCTAAAACGGATCCCGGCGAAGCCCGCCGGCTGACGCACTCCCCAATTGATCTCCTTAAACGAAGCCAACTAAGCGCCAGATCCTCCGCGCTGGGTGAAGAGACAGGCTTGCCGGCGGAAAGCTGGGCGGGGCGGTGATCTTTGCGGGGGCTTGGCACTTTTGCACCCGATGTTTGGCACGAGACTCCCGCGATCTAGTCCAGGCGTGTTGATAGCATTCAATGAATCACCAGAATCAACACATGCATTTTCAAACCGTTGCTTTGGGCAGCTTGGCGGTCCGGAGGAACAGACGGGTTCTTGAATCCGGGGATCATTTCCGAAAGGACCGAACCATGAATCAGCAAGAAGCAAAACGTGGAGTAAGCGGTTTTACGCTGATTGAGCTATTGGTCGTCATTGCCATCATCGCCATCCTGGCGGCAATGCTCCTGCCTGCCTTATCCAAGTCCAAGCAGAGGGCGACCGGCGTAAGCTGTCTCAACAATTTGAAGCAGTTGACGCTCGCGGCGCATATTTATGCCAGTGACAATAATGACGCCATCGTCCCGAACGCGGCTGACGTGACGGACCCTTCCCTGGCTTGGGTACTTGGGAGTGTTAATGGCGGTGGTAACTACCCACCCAGCGGGGCTACCAACACCACGTACATCAGCACTGGACTGCTGTATCAGTATGACCGAAACGTGGACAACTACCGTTGTCCGGCGGACCTGGTGAATCTGGCCGGGATGAATGGCGTGCCGCGGGCGCGCAGTTATTCACTGAATTGCATGATGGGAAATAATGACGATCCGGGTGGCAACGGCAATCAAGTTCATGTGGGCATCCCGGAGAACACCAAGTTCACTTTGATCCGGGATCCCAACCCTTCCATGGCGTCGTTTTTTGTTGATGAACAGGCGAACAACAACCCGGCGACCAGTAGCATAGACGATGGCTACTATGCGGTAAATTATAAGGATATTGGCCCCAGTTGGCGCAATGTGCCGGCGAGCCGCCACGGCAATCATGGCCAGTTTTCCTTTGCCGATGGTCATGTCTCCGCCATGAAATGGTTGGAACCCAGCACCCAAAATTTGGCAGGTTGGGGTGGAAGCGCCACTTCGGGCAAGAGGCCCGACGTGGATCTTCATCAAGTATGGTCGTCAACCTACTCTTCCGCGGGGTATGCCGGTAAGCCGAATCCATGGAATTGATCTTTAGAGTATTGCGTCCCTCTCTTGGTTTTGCGCTGGTGAGTTTAGCCCTGACCGTAGCTGCGGAGGAGCCGCTGGCAACGGGCTTCCTTAACCCGCCGGATTCAGCCCGGCCACAGACGTGGTGGCATTGGATGAACGGCAACATCACCAAGGAAGGCATCACGACCGATTTGGAAGCGATGAAAAAAATCGGGCTTGGCGGTGCAACCGTCGTGAACGTTGACTGCAACATCCCGCGGGGAGAGGTGCCTTTCATGAGTTCAGCCTGGCGGGACGATTTCAAATTTGCCGTGGAGGAGGCAAACCGGCTGGGGCTCAAACTGTGCGTGGAAAATTGCGCTGGGTGGTCCAGCAGCGGCGGGCCGTGGAACACGGTGACCAATGCCATGCAGCGGCTCACTGCGAGTGAAATTACGGTTACCGGCCCGACCAATTTTGAGGCGGTGTTGCCGTCACCGCCAATCACGCTGGGTTTTTATCAGGATATTGCCGTGCTTGCCTTTCCAGATCCTTCGACCGAAACCAGCTCCGCGGAAACACCTGCGAAGCTGGAAATCAAACGGGCCGTTTACGAGGGGGAAAATGGCGGTGGCTCCGCCGAGGTGACGGCCAAGCTCACGGGTTTGATTGAGAGCGGCCACCAGTCAGTGGTGGTAAACAACGATGAAATGGGTGGGGACCCGGCACCTTTTGCCCTCAAACAATTACGGGTTGACCTTACACTGAACGGGAACTCCGCCACGGTGACGGTGGGGCAGGGCGATACGCTCGTCTTCCCGGTGAGCACGAACCAACTGGCTGCGTTAGGCTCGTTCGATAACACCCTGGCGGGTCGCACGTTTGTCCAACCTCCGACGGCAACGATTCCCTCGGCCGCCAGGGCGATCCCTCACGACGGGGTGGTGGATTTGACCACGAAG
The DNA here is from genome assembly GCA_964437865.1 of uncultured Bifidobacteriaceae bacterium. GTDB lineage: Bacteria > Verrucomicrobiota > Verrucomicrobiia > Limisphaerales > UBA11358 > UBA11358. The sequence goes on along the minus strand of CAYTJG010000007.1, from coordinate 21,317 downwards.
CTGGGAACTGGCGGCCGGCTGCAGTGGGATGTGCCGCCGGGCCACTGGATCATTCTGCGCCTTGGCTACACGCCAATTGGCGTTAACAATCATCCCGCCCCCAAGGAAGGCGAGGGCTTGGAATGCGACAAGTTCAGCAAGGAGGCACTGGACGCGCACTGGGAAGGTTTCATGCAGAAAGTCCTCACTGACGTCGGCCCGCTCGCCGGCAAAACGCTGGATGCTTCGCTAATTGACAGCTACGAAATTGGCAATCAGGACTGGAGTGCTGGTTTCCGCGAGGAATTTCAAAGACGGCGCGGTTATGACCCGCTGCCATATTTGCCCAGCTTCACCCGCCGCTTGGTGGACAATCCGGCCGTCACGGAACGTTTTCTCTGGGACATGCGGCGGACCGTTGCCGATTTATTCGCCGAGAATTACTACGGTCACTTTAGCGAACTTTGCCATCAACATGGCCTGACCAGTGCGATTGAACCCTACACCGGGCCGTTTGAATCGCTGCAATGTGGCAGGCCGGACGACGTCGTGATGGGCGAATTTTGGGCGGGCAGCCAGGGGGATCCCTCGGTGAAGTTGGCGGCGTCCGTGGCGCATATTTATGGAAAAACGATCGTGGGCGCCGAGTCGTTCACCGGGTGGCCCAACGACGGACGCTGGCAGGACGACCCGTATGCGCTCAAGCCACTCGGCGACCTGATGTTTTGCGAGGGCATCAATCGCTACGTTTTCCACCGTTATGCGATGCAGCCGTGGACCAACCGGTGGCCGGGCATGACGATGGGCCCGTTTGGCATCAATTTCGAGCGCACGTTGACCTGGTGGAATCAAGGCCAGGCGTGGATCAGTTACCTTTCACGTTGCCAATTCCTTTTGCAACAAGGTCGGGCGGTGGCCGACGCGGCGTATTTTGACGGCCAGAGCGCGCCGGTGGTCACCCGGGCCAACCAGCCAGCATTGCCGGCCGGCTACGATTATGATGCCGTGGACGCCGATGTCTTGCTGCAGGGGGCCACGGTAAAGAATGACCGGCTCACGCTCGCGAGCGGCGCAAATTACGCCGTGCTAATCTTGCCACCGGACGATATCAACCTGACGCCTCCGGTGCTGAGTTGCCTCCGCGAACTCGTGCGTGCCGGGGCGACGGTCGTGGGGACGCGCCCCCAACATTCGCCCAGCTTGGCAGGTTATCCTGAATGCGACCGGCAGGTGACATCCATGGCCGATGAACTATGGGGGCCATGCGACGGCAAGACCGTTTTGGAACATGATTTCGGCAAAGGTCACGTCATCTGGGGGAAACCCCTTGCGGACGTATTCGCCGCCCATGACCTGAAGCCAGATTTTGAATTTCAGGGCGCAGCCGCCGGCACGCAGTTGGTCTATGCCCACCGGGCGGATCCTGCGGCGGACATTTATTTCGTGTCCAATCAAAGACGGCAATCTGATTCCGCCGAATGCACGTTCCGCGTCAGCGGCAGGATGCCCGAACTCTGGCATGCCGACACCGGCGCGATGGAACCTGCGCCGGTTTGGAGCGCCCTCGACGGACGCACCACCGTGCGGTTGGATTTCGACCCGGCCGGATCGGTGTTCGTCATCTTTCGCCGGCCTACTGGCAGTGCGGATCATGTCGTCGCCGTCGAGAGCACCGCCGCAGTTCGTCCCATGTCGAAGTTGGAAATTCAGCACGCGGTTTACGCGGCCACGGATGGTGCGGGCGAGTTGGATGTGACGGCGAGACTTTCCAGCCTGGTGCGCGACGGCAAATTGGCGGTCAAGGTCGGCCACGACGCTTTCGGAGGCGACCCGGCAATAATGCATACCAAGGAATTGCGCGTGGATTATCGGCTCGACGACCAGCCAGGCCACGCGAAGGTGAAGGAAAACGAAATGCTCACGCTGCCGGCGAACACGACGGTCGGCCCGGGATGGCAATGGGAAGCGGGCCTTACGGCCGATGGTTCGCCGGTGGTGAAAGCCTGGGGCAACGGGCACGTCGAATTGAAAACCGCCGCCGGCAAGGTTCTGCAGGCGGATGCGACCAACTTGCCGGCGCCGCAGGAGATTGCGGGCGCTTGGACCTTGAATTTCCCGCCAAACTGGGGCGCGCCGCCCTCAGTCACGATGGACAAATTGATTTCGTGGACCGACAGCGCCAATGACGGTGTGCGTTATTTTTCCGGCAGCGCGACTTATGAAAAGGAAATTGAAATCCCCGCTGCTCGGCTTTCCGTTGGCCGCGAACTCTGGCTGGACCTTGGTGCGGTGAAAAACTTTGCGGAGGTTTCCTTAAACGGCCAAGACTTCGGCGTGCTGTGGAAACCGCCGTTCCGCGTGAACGTTACCGCGGCTGCGAAGGCGGGCCTGAATAAGCTGGTGGTGAGGGTCTCCAACCTCTGGCCGAACCGGATTATTGGCGACGAACACTTGCCGGCGGATTGCGAATGGAAAGGCGACCAACTTCAAGCGTGGCCGCCGTGGCTCCTGGAGGGCAAACCCAGTCCCACCGGGCGATTCACGTTTGAAACCTGGCGTCCTTATTCAAAAGACTCACCATTGCTGGAATCCGGCCTGCTCGGCCCGGCAATCTGGCGGACGGCGGAGATCATTCCGGCCCACTAAACAGGGCCTCAAGGCACTCATAAACACTGGCCATTCAAAATCACCGAGGTCGTCTTATTCATACTCCGACCGGCAGCTTGGCGCGGTCATTGCGTTTTCGAACGCTTGAGATATTCCCCCGGAGCCACCCCGTAATACTCCCGAAAAATGGTGCGAAAGTACTTCAGGTCCGAGAAGCCGACGGCGTAAGTGATTTCGGTTACGGTCATTTGGGATTCCATCAGCAATTGGGCGGCGCGCCGCAGACGCAAGGTGCGAATAAAAATGTTCGGGCTGCAGCCCGCCGCGGCATGGAGTTTACGGAACAACTGTCTCCGGCTTACGGCCAGCTGGCGGGCCATGGTTTCAAGGTCAAAATCCAAATCCGCCATGTTTTCCTCCACCAGGTCGATGACGCGACGGATAAACTTGGCGTCGCTTTGATTGGTGGCCAGGTCGCGCGGGTACAGTTGTTTGACCCGCTTGAAGAGTTCCTGCAGCTTATGGCGGGAATCCTGCAGGTTGTCGACGCGGGCCTTGAGCAGCGATAATTTGAAGGGCCTCAGAAGGTAATCATCCGCACCGGCTTCCAAAGCGCGCAGTTGGCCCGGTTCCGAGTCCTGGGCCGTCAGCAAAATGACCGGAATGTGGCTGGTCAGCTCGTCATTCTTGAGCTTACGGCAGAGTTCGATGCCGTCCAGTATGGGTAGCATCACCTCGGCGATGACGACATCGGGCAGCGTTTCGCGGGCCTGGATGAGCCCTTGGGCTCCATCTTTAACGAGGATAGTCCGATAATCCGGGGCAAAGCTCTGCTGGATACCGAGCGCTAGTTCGGCATTGTCTTGGACCAGCAGGATTAGCGGTTGCTCTTTAATCGAGGACTCTTCCTCGCTAGTTGTGGCGGGCACGGAATCAATCGGGGAATGTGGGGGCTCGGACTGGACCGTTGGTTGGCAGGTCAGACCGGCATCCGGTAGTGGGAGGCTGAGGAGGAAGCGTGTTCCTGGAAATTTGGAACCGGCTTCGGGAACGGGGCTCTCCCAGTCAAAAGTGCCACTCTGGAGGCGCATCAATTCCTGGGCTAAAGCCAGCCTCAGCCAAGGGTGGCGTTTGGGAGCTTCTGGACTTGAGACGTCCGGCGATTCCGCTGCCAACGGTTGCTCGTCCTTGGGAGTTCCCACCCCGGTGTCTTGGATCACCAGTTGCATGGTCCCCAAATTGAGTTGGGCCTGGACGGAGACCCGGCCATTTTCCGGGGTCATTTCCAGCGAATGAGACAGAATACTGAAAAGGACTTTTTCCAGCTTTTCCGCGTCGAAACGGGCTGGCCAGGTGGCCTGATTGGAATGAAATTCAAGCTGAGTTTGTTGCTGGTTCGCCGCCGGCTTAAACTGAGCCACCACCCCTTGGAGAAATGACACGATATCCACCTCGGCGATCCGGAGCTGAAGATCAGCTTCGCTGAGGTTGCGCAGCTTTGAACACTCGGCAACCAAGTGCAACAGCCGTTCGGTGCTGCGGCGCACCAGCGCCTCCTCTGGTCCTTCCGGCCTCCGCCCCCGCAGCTCTGCCAGCCGGTTGAGGATGAGCCTCAGCGGGTTACGGAATTCCTCGGGCAGGTCAGTCAAGAGCCGGAGCTTCAGTTGGTCCAGTTCGTGGGGGCGGTGGACTTCGCGGCGTTGCAAATCGAGAACCCGCTGAGTGCGCTGGGCCACCAGCAGCTCCATTTGCTCGAATTTGAGCGCCGCTTGGCGGGCGAGAAACCATTTTTCACTCAGGGTGCTGGCGAGTTGGAAAGCTTCGATGTGATCGAAAGGTTTCTTCAGTACCAACAGTTTATCGCTTTGTCCAAGGCGGCGGGCCAGGTCTTCCCAGCTATAATCAGCGAAGGCGGTGCAGATAACCGCTTGGATGCGCGAGTCGATCGACCAAATTCGTTCAATGGTTTCCACCCCGTCCATGCCGGGCATGCGAATGTCCACAAACGCGACTTGATAAGGGCGGCCTTCAGCGATTGAACTCTCCGTTTTCTCTATCCCCTCGTTACCGGAAAAAGCATGGTCCAGCTCATAGCTGGGTCTCAAGACAGCAGGCCGCTCGCCCTGTCCATAGATCTCGTTTTGGTCCGCTTCCAACTCCAGGTTCCGCTGACGGTTGAAGAAAACCAGGTCGAAATCCTCATGAATCCGGCGGTTGTCGTCCACGACCAAGATGCGTGGCGTCTGGGTATCTTCCCATTTCATGTTGGTTTCTGAGTCAGACTAGGTTGGAGAGACGGTCGGCGGCGTAGCCATTTCGTCAACGGGCGGGTTTGGCCGGTTGCCGCGGAGAGCGGAATCGGCTTGGGGAGTCAAGGGCAGCTCCAGAGTGAAGGCGGCACCCATACCCGGTCCGGCGCTAAAAACCTTAAGGGTGCCTTTCATATCCTGGGCCATGAGCACGCTGCTGTGCAGCCCAAAGCCATGGCCGTCTTTGCGGGTGGAATAGCCTTGGGCGAAGATGCGAACCAGGTTTTCCGGGGCGATGCCGACGCCGTTGTCCTGCACGCAGACCGCCACCCGCTGGTTGTCGCCGGCGCGGATGCGTACGATGATCTGTTTTTCGGCGGTGTCGCTCTTGTCGCAGGCGTGCTTGGCGTTTTGCAGGAGATTGAAAACGATTTGGAGCACCTTGTGGCGATCCACCAGCAACGGAGGGGCTTGGCCATAATCGCGCGACAGCTTGATATTATGGTGGGCCAGGATTTCCCCCTGCATGCGCAAGGCATCTTCGATGATATCTTCCAACATCACGTTTTCCAAAACTCCCGAGACTTTGGCATAGGCGTGCTGGGTGGCCACGATCTCTTTGATATGTTGAATATTCTCCGTGAGCAATTCAACTTTATGGTTGAGGTCCGATTGTTCCTGCGTCAAGTGGGCACCAAGCCGCTTAAGGTAACCGGGAACCTTTTGACCGCGCGGATCCCCGGTCACGTAGGGTCCCAAATCCTGCCCCTTGGACGCCAGCAGGTCGCCCAGTTTCTTTACGTCGCCCACCTGGGAATCTTGAATATCCTTCGCGATGGCCGCGCCCAGCAGATTGACGCTGTTCAAGACGTTGCCGACGTTGTGGAGTACATAGGTGGCCACTTCCGCCATGCCCGCCAAACGAGAGGTGGTGAGGAGTTGCTGATGGGTGCGCTCCATTTTCAGTTCGATACGTTTGCGTTCCTCGATTTCGCGCTGCAACAGCGTGGTGCGCTTTTCAACTTGGCGGCGAAGCAGCCCGATCCAACAGACCGCCGCCGCCAGAATGCTGGTCAGGGTGCCAGCGACCACCAGGGTATGCTTGAAGTCCCACCACGGCGGTCGCTGTAACACCGCAATGTCGGCCGGTTCGCCGACCAAGAGTTTAAACGAGCTGACGCTCTTGCCAAACTCTTGATAAGGGGTGGGTTCAGTCTGGCAGACACCGGTCACGCGCACCCGGCTGCCCGGAGCTATGGACATTACCGGGTCTTGCACAAAGGCTTCAAATACCCTCTGGCCATCGCGGAATTCCATGACGGTTTTCTGTCCGAAAACTTGCTTACTCAACAGCACCCCTTCCAGGGTGACCAGGGTGGAATCCAGGTTGCCCGCAAAAATACCGTTGGCGTCGGTCTGGATCGCCAGCACCGGAGTGGTTCGCCCCAGTTTGCGGAAGAGGGCTTCCGTCAGTACGGGAGAGTAACCGTGCAACTCGGGGAAACCGACGGCTTCGATCCGGTCACCCGGTTTCATCTGAGCATCCGCAGCGGCTTCATGGCCCTGAGGGCTTTGCCAGAAAACCCAATGGCCGGAGCGGGTCAGGACAATGTTCTGCTTGGCCACGGCCATGGCACTGCCGGTCCCATCATCGAGGAAATAGTGGTCGCCATCCTGCAACGTGAGGACCCCTTCGATTTTGACCCGACGGCGGAGGGCCTTGGTGTTATTCCCGAGCAGCAAACTGCTGATTTGCCGGGTCGGCAACGAAAAACCGTCCACCGGCGCCTGATCGACCTCCACGTATTCCAGCGAGGGCACGATCAGGGTAATGCCGCGCACCTGGTGTTCGTCGCGGGCCAGGGTGCCGATGCCGCGCATGCGAACGACCGCATCCACCAAATTGTCCACGAGTGGGGCCGCGGCGCTGCGGATGGTGACGAGCGCTTGTTCGCCTTCGCATTCCAGCAACACATGTGATCCATCGGAGGCATGCACCACGCCCTTGATTTCGACCCATTGATCCACCCCGTGACCGCTGGAGAGCCCGCTCCAAGAGGATGGCTTGGCTGGGGGTAAATTGCCCTTGCCCATGGATTTCACGCTCTCCACCTGTACCGCCATATCGCCTTCCACCCAACCGGCGGTGCCTTGGATGACGACATACTCCCCCAGTGCGGGCGTTAATGGCGCCTGTTCTGGACGGAAGATGAGTTCGATACCGCCGGTCTCATCTTCGATATAGGTGCCATATAAGTCGGTCACGACGCCGCGCAGGCAAACCTTGGGGTTTTGGCTCAACTTGTCGGACGCCAGTTGGCGAACCTGGTCGATGGTGGTGAGGGGCAGGGCTTCGCGTGTGCCGGTGCGGGTGTCGGCGGAGTTGGCTGGGGAGGGCGTTTGCGCCGTGAGCGGGTCCAAGGGAACCACGGACTTCAAGGTGGGGGTCCAAACAATTCCCGCCACGCGTTGGCCCTGGCTGTTGAAAACCCCCTCGCAGACTCCGTTCACTTGCACGCGCATGCCGGGCGTAATCAAATTCTCAGCCGGGGTGGCATGCAGCACCTGCACCGAGACGGAGTGGCCATTTTCGTCCAATTCAAAACACAATCCCGGGCCCAGTTGGCCGACGAAATCGATTTTGCCGCTGACCCGCACCCAGCGCATCTCATCTTGGGGCGACAGCGTTTCTCCGGGGGTTACCAGCGTTGGAACCGAGGGCGCGGCTGGCCCTTGTGGAGTGACTCGCACATCAGCAATTTCGGCCCGCTGGCCGCTGGCGCGGCTGACGCCGTCCACGCAGACCCGTTGGCCGGGTGAAAAACGGGACTGCAAACTCGTGGTTGGTAGGCCGATATTGCCGGTGGTATCCAGCAAGCACCATTGGTCAGTGGTTTCCAATGGACCAATCATCCATCCCTCGAGGTGTACCGCATATTGCTTGGCTGCCTGGCTCCGCAGTTCCATGAGGTGGGCGATGTTCGAGACTACCAAGCCGGTGTGGTCGGTGTATTGCCATTGAATCCAGGAGGCGCGGGTGCCGGGATTTTGCTCGGCAAAATCCAGCCATTTCGTGTCGATTTGCCCGTCAAAAGCGTTGAAGACATTCTCCAAATTCGGGTTTTCTCCCTGGGCCGTGATCCGATCCGCAAAGATGGGAACCGGATCCAAATCGTCCTCCGTTTCTCCGAGCGGCTCCAACGCCGCGAGTTGGACCGAATTAGCCTCCGAAGGTTCGCGGACTCGTTCGATCTCGAGACGATACACGTTAAACGCGTTTCGGTTGGAAATCTTAAAAAGTTGACGCTGGTGCCGGTTGGAAAAGGTCACGCCTTTCCGTTCATCCAAGAGGTTCCAGGTCTGACCCCCATCGTTGGACGCAAGCAAGCGCCAGTCCATGGGATCGCGTTGCGGGAAATCATTGGCAGAAGTGAGGGCATATTGCCGGACGATTTTGGCTGGCAAGTCCGTGCTGGCGGTTGACGCGGTAGCGCTGAGATTGAAAAGCCAAGCCAGCAAGGCTCCCCCGGCACATAGCAGTATCCGGTTCCAAAGAGGAAATTTGCGGCACCGCTTGCCTTGCTGCAGCATGGCTGCAATTTTAAGACGACGTCATTAAACGTCAATCCCACGATTCACGTGGATTCCACGGCAGTGTTCGCCACTTGGGGAAAAGTACAGCCAATCACCCTGGATTGGCGCTGGCCGAAACCGATTTTTCGCCACCCAGGACCAGTGAAATGGCTTCCGTAATGCTCAAGCCACCTGCAAATGCGTATGCCCGGGCGGCTCGTTATGCGTCAAGGGCCGCATCGGCGCGTAGCTTAGCCCCAGGCTCTGCAACAGCGCGCCATCATGGTCCTCGCCATTGTTCTTTTGCGTCAGCAATTTTTCTCCGGAGAAAATGGAGCTGGCGCCCGCCAGGAAACACAGCGCCTGTGTCTCATCGCTCATTTCCACCCGGCCCGCCGACAGTCTGACCATGCTGGCGGGCATCAAAATCTTGGTGGTGGCGATCATCCGCACGAACTCAATGGGGTTGATCGGCTTTTGCCGGCCGAGGGGAGTTCCCTCCGTCGCCTGGAGCGCGTTGATGGGCACGCTCTCGGGATGCGGGTCTTGATTGGCGAGCTGCAAGAGCAGCCCCAGCCGGTCATCGAGACCCTCGCCCATGCCGATAATTCCGCCGCAACAGATGGTTATCCCCGCGGCGCGCACCACCTTCAAGGTCCTCAGGCGGTCCGCGTAGGTGCGGGTGGTGATAATCTTGCCGTAATATTCGGGGGAGGTATCCAGATTGTGATTGTAGGCGTAGCAGCCCGCCGCTTTCAGCCGGCGCGCCTGCGGGGCGGTGAGCATGCCCAGGGTGGTGCACACTTCCAGCCCTAAAGCACTGACGCCCTCCACCAGCTCCAAGATCGCGTCAAAATCCGGCCCATTTTTGACTTCCCGCCAGGCCACTCCCATGCAAAACCGCGTCGAGCCGCCCGCCTTGGCCTCGCGGGCCTTTTGCAGAACAAAATCCTTCGGCAGCAGCGCGTGCTTGGTGATCGCCGTATCATAGTGGGCCGACTGGGGGCAATAGGCGCAATCTTCGGGGCATTGACCGGTTTTGATGGAAAGCAGCGTGGATCGTTGGATCTTGGTGGGGTCGAAGTGCTGCCGGTGCGCGCTCATGGCGCGAAAGACCAGTTCGGTGATGGGCAGGTCGTATACCTGCCGGATTCCGGCGAGGGTCCAGTCGTGTCTTAAAGAAACTTGTTTTTCCGGCATATAAAAACGCGCCCGGAAACGGGCGCATGAGAACTCATAACATACTCAATTCGGCTTGAAAGACAATCAAACTTTGATGCTAATAAGAAACAGTTATTGGCGCTTGGGACCAAGAAGTTTTCCGAACCGCGTTGGTCTGGTGATTTGCTCCACCCGGTTGGCAACCGAATTTCACGCCTCGCTCAAGCGTCCCGCTGGGACGCATTGGCATTTGGCATAAGCACCCGCAGTTGGAAACTGCGGGCTAGTTTCAAATGCCTCTCCGAGGCAAATCGTAGCCGCCAAAAGCGAAAAGTTCTGATTTGACCCGGTTGTTGGGTAATTTTAAGATCATTAGGCAGCAGGAAGCGCGCTGATTTTTATGGGCATCCGAGACCGAGATTATATGAAGCGCCCGCCGGACGACGGTGATGATTCATCGCCGGAGTCCAAAGCAGAGGAGTTTGCACATCGAGTCTTGGCCAGGTCGCGCAAGCTCATTCTGATCGGCGGCATAGTGCTCGGCATCGTGATTGTGGTTGCTTTGATCCTGTCGAGATTGTCGGGCGGAGGCCATTGATTGATTGTGTGGGCCATTAGGGGCTGACAGTTTTATCCCCAAGCGATATCATTTAACGTCAGATGGCGAGAATTGGAAAATCACGCGCATAGACCGAGAGTGCCTAGACTGCCGGGGCACGGTCCTGTCGGGTCGATTTGCTTGCCAAAAATGTGACGGGGAGGGATGGTATAATGCGTGGGGTGGTGGTGGCCACGGCACCGTCAAGACGTGAAAATATCAACTCGCCCCAAAGTAATTGTCATCGGAAATTCGAGATGTTCCAGTTGGAGTTGGTTTCCGACCAAATGAAATCTATAGGCAGTTGAAGCGCCGTGGAGTCACGGACTCTGCAGCCGATAGAAGTTGGCCCGGTTGGTCGCCGTAACGCTCACTTGGTTCAGTGCGTTGACGATGCTTACCGGGTTGGTCACACCGACCCAATTGTGGCTTCCGAGGGATGAGCTCTGTTGCAGCCCGAATCCGGTAGCGTTCGTAGGCCAGGAAAAAACTACGTTGCCGCCGGAGCGCCTAATCGTCAATGCAGGCAGCGAGCTGTTTTGTAATGGTGAGACATAGATTCCCCCATCAAAAGCCGCCACCATTGTGCTGCCGTCCCCCGATAAAGCCAACGCCGTCCACGGCAGGGCGGGTGCATCAACCCAAGCCCAACTGGCGCCCGCATTTGCCGAGACGGAAATTCGGCCCCAGGTATCCATAGCGACCAGTCGGTTCCCGTCGGCCGACGAGGCGACGAACCCCCAATTCGAAGCCGGCAGCACACTATTCACGGTCCAAGTGGCTCCCGTGTCGCTTGAAGTGTAAAGCGGCCCGCCGGCAGGCGGCCCGGTGGTGGAGGCCGCTACCAGATGGGATCCGTCGGCCGAGCAGGCGATGGCACCATACTCGTTGGTCGTTGGCACGCTGGTCGCCGCCCAAGTTGCACCGCTGTTGGTTGAGAGGTAAACGTACCCGACGTAGTTGAGCACATAATATGAAAAATAGCCGGTGGTGGCCACCAGCCGGTTGCCATCCGCTGAGGAGGCGACCGCGTTCCAAGAATAACTTGGCACATTATTCAAAGTCCAGGTTCCCCCCGCATTGGTCGAGGTATAAATGGAATTGCCGGCCGCACCCACCAACTTCTGGCCGTCGGCTGAAGAAACAAGCACGGTCCAGGCAACGTCCGGCGCGCTGGTCAGGGTCCAGGCACGGCCCGCATTGGTCGAGGTAAAGATCGAGCCGTAGCTGGCCGCTGGCGCGTTAGAGTTATACTGATAGCTGGCGGCGGCCAATTTGGTACCGTCGGTGGAGGAGGTGAGGCAGACCCAATTGCTGACGGCACCTGTCTTGCTCCAGGAGGCTCCCGAATTGGTCGAAGTGTAAATGGGGCCGCCCGGGTACATCTCCGTGGATGGGTTGATCCAAATGGGGTCGGGGTCCGTGGAGGCAGCGACGAGCTGGGTGCCATCGGCGCACGAAGCCACGGAGGTCCAATTGGAACCCGGCGCGCTTGAAAGCTTCCAGTTGCCGGAGTAAGGCGAGGCATAGATCGGACCCTGCGAAGTGGCGGCGTAGGCCTTCGCGGCATTGGTAGAGCAAGTAACCGCCGTCCACGGGACAGCCGCCACATGGATGGGGGACCACACCACCCCGGCGTTGGTTGAAGCGTACATCAAACCCGCGGACGACACGGCGAAAAAGCAAGTGCCATCCGCCGCGGACGCGACGCCGGTGACGGTACCCGACGACGCGACCGCCGAATTGTACCACGGCACGGTTTGGGCTCGCCAGGTGGTGCCTGAGTTGGTCGAGGTGTAAAGCAATCCGTCGATGCTGGCCGCCACCAGATGAGATCCGTTGGCCGAGCAGGCGATGGGACCATACTTGATAGTCGTCGGCGCGCTGGTTGCACTCCAAGTTAAGCCACCGTCGGTGGAACGGAAGATGTGCCCAACCCAGGTGTAGTTCACATCGTCATAATAACCGTCGGTGGCCACGAGTTTGGTGCCATCTGCGGAAGAGGCCACCGAATGCCAGGAAGAACTGAGGTTGTAGGGCTGGGACGGCACCTTCCAGGTGGATCCGGAATTGGTGGAAATGCAAACCACCGTAAAAGTACCAGAATCAGTATTAAAACTGATCATTGCCAACTTAGTACCGTCTGCCGACGAGGCGACGCTAACGCCCAAATCGAATCCAGCGGGTGGGCTGTTTGAAATCCAGTCGGCGCCGGAGTTGGTCGAGGTGTAGACGTGCCCGTGGTAGTAATTGGGTGAGCACGACACCGCCACCAGTTTGGTGCCATCGGCCGATGACGCGACACAACTCCAATAGTCGGAAGGCGCAGTGGACGCCGTCCAATTGGCTCCGGCATCGTTCGAGACGTAAATCAGGCCCGGGCTGCCCTCTGCGGCCACGACTTTTTTCCCATCCGTGGATGACGCGATGGAAGTCCACACTTCGGAGGGCGAATTAGGCGAACTGGTCGCGGCCCAGTTTTGGGCGAGCGCACGGGGACAATCCGAGAATAGGCAGCCAAAAATAACCAACGGGACAATTAAGCGTCTTGTGTTCATGACTAAGTAATTCCCTTCAGTGCGACTTTACCCCCCTGGCAGCCCGTTGATATAATTAGATTTTGTGAATCACGGTGGAATCGACCCATATAGGCAAAGCGTTGCTCAAGGTGCATACCTCGCGGGCGCAACAAATCCCTCTCTGATTTGCTTTTGAAAGGGCCCTAGGATTCTGGTCTTCTGTTTATTTTTCCACGTTTCACCGCCGGGGATGGTCGTAAACTTCCGCTACGCCGGATTCGGTTTGCGAGCGCTTAAATTCCCCGCAATGGCGAGCCCATTTCGTTCTGCACGAGGGCTAGGTATCTTTCTTTACACCTTTCGTCGCAACTGTCAAGCCTAAAGAACGGAAGATCACCGCGGCGTTCGTCCCGTTGCAGCATTCGAGCCAGCGGCGCGATTGCTACGTAACAGTTTAGCTCCTTCGGCGGGTATGGATGAAAAAGCGGGATCGAAAGAGGGGGCGTACATAATAATGTACGCAAGAAATCAACGAAAGTCCTCGCCGGCATGAAGAATCAAACCGATTTATGATCGCCCGTCTTTACTTCGCGGATTGCGAAAAATCGACGCCACGAATTGCCCTTGATCATTCATCGAGAGGGCATTCTGATCTTCCTGAAAGCGATGCGCTCATTTGACTCAGCGCTGGGCAAAGGAGTTGGCCTAACCGGTTGGCACCCGAATTCTACGCCTAGCTCAAGCGTCCCGGTGGGACGCCGCGGCAATTGCCATGCGTACCCGCAGATGGAATCTGCGGGCTAGTGTCAAATGCCTCTCCGAGGCGAATACCAGCCGAAAGTTAAAAAGTCCTGACTTGGTCGCCTATGATTTAGTGCGGGCCGGGAGGCTGCGGGAGCGCCAGACGAAATAGATGGCCGGATACACCGCCAATTCCATGATGGTGGAAGTAATAACTCCGCCCACCATGGGCGTGGCAATGCGTTTCATGACATCCGCACCGGCCCCGTGGCTCCATAAGATGGGCGACAGTCCGGCGATGATCACACAGGCGGTCATGGCCTTGGGCCGCACCCGTTTGACGGCGCCATGGTAGATGGCTTGGTGCAGATCTTCCGGCGTATGCAGGGCACCCCGCTTTTGCCAATCCCCATAGGCCAGTTCGAGATAAAGCAGCATCACCACGCCGGTTTCCGCGTCCAGACCGGCGAGGGCGATGATGCCCACCCAGACGGCCACGCTCAGATTATAGCCGCACAGGTAGATCGCCCAGAAGGCCCCCACCAGCGAGAACGGCACGGCGAGCATGACGATGGCCGTCTTGAGAGTGGATTTGGTGTTGAGATAAATGATCAGTGTGATCAACAGCAGGGTTAGCGGCACCACCATCAACAAGCGCTCCCGGGCGCGCAGCATGTATTCATATTGGCCGCTCCAGAAGAGATTATAGCCGGCGGGCAGGTCGATCTCACCGTGCGCCACGGCTTCGTTCACCGCGTGCATGGCCATTTGCACGTAGGTGCCCACGTCCACGCCGTGAATGTCCACATAGACCCAGGCGTTGGGCACGGCGCCCTCGCTCTTAATGCCCATGGGGCCGTCCACGACGCTGATGGTGGCCAGTTGGCCGAGGGGAATCTGCGCGCCGCCCGGTGTGGGTACCACGATTTCCTCACGCAGCGCCCGGAGATCGGACCGGAAATCGCGGTCGTAGCGCAGGTTGATGGTGTACCGCTGCAAGCCTTCCACCGTGGTGGTCAACGGCATGCCGCCGAGAGCCACCGACAAGACATCCTGTACGTCGCCGATGGTCAAGCCGTACCGCGCGATGGCGTCGCGATCCAGGTTGAATTCGAGGAAACGGCCACCCATGACCCGTTCAGCAAACGCGCTGGTGGTGCCGGGGACGCGGTGGACCACGGCTTCCACCTGGGTGCCGATGCGTTCCAGCGTGGCCAGGTCGGGACCGGCGATCTTGATGCCCACGGGCGTCTTGATGCCGGTGGAGAGCATGTCGATGCGCGTGCGGATGGGCATGGTCCAGGCATTGTTCAGGCCCGGGATTTGCACGGCGTCGTTCAGTGCATCGGTGAGTTCGTCGGGCGTGCGCCGCCGGTGGGCGATGACGCGGCCCTGATCGTCCCGGATATCCACCGCCGGCCATTCGGCTTCGGGCTTCAGACGGATCGTGGTCTCGATCATGTCCAGCGGTGCGGGATCGGTGGCGGTCTCGGCGCGGCCGGCCTTGCCGAAGACCTCGGCGACCTCGGGAAACGATTTGATCTGGCGGTCGGTGACTTGCAGGACCTCGCGCGCCTTGGTGGGCGAAATGCCCGGGAAGGTGGTGGGCATGTAGAGCAAATCGCCTTCGTACAGGGGCGGCATGAATTCGGAACCGATGTTTTGGAAGGGGAAGAGGCGGCCCGCGCGGGCAGCCCAATTGCGAAGGCTCGTGCGCCAGGTGGGGGAGGGCGGCGTTTGATTCTGAGCCAGATTGTTTTGCTGGCCAGCGGTCAAATTGGGACCGCCGTTGGTGTCCGAGGGTTTTACGCTTACCCTCACCCCGGCCCTCTCCCCCGGGGAGAGGGAGACGTTGTTCCCGCTGCTGGCCGTTCCGGTCGCGGTTGGCTCGCCATGATTCTGGGCAGATGTGGCGGCACTCGGTTCTTGCGGCAGGTGATCCAGCACGAGGCGGTTCCAGGGGAAGAAGACCCAGACGATTACGAGCAGGGCGACGAGGATGACGGCTTTGCGCCAGCGGACCACGAAATTCAAGACCGGATGATACAGGCGGATGAGCAGGCGGTTGACGGGGTTGTTTTCCTCGGCGGGGATTTTCCCGCGGATGAACCAGCCCATGAGCACGGGGGCCAGCGTGATGGAGAGCAGCGCGGCGGCCGCCATGGAGTAGGTCTTGGTAAAGGCCAGCGGCTTGAACAACCGGCCTTCCTGCTCTTGCAAGGTGAACACCGGCAGGAACGAAACCGTGATGACCAGCAACGAATAAAACAAGGTGGGCCCCACCTCGATGGCGGCGGCGCGGATGATCTCCCCGTGCGTTTTGCCGCCGGACTGGTGCTCGAGATGCTGGTGCGCGTTTTCGATCATGATGATGACCGCGTCCACCATGGCGCCAATGGCAATGGCGATGCCGCCCAGCGACATGATGTTGGAGCTGAGACCCTGGCCGTACATCACGAGCAATGCCATGAGCACCGCGACCGGCAGGATGACAATGGCCACCAGGGCGCTCCGCAGGTGCAGCAAAAAGGCCAGGCACACCAGTGCCACCACCAGGCTTTCCTCCAGCAGCTTCTCCTCGAGCGTGCGCACCGCGCGATCGATCAGGGCCGAGCGATCGTAGTTGACCGTCACCGTCACATCGGCCGGCAGGGCTTTCCGCACCTCGGCCAGTCGCGCCTTGACGTCCTGGATCACCTGATAGGCGTTGGCGCCGGAGCGCACGATGACAATGCCGCCGACGGTTTCGCCCTCACCGTTGGCTTCGGCAATGCCGCGGCGCATATCTGGACCGAATTGGACGTTGGCCACGTCGCGCAGGAGAATGGGCACGCCGCGGTCGCCGACGCCGACGGCGATCTTTTTCAGGTCGTCCAAGCTGGTGATGTAGCCCTTCACGCGCAGGATGAATTCGCGTTCCGCCAGTTCCAGCGAGCGGCCGCCAACCTCGCCATTGCTGCGCTCGATGGCGCGGCTCACCTCGCTGAGCGAAAGGTTGTACGCGCGCAACCGGGTGGGATCCACCGTTACCTGGTATTGCTTCACGAAACCGCCGACGGACGCCACCTCGGACACGCCGGGAACGGCGGTGAGCCGGTATTTCAGATACCAGTCCTGCAGGGAGCGCAGCTCAGCCAGGTCGCGGTTGGTGGAGTTGAGCGAATACATGAACGCCCAGCCGACGCCGGTGGCGTCGGGACCGAGTGAGGGCGTGACGCCGCGGGGCAGTTGGCCGCCGAGGCCGCTCAGGTACTCAAGCACCCGGCTGCGCGCCCAATAGGGGTCGGTGCCGTCCTCGAAAATGACGTACACGAACGAGAAACCGTAAAAGGAATAGCCGCGTACCACCTTGGCCTTGGGCACTGACAGCATCTTGGTGGTGATGGGGTAGGTGACTTGATCCTCGATAATGTTGGGGGCCTGGCCGTTCCATTCGGTGTAGATGATCACCTGGGTGTCGGACAGGTCGGGAATGGCATCCAGCGGGATGTGCCGGGCCGCATAAACGCCGCCCAGCACCAGCAGCACCGTGCCGAGCAGCACGAAGAACTTGTTGCGTAGCGAGAAATCGATGATGCGGGACAGCATGGGCGAGGTTCTTATTCGACGGGCATCAGGTCCATCCCACACTTGGGACATTTACCGGGATGGTCGGAGACCACCTCCGGGTGCATGGGACAGAAGTACTTTTTGGTGGCCCGAGTGGCGGCCGGGACGGCCGGCGCGGGTTTGGACATGACGGGCACGAGCGTCATGCCGCACAGGGGACATTTCCCCGGTTTGTCCTGGTGCACATTGGCGTGCTCGGGCATCGGACACACGTAATACAGCACCTTGCCCCCGGGCTGGATCTTCTTGAGGGCCGACGGCGTGACGGGTACCAGCGCCATGCCGCAGATCGGGCAGTTGCCGGGGTGATCGTACACGATGGAAACGTGCTCGGGCATCGGACAGACATACACGGTGGTTTCCGGTTCGGACGGCGCTGCGAAGACGGCCGGCTGTCCATTGGTGGGGCTTGCGGCGGTGCCAGCCAGGGTTCCCGCGGGCGTCTGGCCCTGCATTTTATCAATCGCCTCGCGCAACTGGCTTTCGGAATCCAACAGGAACTGGCCGGAGGTCACGATGCGATCGCCCGCCTGCAAACCGGAAAGCACCTGGATCAGGCTGTCCTCGGCTTCCACGCCGAGGGTGACCTCGCGCGGTTCAAACCGGCCTTCGGCCAGCGCCACAAACACGGTATTCCGGGCGCCGCTCCGCAAGACCGCAGCATCCGGCACCAGCAGGGCGGGGCCGGGCAGGTCGGCTTGGATTTCGGCGGAGACAAACATGCCCGGCTTCAGGAAATAGCCGGGATTCTCAAACTCGAGCCGCACCCGGGCCGTGCGGGTCTTTTCATCCACGGTGGGATAGACGTAGGTGACCCGTCCGCGAAATTCGCGGTCGGGCAGCGAGGCGGCTTTCACCACGGCTTCCTGGCCCAACTGGACAAAGGGCAGATCTTGTTCGTAGATTTCGGCGATCACCCAGACCACGGCCAGGTCGGCAATCCGATAGAGCTTCATGCCCGCGTCCACCATCTGCCCCTGGACGACATTTTTCTCGATGACAAAACCGGAGATGGGCGCATACACCGGCATGGTTTTGAGGGGCGTGCCGCTTTGGGCTAGGCTGGCGATCGCGGAATCCGGCACGTCGAAGAACTTGAGTTTGGTCGTGGCCGTTTCGCGCAACTCCGCGGCGCCCGGGTCGTTGGTGGCCGGCCCATGGAGTGCCAGCAGGTATTCGGCCTCGGCGCTGTAAAGGTCGGGCGAGTAAATCTCAAACATCGGTTCCCCGCGATGCACCAACTCGCCCGTGGCGTCCACGTCCAGTTTCTCGATCCAGCCCTTGAACTTGGTGGTGACGTCGGCGAGCGCGGTCTCGTTGTAATCAATGGTGCCGACCGTGCGGATGACTTTGTGGAGCGGGCCGGTGGCGAGGGTGGCGGTGCGGAGATTCATGTTTTGCCGGGCGGCCGCATCCACGGCGAGGACGGCCGAGCCGGTGCTGTTTTCGGCGCCGGTGTCCTGGCGGATGGGCGTCAGCTTCATGCCGCAGATCGGGCAGTTGCCGGGATGATCCTGGATCACCTGCGGATGCATGCCGCAGGTGTAGAGGGTTTTGCCCGGAGCGTCGCCGGCCAGGCTGAGGGCGGTGCCGCCGATGGCCAAGGCCACGGCGAGGAGGACGAGAATGAGGGTGCTGATTTTCACGGTTGGCGCAAAGGACTGGTGGTGGAAACGGCCGGCGGGGTGTCCGCGAGGGGTGCGCCGGGCGGCGGCACGCCGGCAATGCTCAGGGATAACTCGGCCAGGGTAATCTCGCGGCGGGTCTGCTCCTGCACCGCCTCGAGTTGAAAGCCCAAACACGCGCGTCGCGCATCCAACAGGCCGGCGAAATCGACGCGGCCGGAGAGATAAGCGGCGCGGGCAATTGCGAGGGACTGGCGGGCTTTGGGGATGAGTTCCTGTTCCAGGAGGGCCAGGTTCCGGGTGGCTTCGCGGTAATCATAAGTGCGGGCGGCGAAGTCCACCATGAGCTTCAATTGCTCGGCGGTGAGGCGGGCTTGGGCGCCCCGCTGGCCGGCCGCAGCCGCGGCCATTTGAGCAGCGAACTTGTCGCGCCAGACCGGCAAGGTCATGCTTACTTGTGGCCAGTAGAAAGGTGGACTGTAGGTTTCCGCCTGGAGGCCGGCGGAAAAGTCGGGTTCCTCGGTCTTGCGGGCCTGGGCCACGGCGGCTTCCGCCCGCCGCACCTCCGCCTCGGCGGCCTTTAACCGCGGATTGCGGGCAAATGCCGCGGCCAGCAAATCATCCGCGCCCAGCGCCAGGGGCGTGCTCTCGAAGGTCGCGGGCACGGGCGGGTCCGGTTGGTCCGGCGTGAAACCAAGCGTCGCCTTGTATTGGGCGAACAACGACTGGCGCGAGTCGGCGAGGTTGGTGACGGTGGTGGTCAGTTGGTCGCGCTCAATTTGTGCGCGATAGACATCCTGCAGCGTGGCCTTGCCGGCTTCATTTTCCGCGCGCGTATCGGCTTCCAGGTCCGTCTGCAGGGCGAGCATTTCGCGGTTCAGCCGCAGGCGTTGATCCAGAAAATGGAGATTGTAATAGGCGGTCTTGAAATCCACCGCCGCCTGGAGCACGGCGCCCTCAAAGACAAAATATTGGGACCGGCTCTCGGCGGTGGCCACCTCCGCCGCCGCGCTGCGTTTGCCCGGGCCGGGCAGGTCCTGCATCAATCCCGGCATCAGGGAGGTGAGGGTATCTTGGATATAGGCTTGGAAGGTCAGCTTGGGGTCGGGCAGCGAGCGTTCGAGGGTGATGCGTTCCACCGAGGCGGCCCAATCATCAAAGGCCGATTCGACTGCGGGTGAGTTGAGCAGCGCGCAAGCCAGAAAGTTGCTCAGGCCCGCATCCGCCGTGAGAGTCGGCAGCGAATGGCTCCGCTGGGCCGGGGCCGGCAACCGGGCGGTGACGGCCGCGAGGTCCTGGCGGGCGGCCTTTTCGCCGGTGGTGGGGACACCGCGGCAGCCGGCGGCCAGCAGTGCCAGGGCGAGGCCTGGCAACAGAAGGCGGCGGATGGTTTTCACAGGGGGAGTCTGACACCGAAAACGGCGCGCGAACAAGCTTTGCCGCGCGCCGAAGATCGGAAAGAGACGGGTTCCGCCGGGGATTTACTTCTGGTCGGCGTTCGGGGCGGCCGGCTTATCGGCCTTTTTGTCCGCGGCGCGGATGAGTTTGATATATTTCGCCGGGTTCTTGTCGAAATCCTTCTTGCAGCTTTTGCAGCACAGCTTCACTTCCTGTCCCTGGTAGCTGAACACATAGGGCGCGCCCATGTCACCGTCCAATTTATCGCCGGAGACGGGGCAGGTCTTCAAGAGGTCCGGGGTGCCATTGGTGCTGGTGGCGGTCATGGGGGTGGTCATGCCGCTGCAGCAGGAGGGCATGGGGGAGTCGCCGGCGACGGCTTGGGCGGCCAGAGCCGAGAAGCCGGCGGCGCAGGCGGCCACGAGCAGGTAACGATTCAGTGTATTCATGTTTCGGTATTTCGGTTGTTAAATATTGATCTCGAACAATTGGCTTACCCCGGTGCCCGGGAAACCCCGCAACATTTTTCAAAAAATTTCGCGTCCCGAAAGCAAGGTACCGCATTGGGGGAAAGATACAAGCCGGGGTAAAAGGCCGTTTGAGGGATTTTCCAACCGGCGGGGTACAACTCATATCGGCAGCGCAATAAAGCGAGGCCACAACAAAACAAGACAAGCAATTGACCCCTATGAAAATTCAAGCTCTCCTCCTCGGTGCGGCGTTGGCCGCGATGACCTCCAGCGCGTGGGCCGGCGAAGCCCTGCTCTCGCCGCGCGCCGCCGGTAATCAAATCCGGGTGGCGGTGGACACCACCGCCCCGGCGACCACGGTGGCTTACGTCGCCCGCCCCACCGCGTGGTTGAGTCCGCGCGCGGCCGGCAACCAGATCAAAGTGGTTTCCGGCGCGGTGGCGGATACCAATCCGGCGGCCGTGTGCCGGGCGACCATGAATGGCACCCCCAAGGCCGTGACGGAATGCAGCTCGCATGCGAACATGCCCGGCTGCCAGACGTTGGCGGTCATGAAATGAACCCGGCTCAATGAGCCTCACCGGCGGCGGCCATTGGGTCCGCCGCCGTTTGGTTTTCGGGCGTCGGGGGTGTGAGACAAAACTCTGCTTGTCTCCTAAAAGCGCCCATGAAATGGGGGCTGCGGCTCGGTGGTACGTCTGTCTGTGCCACGGGTTGGCATTTACACCAGCGCGGTAGGGCGCGTCTCTCCGAGCGCGCCGCGAACGTAGCGTGACGTTTCGCAGACC
>CAYTJG010000006.1:0-47568 GCA_964437865.1 uncultured Bifidobacteriaceae bacterium | reverse complement strand
CGCCGCAGCACTTCCACCAACGAACCGCTTTGCTCGCCGGCGCGCACCATGTTGATATACAAGTCGGAGAAGATGACCGGCTGTCGGGCCATGGCATCAGAGAGCGACCGGCCTTCGGTGACCTCCTGCCGCAGACCGCGGCTGACGTCCGCGGGAATCCCCTTGGTTTCCAGGTGGGTCATGCTGTTGAGGGCCACCGTGAGGGGCATGCCGGAGTTCAAGAGGTTGGCCAACTGGGTCGTGAAAGTAGCCAGCTCCTGCAGTTTGGGTTTGCGCTGCTTGTTGCACTGGGCCTGGAGGCTGGGCGGCAGGAAGCCGATCAGGTTCACATCCTTGCTCTTCTTGACCACGGTGGTCGCGCTCGCTTTGGAATCGGCCACCGCAATTGGAAAGAGGCCGGAGCGCTGAATTTGCATCAGCGCGGCACTCCGGTCGGGCACTTCCAAGATGCCCTCCACGAGTTCGCCGGAACGTTTGCGGGCCTTGTACGAGAACTGCGGCATAAAGACCACTATCTATAACCGAAACCCGGCAAAAGTTGCAGCCAAAAAGCAGGCAACCGTTGCGGGCGGGAGTAAAACTCAAGCTTTGCGGCCAAAACCGAATGCGGGAAAGCATCCCTGAAGGGGATGAATCATCCAGCCCAGAGCGTTGGTCCGATAAAATCGGACCTGCGCCGGGTGGACGTTCGAAAAAACAACCGGCAACAGCGCCATTCCAGCGACGTAGGCGCGGCCTATTGATAGAAATGAAACGAAAATAATTTCAAGCTCCGTTAGGAGCGGCCTAGCCCCATTCCCAAAATCTTCTAAGAGAACCTCTTGCACTATTTTGGCGCCATTCGGGCACCGCCCCACGATGACTGCGGCGGGCGTGCCAGGCGCAGCCCCGTAACGCCGACATTCTTGTCCGCGGGTAATTGCGACTTTCCAGTCGCCAGGCCCTCGTTCCAGAAAGCCAGCCAGCGAAACACGGGACTTGGAAGTCCCCTGCACCCGCAGGCAGGAATGCATGCGCCCCGCGCTGGTCAAACTGCCGGCCCTCAGCACCTTTCAGACTGTTGAAATAAGCGCCCGGTGCGGGCACCGGGCCTACAAAGGTCACGATTTCCCATGAAATCCTGTAGGCCGCGTGCCCTCACGCGGCGTTCCCTTGTTATTTCAACACGCTGCTATAAGCGCATCGCAGCTCCGTAGCCCCCAGTTGATGGGCATTTTGGGAGACGAGCAGAATCTTGTCCCACACCCGCGAGCAAGCGAGCGAGGAATGGGCGCGCACAAATCTCTTGACAACTCTCATAGCTTTGACATATAGATGTGTAACTCCTAGGTTTTGCAGATCTTACCAATCTTAAGCCAAGGAATTTCTCGGCAATTTTTAGTCAAGGCAGTGGAACCCCCTTGATTGGGGGGGTGGGCATGATAACCGGGCACAATGCAAGGTCAGTGGCTGGCGCACCTTTAAGAGGTGTTCTCATTTGGCGGAGCTCAGCCTTCACCTTGATCGAACTTCTGGTTGTCATCGCCATCATCGGCGTCCTGGCGGCGCTGTTGCTGCCAGCCTTGGCGGCAGCCAAGGAAGAGGCCAAGGCGGCGCAATGCCTTTCGAACCAACGCCAGATAGGATTGGGCATGCTCATGTTTACGCATGACAACGAAGGACTTTTTCCAGAATCCGGTGGGCTGATTCTGTGGGATGCGATTGACCCAATTACCGGCAAGCATGGCTGGATGCAGCAGATTGTTGGTTATACGCTAAACACGAACATTTATCGGTGTCCCTCGGATTATCTGGGCAGCTTCAGCTATTTCTATGGATCTTTTGAGAACACCCTTCATTTAAGTCTAGATACCCATTACCATCCATGCATAATCTAATCATCGCCGCATGAAGAAAAAAGCTGACTTCATTTTAGCGGGAGGTCTCGCAGTCATATCCTTAGCGCTGCTTTTTCTTATCGTTCACAGGGCGTACTTCAGCAACGGGAAATATCTTCGTGGGCACGCATATAACAAGGCCGTAAAGGATGTATTGCAAAATCGCCTCAATATGGCCCACTATCACCCCATCCCTCGCTCGTCGGAAATTGTCGGAAATACTTTAATACTCAGCGAAATTCAGAAATCAAAGCTTTTGCTGGCCCTAGATTCGATGCTTGAAGCCTACACCATAGGTTCTTTTGATGCGTGCTTGAGTTTTTGCGAACCGAATGGTGTTAGCTGGGCATACAATACAAATTGGCTTAACACCGTCAAAACCAAGGGTTACGCGGAGAGCGACACATCATATGAAGATATTGTGAGAATCGTCATAGATTTGGACTCAAATCACACATTTTATAAGAACTATTTTAGTGGCATTATAGTTAACCCTGATGAAATTAATTCCGCGATTGGCGTCAAGAACGAATATGGGAAAACCAATATGCCGGGGATTAGAGTGCTTACCGTCGATCACATAATTCCACTTGATTCGTCCATGTTTGTGCTTACAAATTTTATAACACTTGGCGTGACCGAAACAATTCCGCTGGTGTCAATATCACCAAGCCCCGCAGATATTCTAAACAAATCTGGCAGCATAACCTATGCAAACATCTACTGGCTTGTAAAACCAAGTGAAAAAAGCGAGGCGCAGTTTTGTTTCCCAATAGTGGCGCAACTTTATTGGAACCCAGACAAAGAGCTATGGACTTTTTCTGCGCTGGCTCGATGCAACGTCTGGAAACAGCTGGAGTACAAGTTAAACCTCGAGTTATAGTTTGCATTGATGGCTCTAGGCGACTTTAACAATGAATGATTATTTTTCACACAATAAGAGTGATAGCATAGCCGTCTGTTTATTTTCTTTGATGGCGGCCTGGAACCCTGTAATTCCCACCGAACTTCGCGCAACAATTTCATATACAAATGAATGACGTTGTTTGTCTAATAGCGCGGCTCTCATTGCAAGGCGATGAGAACTGCGTTTTCTCGCGTAGTATTGAATGGAAGGACTGAGATAATCGATTTAATATTGTTACTGACCGCGGTATAATGGATAAAATTTATATGAGAACGCTTAATGCAAAGGTTTTTACTTTCTCGGCGGGCGCGCTGCTCTCATTGACTGCGCTTGCAAAAATCATGAGTGCCAGTGGTGCTGCTACTATGTTGCATAAGACCGACCCAATAATCGGAATTTCCTATCAACATTTGTTTTGGGTAGTTGGTGCGATTGAACTGGTCGTATCATTTGTTTGTTTTTTTGCTGACAGGGTTGGTTTGCGGGCGGGTTTGGTGGCCTGGCTGGCAACAAACTTCGCGGCCTATAGAATAAGTTTGTATTTTTTGGGTTACAAGAACGTTTGCCCATGTCTCGGGCATATTACCGATGCGCTGCACATTCGACCGCAAATCGCGGACTTTTTGATGAAGCTTGTTTTGGTGTACCTTCTTTTGGGGAGCTACGCTATCTTGTTCCAGTTTTGGCAGAAAAAGCGCAAGGCCTCTCGTTCTGGTTTATCAATGAGAGACTCAAACTCATTGACCTCATAATGCTTTACTCCACTTTCATGGCGTCGTGTGAAAATGGTGCGTAACTTATTTGCGACGCTGCTTGAAATCTTCATCGTGGGATTTGCGCTATTTTCTCCCATAATTGTCACCAAAAGCCGTGATTCTTTCCTTAGCACAGCCTCAATTAAGACCACCGATGTCCTACTTGATGCAGGAACTGAGTGGATGGTTGTTCTGTGTTTAGGAATGTATTTCGTTACTTTCCTCTATTTTCGCTCACGCACGGACAGCAGCCTCACGCAAAGTCGCGAATCAGCGATGGCAGCTTGGCACCTGATTTATGTGCTATTCATCAGCGCGGTGCTTTACGCTTTTTACTACAAACCTTCAAAGCTCGCCTTAACATTTCTCGCCTGCGCCACATTCGGTCAGGGCTTTGGGGTTTTAGAGAGTGGAAATCGGAGGGCAGATAGCCGGAAATGTTTTGAGTTTTCGGTCGTTTGCCTGTTTGTGATTTTTTTGTCGGTGGCGGCTTTTTGGGGGCGGTATTCTGCTAATTTGTTCTCTTATTGGACCTATGCGCGCTGGACCGGCCCCTGGAACAATCCGAATGTTTTTGGCCTGCTTATGGGAGTCGGGGCGACTTTAGCCGTTGGGCTTGGAATGGGGCGGACGAGGGGTTGTCGGTTGAGAAAGGGGGTTGAAAGTTGGAAACTGACGGTCTTGGAATATTTGGTAAAAAGCTTCTACTTTTTGGCGGCGCTACTTATGGGGCACGGACTTTTGCACAGTTACAGCCGGGGGGCATGGTTGGGCACATCCTGCGGAATGGTGTATTTGGTATATCAAGTATCTCGCCGCAAGAGCAAAGCGGTAGTCGCGAAAATGGAAATCTCCGTGGCAAGTTCAAAAGACGGAAGGCGAGCTGAAGAAATGTCGCGTTGTCCTTTTTCGTCACGATCAAAGCACAATGGGCTTTTGTATTTGGTTATTCTGGGTTCTGCGGCTCTGCTGATGTTTTGGCATTTTCGGTATACAAATTGGCACTTGGCGCAACGCGTCTTATCACCTGTGAACATGGCGGACTTTTCCTGGCGGAACCGCGTCGCGGCTTGGGAAGGGACGCTGCAAATTTCCGCGGAACATCCATGGCTGGGCGCGGGGTGGAACGAACCCGAATCCTTGTACGAACATTATTATCTGCCGCAGAAATTGACCGAGAGCGCAGCCATTGAGATGAATGATTATCTCTTGCTCGGTGCCACGCTGGGCATACCGGCGTTGTTTTGTTTCGCCATGTATTTATGGCTTTCGCTGGCCAGAAAAGCAGAAAGCAGAAAACAGAAAGTAGAAATTGCAAACGCGGGGTGGCTGCAAACAACCAGCCGCGCGGGGGCCATAGTTCTGCTCGTTGGCTTCTGGTTTGACGGTGGGCTGTTCAAATTGCCCACGGCGGCAACCTTTTGGATTTTGTTGGAACTGGGCAATGTGAGACACGAATTGCACGAATGACTGAGACACTTGACACGAATTGCACTAATTTTCACGAATTTTAACCACCGAGCCGATGATCGGCCGCAAACACAGATGAACACAGATCTGAGCTCCGAAAGCCAACCAGCCGAAATCCGAAAATTTCAACCGCGAATGGATTGACGCCAATGGATGAAAGGCAGGAAAATACGGGAGAGAAGAAGGGGAAAGACACGATTTTTTACGGATTAAATTTGTGCCAATTAGTGAAATTCGTGTCTGTCTTGCGCGTTTTTTTGCGGCCATGCGCCAGTTTCGTTCCGGTATTGGCGAGTTTGCTTTTTCTCGGAGCGCTGTTCTGGGCCAAATGGCAGGACCCGTTCTCACGGAAGTGGTTCACGCTCTCCCCTCACCTGCCTTCGGCATCCTCTCCCGTCAGCACGGGCGAGGAACTTAAATGCGTTGCTGTCCTGCCCAAGCCGATCCGGCCTTGCCCGGTGGTCATCTACGCGCATGGTTCGGGCGGCAGCTTGATGAATGACGGTTTTGCTTTGCGACAAATGACCGAAATGGGCCTGGCAGTCGTCAGTCTGGAATATGACCAAACCAACGATACGGCCTTTGCGCCGGAAATGGAGGCCGTGCTCCAATACGTTGCCGGACAGAAATGGGCGGATACCAATGCCATCGCCTGGGTCGGCTTTAGCCTCGGCGCAAATCGGCTGCTTGATTTTGCCCTGCATCATCCGGACCTGCAACCGCAACTGCTGGTACAATTGAGCGGCGCTGGCATCCCGGACGCGACCCTCGCCATGAACCCGGGAAAGAAGGCGATGTCAGTTGAGGGAAGTTCGCCCTCATCCCTGCCTTCTCCCCCAGGAGAAGGAGAAACGGTTGCCGCGTCTGGGCAATATGGGGTCACCGGGCTGGTCGTGGTTCAGGCGGGCAATGCGCCAACCGCTTTTCGGGGAATTCCCTCCCCGTCCCCCGTCGATCGGAGGGGCGAGGGACTTACAGAATTGCATTGTCAGGTGCTGCTCATTCATGACGAGCAGGATGAAATTTTTCCGGCGGCGGATACCGAACGCTTTGCCGCAATGCTGGAATCCAACGGTGTGCCGGTGGAGTTGAAAATTCTTGCCGGCCTCGCGCATGGCATGGAGCCGGAAAGGGGGGTGGTGTTTCGGTACATCGGGGAATATTGCCTTGCGCATCTGGCGCCCACTTCACGAACCCCAAGATGGTGGGACGAGCACCTCACCCCGGCCCTCTCCCCATTTGACCCCTCCACCCCTGTCAAACGCGGAGAGGGAGAAACGTTCCCAGCGTCGCGACAAGGCTCTGCCCCAAGACGGTTCGGGGGTTCAATGCGCGAATCCTCCGGGGAATTCTCACCCGAATGGTGGCAGGGCTACCATTCCATCGCCCAATGGCAGGCGGAGGCACCGGGGTCGATTTGGTTTTGGATTCCCGCGGCGGCGTGGGCCATCGGCGGATTTATCCGGTTCCGGCGTCAACGGGCCAAAGCCGTAGCGCAGACATTCCTGTCTGCGGGTTCTGGCGACTTTCCAGTCGCCAGTTTCCCCGGCGACGGGCGCGCGGAAGGGGGGGGGCCCCGCGCCGGCTGGGGGCAGCCGGCCTACAAGCGGGCTGGCATGGCATGAAATTGCCCTGCGGTGGCTCGCCGCCGTTCTGGCAACCTGGGCGCTGGTCGACACCGGCCTTCATCTGATTCCACCGCAACTTTCTGTCAGCGACCAGACGCTTAATCTTGCCCGCCGGTTTTCAGTGCAGCCGAAGGAACGTGGCGACTTTGAAACACTAGCGTGCCGGCCGATATGGAAAAACCAAAAATTGCAGACCTTGCTTGACCACGTGGAACTGGCCGGCTACAACCGCGCTTTGATCAACTGGCAATTGGACCAGAAGATTTACGAAGATTATGTTTTGTGGCCGGTCATCACCGGCGAGGCGGGCGAGCGACTGGATTGGCGGCGGCCATTGTGGGAGGAGTTTTATCCGCGCATCCGGCATGAATCGTCGGCGGAGGACGCCGCCCGGATCGTGGTCCGGCATTTGCGCGAGCGGGTGACGGTGGTGGCCGGGGCGAATCTGCCGCGCGCGGTGCCGGTCATCTGGCGGCGGCAACTCACCGACCAAACGGGGTTTGGAATCATTTATGTGGCGGCCCTGCGTTCGGTGGGCGTGCCGGCGAGATTGGATGCGAACGGCGGGGCGGAGTTCTTTACCGGGGAAAAATGGCAGCCAGCGCCCAGTCCGGTGATTTTTTAGGCGGTTTCTATCTACAATAAAAAACGAGGTCAGCCATGGATTTGACCTGCTTGAATTCTGCTTGGTCATATCAATCAGTATTGGGAAAGTCGCGTGGACGCGCAGGCAGGAATGCCCTGCGCTACGACGGGCACCCCTCCGTAGCGCCGACATTCTTGTCGGCGGGTAATGGCGACTTTCCAGTCGCCAGTTCCATGTTCCGGTGAGCCGGCCCGGGAACACGGGATTCGAAAGTCCCGTGAACCCGCAGGAAAGAATTCCTGCGCTACGACGGGCGCCAGGGCGCGTGCGAAGCCGACGTTCAGCCTACGCTTGTCGCGCCGTAGCCTTGCGAAGGCGGATGCGCACCGCGCCTGCCAACCCAAGAGTACCCCCAAAAACGAACGGCCGCTCCAATGCATGCCTTTATCAAATCTCCCGCGGCCACAACGCTCGTACGTCTCAGCGGCCCGGACGGCCGCCCTCCGGTCCACAGCCAAAGTCATTCCCGCTGATCATCTTTTGGCAAAATGGGGATTGCGTTGTAAGTTGCAGGGTGTTGACAACCGATATGACCGGACAGTCCTTTGCGGAGCCGCCGGAGATGCGCCAGCGGCTGATGGCGCTGCGTGAGGCGTTGCTCCATTTGCACAAAACCTTGCTGGAAGCCGAACGCATCAGCTACGAGGCCGTTTTCGGCCAAATCGCCACGCCCTATCAGTTCCTGCATCTGGCCACCAACGACCCTTGGTTCGCTTGGCTGACGCCCGTCACCCAACTCCTGGCCACGGTGGATGAAAAGCTGGAAGCCGAGGAACCGCTCACCGCTACGAGCGTGGAGGGGTTGCTGCAACAGGCCGGCGCCTTGCTGGTGGCCACCGCCGACGGCGAGGGATTCTCGCGCCATTATGATGAAGCCCTGCAGCGCAGCCCGGACGTCATCCTCGCCCATGCGGCCGCCGCCAAGGTCTTTCGCTCCAAGCGCTAAGCCCACGGACGGTGCGCTGGTCCGGGCCAATCCGCCCCTTGCGCAGATGTGGATTTGGCTACAATCCCAGCGGACCGGCCAGAATGCCAATGACGCTCAGCGGTCCCTGGTCCTCCAGGCTGTCGGTGGCCTTGTCCAACTTCTGCAGCGCCACCTTGGCGTTCTTGTAAAACTCGTCGTCGTTGACCAGCTTGCCCACCGTGCCATTGCCCTGATTCACCTTCATCAGGATCTGATTGAGGTTGGTCATGGAACCTTCCGTGGCGTTATACAGGGAATCATCCGTCAGCAGCTTGCCGATGGTGCCCCGGCCGGCGCTGGCATTGGTGACCACCAGGTTGATCGAGGCAATCAGGTCGTTGGCCGAAGTCGAGGCGGTCTGCAGATTGCTCACCGTGTCCAAGGCGGACGAATAGAGCGTGTCTTGGTAAATCAGGCGGCCGACGGTACCCTGGCCGGACGCCACCTGGCCGGTGATGTTCGTGATGTTTGCAATGGTGGCGGCCAACTCATCCCGATGGCTCTTGAAGAAATCGCCCAGCGGACCGAACAGATTGTGGATATCGTCACTGGCAAAGGATTTGGTCAGGTTTTGGATGCCGCCCACCGCGCCGTCCAGTTTGGCCATGAGCGCGCTCAAATCCGGCTGTTCGAAGCTGGCCAGTTCCGTGCCTTCCTTGGCCGGCGCGGCATCGTCTGAACCGAAGTCAATGCTGACGAAATTCTGGCCCATCAGCCCGGTGTACTTGATGCCGGCCTTGCTGTCCGTCTTCACCATGGTCACGTCGCGCAGCCGCATGATCACCAGCACCCGGTTGTTCGTGAGTTCAATATCCTCCACGCGGCCGATCTCCACGCCGGCCATTTTCACGCGGTCGCCGGGTTTCAAATCCTGCACGGTGTTGAACCGGGCGGTGAGGTGGTAGCCGTGGTGAAACCAGTCCGTGCTGCCCAGCGTTTCCACAATGAGCAAGGCCGCCCCCACCGCCAGAACGACGAAAATGCCCAGTTTGGTTTCCAGAGTATTTCTCATAAAATTTGCCGCGATTGTTCGCTCTTAAAATTGTCTTGGTTTGTTGTCCGCGCGCCCAGGCGCCGGTCGGAATTCAGTTTTCGCGCTTGAAATCCGCCCGCAAGAATTCCTGCACCAGCGGATTCTTGAAGGTCCGCACCTCCTCGGGTGTGCCCACGATCAGGATCTTGCCCTCGGCGATCACCGCCATCCGATCCGCCACGCCAAACGCCAGATCCCGGTCGTGCGTCACCACCAGCGACGTGACCCCGATGCGGCGTTTCAAATTCAGGATCTCGTTGCCGATCAGCACCGACGACAGCGGATCCAGCTCGCTGGTCGGCTCATCATACAAAATCAACTGGGGCTCTATCACCAGTGCCCGCGCAATCGCCACCCGCTTTTTCATGCCGCCGGATAGTTCCGAAGGCATCTTGTCCAGGGTATCCTTCAGGCCCACATCCTCGAGCTTTTCCATCACAATGCGCTCGATCTCCGCCGGCGGCTTCAGCCGATGCTCCGCCAGATAAAGTCCCACATTTTCACCCACCGTCAACGAATTGAGCAGCGCGCCGGATTGGAAGACCAGCGCCAGCCGGTATTTGGCCGCGATCTCCGGCGTGTTGATGGACTGGCCGTCGATGAGCACCTGCCCCGCGTCAGGCTTTTCCAAACCGATCAAGTGCTTGAGCAGCACGCTCTTGCCGCTGCCGCTGGGGCCCATGATGACAAAAATCTCGCCGACCCGCACGTCGAGGTCGATCCCGTTGAGCACGGTCTGATCGCCGAAACTCTTGCGCAGGTCGCGCACGACCAGACTGACCCCACCGGGCCGATGGTTGGAACTATCCGTCGAGCTATTCATTGGACTGCAGGAAGCGAGTGAGGATGTAATCGAAGATGACAATCAGGACGATGGAGTTCACCACGGCCTTGGTCACAGAGCGGCCAATGCCGCGCGGGCCGCCGATGGTCGTGAGTCCCTGATGACACGAAACCACGCCAACAATGATCGCGAAAAAAAAGCTCTTGAAGACGCCCTTGGCCACGTCCTTCAGCCCCACCAGGTCCTTCAGGTCAGCGAAGAAGGCTTTGAAGGGGATGGCCATTTGATGGTTCATATCGGCCACCACGGCGCCGCCGAACCAGCCGACCAGGACAGAAAAGATCACCAGCAGGGGCAGCGCAAACGCGATGGCCAGGACGCGCGGGAGTACCAGGTAATGCACGGGGTTGATGTTCATGGTGCGGAGGGCGTCGATTTCCTGGTAAACGCGCATGGAGCCAATCTCCGCGGCCATGGCCGAGCCGATTCGGCCGGCGATCAGGATGGCCATCATCACCGGTGCCAGCTCCAAGGCGATGGCCAGGCCCACGACGCCGCCCACGGCGTTGGTGAAATTGCGCTCCACCAGCGGCGGCCCGAAATTCAAGGCGATGACGCCGCCGATGAAAAAGGACAGCATGCACACCATCAGCAAGCTGGCATTGCCAATTTCAAAAAACTGCTCATAGACCTTCTGCCGCTGCCGCCACGCATGGGGCAGCGCCAGCAAGGTGCGCAGGAGCAACCGCACAATGTCACCGATATTTTCGAACATAACGCCCTCCCACACTTAAACGGCTCCGGCTTGGCAATCAAGCAAAGAAAGACGTCGCCTTGAACACAGCCGGGGCGGCCGAAGCAAAGTTCGCAATGAAAATGTGCCGTTTCTGGGTCCAGCAGGCTGGGATCCCTGCTGCCGAGTCTGCCCGTGCCGCGTTCGGTAATGCCCGGCCGGCACGATTAACCCGCGCCCACTGACGCGCCCTTCATGGACAAGCCGCCGGCAGAAAACCAGCCTCAACGGGCCGGCATACTCGCGGGCAACGGGGCGTTCTGGTCGCGCTCGCGTTTGAGATCCCGCACGGCAAAACTCATCCAGAGAACGGCCAGGACGACGCCCAGGAGCACCGCGGCCGCCACGGCCCACGGCCACTTGTAGCGTCGCGGCTGCTGGTTGGCTGCGTTCATAGACGGCCAGCTTAAGCCCAAAGGCCGCCGGGCGCGAGTCTCCGGTGCGCCGGCGGCACGGCCGGGCCGCGCCCGTCTCGGGCGCTGAGACGGGCAAGCGTTGCGGCCGCGGAAAACTTGAGCGGAGCGCGGTAAAACGGCCGTTCGTTTCGGGGCCGTTGGTTGGGCCACACCCGGTTCAACATCACACCGCAGC
Source organism: uncultured Bifidobacteriaceae bacterium (assembly GCA_964437865.1). Taxonomy (GTDB): domain Bacteria; phylum Verrucomicrobiota; class Verrucomicrobiia; order Limisphaerales; family UBA11358; genus UBA11358. The sequence continues at coordinate 36,117 of CAYTJG010000006.1, read as the reverse complement.
GCCCGGGACGGGCGCGCTCCAAGCGCAGTCGGTCCGCGCCCGTCCTCGGGCGCTGACGTGTGATGCCCAACTGCGCCATCGCCCAACCGTCCCCTCTGCAACGCACGGCCGCTCTACCACGTCTCCCGGGGTGCGCCCGGCGGCGTGGTTGAGCAATGTCCGCCCCCGCAAGGGTAGCCGGACATTTTTGGCCATCGCCAGAACAATTTATAGCTGGGATATTGACTAAAAATCCCAGTTGCGTGATTTTGGTTTGCGGTTATGTTGGCTGCATGAATTGGCAGCTCGTTTCCGTGGTAACAGTTGTGGTTGTAGCCGTAATCTTGGTCTGGCGGAGTGCCGGTAAAAAGTCCGGCGGCGGTTGCAAATGCGGCTGCACCCATGAGCCGTCGACGGAGCCTTCGAAACACGATGCCGCGCGTTGATTTCGGTTCTAACCAGCGTATTTACTCAAGCCATGGCCGTCACTAAAGTCAGTTCCACGATTCATTTTGTCTCACCCAAGTCTGCAATTGGCGCTGCGGGCGAAACCGCCACCGGTCGCTGGACGCCCCACACGGATGTCTATGTGGCCGACACCGGACTCGTCATCAAAGTCGAGCTGGCCGGCATGAAAAGCGACAGCCTCGAAATCGTGGTCGAGGGGCCGCGCCTGCGAATCAGCGGGGTCCGACCCGACTGTTGCCGGGGGCCGCACTGTAATTTCCTGGTGATGGAAATCAATTACGGACCCTTTGAAACCGTGTTGGATCTGCCGGCCGGCTACGATCTGACGCATGCCAAGGCCATGTACGTGAATGGTTTTCTGCGCATCGACGTACCGCCGGTGCAGCATTCCAATATCAAGACCACCAAAGTTCCCATTTCAGAAGGAGCATGACCGCCCCTGCTCGGGAACAACACCGTTGCGGCGGATCCGAAGCACGATGAATCCAAAGGAAACATCGCCAGAGACTGACTTCGTCAGCATCCTTGGCGCAGGTGAGAAGTCTGACGTGCCCACCCGCTTTTCTTCCCGGTCCCTGCCGGAGAAGCTCCCCATCCTCGGCCTGTCCGACATCGTCATTTTCCCGGGCGCAGTCGTGCCGTTGCTGGTGGAAACCGGCCCCAGCCTCAAGTTGGTCGATGACCTCGTGGCTGGGGACCGCCTGCTGGGAGCCGTGCTGCAAAAAAACCCCGACGTGGCCGAACCCGGCCCCGAGGACTTGCACACCGTCGGCTGCGTGTCGCGCCTGACCAAGATGGTCAAATTCCCCGATGGCACCGTGCGCGTGCTCGTGGAGGGACTTTGGCGCATTCGCATCAAATCATTTTCCCCCCCGGCGCCTTACCTGCATGCCACCTACGAACTGTTGCAGGATGAGACCGAGGACACCGTCGAACTGCAGGCCATGCTCCGCAACGCCCACCGGCAGTTTGAGGAAATCGCCAAGATGTCCACGGCGCTGACCGACCAGGTCAAGATCGCCGCCCTCAACACCGAGCATGCCGGGCATTTCGCCGACCTGATTGCCGCGAACCTGAACCTCCCGCTCGATGACCGGCAGAAGCTGCTGGAGATGATCTCCGTCCGCGAACGCTTGCAGACGCTGCTCCCCATGCTCAACCGCGAGCAGGAGGTGCTCACGCTCAGTTCCAAAATCCAAAGCGACGTCGCCACGTCCATCGCCAAGACCCAACGGGATTTCTTCCTCCGCGAGCAAATGCGGGCCATCCAGCGCGAACTGGGCGACAACGACAATAATTCCGGCGAGATCAAATCGCTGCGGGAAAAGATCGAGCAGACGCCCATGCCAACGGATGCGCGCAAGGCGGCCGAACAGGAGCTCGAACGCCTGCAGCAGACGCCGCCCGCCGCCGCCGAGTACGGCGTGGCCCGCAATTACCTGGATTGGATCCTGAATCTGCCCTGGGAAAAGGCCACCGAGGACAAACTCGATTTGATGGCCGCGGAGAAGATTCTCAACGACCAGCATTTTGGCCTGAGCAAGGTCAAGGACCGCCTGCTGGAGTTTCTGGCCGTGCTCAAACGCCGCAAGGAAATCAAGGGTCCCATTCTTTGTCTCGTGGGCCCGCCCGGCGTGGGCAAGACCTCCCTCGGCAAGAGCGTGGCGGATGCCTTGGGCCGCAAATTCGCCCGCATTTCACTGGGCGGCATCCGTGACGAGGCGGAGATTCGCGGACACCGCCGCACTTACGTGGGCGCCATGCCCGGCCGCATCATCCAGACCCTCCGCCGCATCGAAAGCCGCAATCCCGTCATCCTGTTGGACGAACTGGACAAGGTGGGCGCCGATTTCCGCGGCGACCCGGCCGCCGCGCTCCTGGAAGTGCTCGATCCGGCACAGAACCATACCTTCACCGATCATTATCTCGACCTGCCGTTCGACTTGTCACGGGTGCTCTTCATTGCCACCGCCAACTGGCTGGAGCCCATTCACCCGGCGTTGCGGGACCGGCTCGAGGTCATTGAGCTGCCCAGCTACACCGAGTCCGAAAAACTGCAGATCGCGAAGCGTTACCTGGTGCCGCGCCAACTCGAGGAGCATGGCCTGGCCAAGCAGGAGGTGAAATTCTCCGACGCGGTCCTGCGCGAGCTCATCCGCGAGTACACGCGGGAGGCCGGCGTGCGCCAGCTGGAGCGCCAAATTGCCGCGCTGTCGCGCAAGGCGGTGCGCCGCATCGTGGCGAGCAACGGCACTGCCACCACCGGCATGAAGCTCGACCTGTCGGACCTGGAAAAATATCTCGGCCATGCGCCCTTTGTTTCTGAAAGCGCGGAGAAAATCACCGAGGTGGGCATCGCCACCGGCCTGGCCTGGACTCCCGTGGGCGGCGATATTTTATTCGTGGAAGCCACCCGGATGCGCGGCCGGGGCAACCTGACCCTCACCGGCTCGCTCGGCGAGGTCATGAAAGAGAGCGCGCAGACCGCCGTGAGTTATCTCCGCAGCCAGGCCAAGCGATTGCAGTTCGACTTCGACGACTTCGGCAAACATGACCTCCACATTCATGTGCCCGCCGGCGCCACGCCCAAGGACGGACCGAGCGCGGGGGTGGCCATCGTGGCTGCACTCGCGTCATTGGCCAGCAAACGCCGCGTGCGCTCGGACACCGCCATGACCGGCGAAATCAGCCTCCGCGGGCGCGTGCTGCGCGTGGGCGGCATCAAGGAAAAAGTGCTGGCGGCGGCCCGGGTCGGGCTCAAACAAGTCATCCTGCCCGAGGGCAACAAGCCCGATTGGGAAGATGTGCCCGTCGAGGTGCGGGCCAAATTGAAAGTGCATTTTGTGAAGCAGATTGCCGACGTGCTGCAGTTTGCCCTGCTGCCCAAATGACCGCGGCGTGTCCCAGGGAAAATGTGCGCCGGTGGCTGGCGACCCTGCTATCGCTCCTGCGCGCCGCCAACGACCGCTCACGGATGATCGCCCGCCACGGCCCTGGCCGGAGCCTGGTTGCACTGTTTCCAGCGTTGCTCCTCGGCGCGGCGGCCACCGCCGGCGCCGCTACGAATGACCCGGCCGCCGGCCCCATCCCGGAGGGACGTGAACTGGTGCAGAAAATGTTGGCGCAGCAGCCCGACGAAAATTTTACCAACACCGGCACCCTGAAAATTCGCGACGCCACGGGCAAACGGTTCTCCGTGCCGGTGGAATTCGACATTAACTGCAGCCCGACTGACTGGCGCCAAATCTACCAGGCCTTCTTTACCAACGGAACCGAGACGCTCACCGTCACCCACCTCGTGCCGCCATCGTCCCAAGCGCCCGTCGGCGCGGCGGCCGAAACCTGTGTTTATTGCCCGCGCGGCGGCCAGCCCCGGGCACTTTCGCCCGCGGACGCCAACCTGCCCTTTGCGGGATCGGAGTTTTCGGTGGCTGATTTGCGCCTGGCGTTTCTTCATTGGCCGCAACAGACCGTGGTCAAAAAGGAATTCCACCGTGAATGCGCCTGCATGGTTCTGGAGAGCACCTGCCCCCAGCCCGCCGCCGGGGGCTACCAACGCGTGGTCTCCTGGATCGATGAGGAATCACTCGGCATCGTGGAAGCCTACGCCTACGACGCGAACGGCCAGAAACTGAAAAATTTCTATCCCAAGAGCTTCGAGAAGATCAACGGCCGGTACCAACTGGAGTCCATGGTCATGGAAAATCTCCAAACCGGGGCGCGCTCGGTGTTTGAGTTCGTTCTGCACAAATGACGGGTCTTCCATCCTCTTTCCCTTGGCCCGCCGGCTTCCCCGCGCTTGACTTCATTTTGCGGCCGCTTCACGCTAACCGCCGTTAGATCATGTGTTCTCATTGGCAGCGGACGCTTTATGCCGCGGGCGCCGGGATTTTTCTGGCCGCACGACTATTGGCTGTGGACACCAACAGCGCGGCAGGGATCACGCGCGACGAAATCACCAGCAACTATTTGCACATTCAGGAGCAGCTCCGGGCGGCCCAGATCGCCATCGAACAGAATCAGGCGACCGCGCTGGAGTCCAGCCAGAGCAATACGGTGGCGCTGTCACAACGGCTGCAGTCGCTGGAGCAGGCCGTGGCCCTGCAACGGCACAACGACGACCGGACCCAGCAATCGACGTTTCTCATGGCCGGCATTTTCGGACTCTTGGGGCTGGGCATCCTGCTGCTGATGGTCTATTTCCAGTGGCGGGCCTTCGCGCAACTGGCCCAGATTGCCGCCCGGCAGCATGCCGTCATCGCCAACGGCGACGCCGTGCATGAGCTCGCCGCCCCCGGCCGGGCCACCGTGGAAGCCTCCTCCACCCAGTTGCGCACGGTGGTCGGCCAGCTCGAACAGCGCATCAAGGAGTTGGAAAGCGGCCAGCAACACCTGCCGGCGAGCGCTCCCGCCACCCCCCAAGCCACGCCCCAAGCCCCCGCGGCTGATTTGCTCAGCGAAGGCCAGAGGTACCTCGACGCGAATGCGCCGCAGAAAGCCCTGGAATGCTTTGACCAATTCCTGCGCGCCCAGCCCGAGCGGACCGATGCCTGGGTGAAGCGATCCGCGGCCCTGGAAAAACTGGGGCGTGATGACGAGGCGCTGACGGGGTACAACCGCGCCATCGCCGCGGACCCCACTTTGGTGATTGCCCATCTGCACAAAGGCGGCCTGCTCAACCGGCTCCGCCGTTACGACGAGGCGCTCAATTGCTACGAGCAGGCCCTGCTGGGCCAGGATAAGAAGGTCTGAGGCCTCAACCCTTCGGGCGCTGGTAACACGCCACCAGTGCCGCGCCGATGGCTTGCGACATTTCACCCAGTTGGGCGGGAACGATCTTCAAGGTGTCCTGCTGCTGCGGCCAGAGATAGGGCCGCGCGTTGGCGCGAATGCCCTCAAGATAGCGCTCGCGAAACGCCGGCGTGGTGTTCTCCACATCCATCAGGCCGCCGCCAATGATAAAGATGCCCGGGTCGAACGCCATGGCCAGATTGGCCACGTGGATACCCATGACGCGCGCCTGAAAATCAAAAATATCCAACGCCAGCGGATCACCCGACTGCGCCCGGCCGCGGAGCGAGAGCACTTTCTCCCGGGTGGAAGCGGTGGAGCGGACCAGTTCGTGGTCGGGAAATTGTTTCAGCTTTTCGGCCAGCAAATACGGGAGGCCGGAGATGGTGGTGTACGCCTCCACACAGCCCCAATCGCGACCGCAGCCGCACGGAAAGGGCTTGCCGCCCAGGCCGAGCAGTTGCATGGGCACCGGCATGTGACCGGCTTCCATGCCGTTGAGCGTGTCACCATCCAGCGCGAGGCCATCCGCCCCCACGAAGGCCGCGCCGAGACCGGAGCCGGGCATCAGCATGCCCACCGAGCAGTGGGATTGGCCGCGGGCCAGACGGGCTTCCGCCACGCCGCCGTAGTTGCCATCGTTGCCCACGACCAGGGACACCGGAAAACCCACCTTGGCCGCCAGCGCCGCGCCGTAATCCGCCCGCACGTCCCACCCGCAGAAGCTGGCCGGCAGGTTCGGCGATTTGCCCCACACGCCATAACGATCGTACGGCCCCGGGATCGCCAGACCCACGCCGGCCACCTGCGACCATTTCAACTGGTTCGCCGCCAGAAACTCGTCCACGCCCGCCACCCAGGCGCTGATCACCGCCGGCCGGCCGTTCTGGGCATTGGTGGACCGCTGCAGCACCTTCGTGCTCACCGGCTCGCCATTTGGATAAACGGCGGAGAACTTGGTCGTGGTGGCGCCGCTATCGGTGCCGATGAAAATTTTTTCGCTCATGCTGTGGGCGAATAAGTTGCGGGTGGAACCGGTGCCAAGGCAAGTTTTATTCGCGCCGGCCCAGAATCACGCCAGCAGTTTCCGCCAGCGCGCCAGTTGCTGCTTCACCTCGGCCGTTCCCGGCGCGCCGATGAGCCGGCGCCGCGCCATGGCGCCGGACAGGTCAAACACCTCCATCACCTCGCGGTCGAACGTGGGGTCGATGCCTTGCCATTCCGCAAGCGTGAGCTGGTTCAGCGGCTTGCCCGAATGGCCGGCCAGGGCCACCGCCGCGCCCACCGCATGATGGGCGTGGCGGAACGGCAGGCCTTTGCGCACCAAATAATCGGCCAGATCAGTCGCCAGCAGCGCCGGGTCGGCCGCCGCCGCGCCACACGCGCCCCGATTGACCGTGATGTTCCCGAGCATGGCCGCCAGAATGCGCGTGGTGGCCCGCACGGTATCCACCGTGTCAAACAGCCGTTCCTTGTCCTCCTGCAAGTCGCGGTTATAGGTCATGGGCAGGCCCTTGAGCAACGTGAGCAGCGCCATCAGGTTGCCCACCACCCGCCCCGTCTTGCCGCGCGCCAGTTCCGCCACATCCGGATTCTTCTTCTGCGGCATGAGTGACGACCCGGTGGTGTAGGCGTCGCTGATCTTGATATAGTTGAATTCCGCGCTGGCCCAGAGGATCAGGTCCTCCGCCAGGCGGGAGAAATGCACCGCTTGCAGCGCTGCCGCCGCGGCAAACTCGATCATGAAATCGCGGTCGCTGACGGCATCCATGGAGTTCTGCGAGACGCGCGGCCGGCCGGCTTCATCCACAAAACCGAGCAATTGGGCGGTAAGTTCGCGGTCGAGCGGCAGCGTACTGCCGGCGATGGCGCCGCTACCCAGCGGACAAACATTCACGCGCGCCTGCGCGTCCCGCAGTCGTTCGGCATCCCGCGCCAGCATCTCCACATAGGCCAGCAGATGATGCGCAAAATACACCGGCTGGGCGCGCTGGAGATGCGTGTAGCCCGGAATGATCACCTCGGCGTATTGCTCGCCCAAGGTTACCAAGCCGCGCTGGAGCGCGGCGATTTCGCCCCGCAACGCCACGATTTCATCGCGCAGCCAGAGGCGCACATCCAGCGCCACCTGATCGTTGCGCGAGCGGCCGGTGTGCAACTTGGCCCCGGCCGGCACGCGCGCCGTCAACGTCGCCTCGATGTTCATGTGCACGTCCTCGTGCTCCGCTTGCCACTCGAATTTGCCGTCCGCGATCTCCTGGCTGATCTGGTTCAAGCCGCCGGTGATCGCGTCCAATTCGGCCTGATTGAGCACGCCAATTTTCCGCAACATGGTCGCGTGAGCGAGTGAGCCCTGGATGTCATGCTTCCACAGGCGCCAGTCAAAGGAAATGGACTCGGTAAATTGGGCCACGGCGGCGGCGGGGCCGCCGGCATAGGCGCCGCTGCGGGAAACGGGAGTTGATTGCGTGCTCACGGCCAGTTTTGTAGCGCAAAGCCGCCCCCGCGCAAAGGCATTTGTTGGCGGATGACACCGGCTTAACCGCGAACCGCCGTCTCCTCCAGCGTCCAATCGTTGTGACCGTCAGCGTGGCAATGGCAATGGGCGGCGAAGAAGCCGCCGCGAAACTGCCAAAACCATGGCCAGATACTCTCCCGATCCGTCTGCGGAATTTTCAATTTGGCCAGCGCGGCGCGCGGGAAAAAAGCGAACCGGCCCTCCTCGTGTGGCGGCGGCAGCGACTTCAGTTTTGTCTTCACCTCGAACAGGAACATGAGCCAGTGCGTCTGGCCCTGGTAGCCATGCTCGCTCACCAGCCCCGTCAGGTGCAGATCCGTCGGCGTCAGCCCCGCGCCGATTTCCTCGTGCGCCTCGCGGCAGGCGCAGACGTAGGGCGACTCGCCGAGCTCCATTTTCAATTTGCCCCCGCAGGGACTCCAAAAACCGCGGTTCGGCTCGTGCGTGCGTTCCAGCAGCAGGATTTCGTCCTGTTCATTGAAGCAGTACAGCAGCGTGGCGATCTTGTAAGGCAGCGACATGAGGAAAGGATAAAAGGGCCGACACGAATTTCACGAATTATCACGAAATTATTTTTAACCACAGATGAACACAGATGGACACAGATGAGGCATTGCCGGCAACCATAAGAAGTCCACACAGGTTCGCTGATCGCAGGAGAACGCTGAAGGCGTTCGAGAACTTAGCCCAGGGTTGGCGAGCCTGCGAGCCTACCCTGGGTCACCCGCCCCGCATTTTCAGCACCCTGAAGGGGTGCCGGAGACGTCCGGCACACGAAAACCCCAGATAAATTTCAGCATACCTATTATTTTCTCGGGCGTCCGTGTTGAACGCCGATGCCACGCCCTCGGCAAGAAAAAGTTTCCGCCGAATCAGACACCCATTGGGCCTGAACGAAAATCTGTCTCACCACAAAAAGGTGTATAGCACAATAAGAACCACAATCTCGAATAGAATCCACTTCAGTTTTTTGTGCTTTCCTTCCGGCTTCTTCTCCTCCCCCTTTAGTTGCTGTGCCTTGCGGTTGAAATACCAAGAAGCCAACAAGACCGCCAACGGAATCGGCGTCAATACAATGTAGTATCCGACAGAGGGAAGTTCCTGGTGCGTTTCAATCCTTGTCAGTCCTGGATTGAGGACAGGCATATAAAGACCGACCAAGAGAAACACACCAAACAAGGCAAGCAGGGTTGCAGCAATCTCGTATGGTAACGGCTTTTTCACAATCCAGCCTGACAGGGACGTCCAAGAACAGCATTATGCCGACGTGAACGATTTGGCTTCGGTGATTTCATGGACTTATCTGAGCCGAACGGCGAATTTCTGTCAAAGATTATTTTGCGGGTGGTTTGCCGTTATCTACATAACGCCGTGGCGATCTTGTAAGGCAGCGACATCGTGGCCGCCATTCAAACCGGACGTGGCATCCGGAGCAAGTGGAATTGAGGCGCAACCATCCGCGCCACTGGTCATGGGTTGACTCGTTGCCGCGTAACCTTGTCGCGAAGCGACGACGGATATTAGCCCGGCACAGCATGCCGGGCACTGGTGGCATAAATGAAAACGTCCTGAAAGGACAGAGGAAATCAGGCGTCCCTTCAGGACGCATAAATTCGTTGGGCGCGCGACCAGACACTGGCGTGTCTGGCTAAAATCCAAGGTCGCTCCGCGACACCTCCCTTTACCCATTACCAACGTCGAGGAACCTCCTGCGGGCTATTTGCCGTTATCTCCAAATGCCCGTGGCGATTTTGTAAGGCCGCAACCGCGGATGGACACAGATCGCTAACGGATGTGGGTCGCGAAGCGACCTCGGATATTAGCCAGACACGCCAGTGTCTGGAATACGCCCCCCCCCATTTCCAATTCGTCCCGGAGGGACGACGGAAAACGTCACCAAAGATATTTGTCATCGTATTCGACTCGGTGCTTTTGGAGAAAGGCCACATATTCCTCCTGAAATGTCTTGGTTTGATGATGGGAAACTTGATTTGCAATGTACTCCTTGACCGCCCCACAATTGGATACGCTCACGGTGAAGGCGGCATATCCCGGCTGCCAACTGAAATTCTTGACGCCGATGGTTTCGTGAATCCAACGCGAAGAGGATTGTTTGATGTCCTGGACGAATGGTGCCAAGGCATGAGTTGCCCGCAAACCAATTAGCAGATGAACATGGTCAGCGACGCCGCCAATGGTTTCGGAAACACCGTCCGCGGCATGGATTAATCCGCCGAGGTATTCGTGCAGACGATTCCGCCATGCCTCGACGATAAATGGATGCCGGTCTTTCGTGCTGAACACAATATGATAGTGCAGGCTTAAATGGGTCGTGGGCATAAGGCGTTATCGCAAAGACCGCCAAGGTGGGCGAGCTATTTATGCTCAGATCCGCTATCCCGGTTCCACCGTCCCTCCGGGACGGAAGGAATCTCTGGGCGTATTCCAGACACTAGCGTGTCTGGCTAATGTCCATGGTCGCTTCGCGACTGGCCCTCGGCTCACTGATCATTTTCCCGGGCGTCCGGGTTTAAACGCCCTTGCCCCAGAAAAATCTGACGTGGAATCACACGCCCAGATGGTTTGGATGATGGCTAATCCTTCGGTCAATTGGCGATGGTCGCGAAGCGACATTGGATATAAGCCAGACACGCCAGTGTCTGGTAATATCCCCAGCGATTTTTCCGTCCCGGAGGGACGGCGGAACCGACTTCGGCGTTGCGAGTTGAATGTCGGGCGTTGAATGCTTCCCTGTTCGTGCCAATTCGTGGAATTCGTGTCTTCCCCCGCTGCCCTTAGCAATAGACCGTAAGTGTCTGCACCAGGGGCTGGACGCGGTTGTAATTGAGGACCTTCTCGATATAAGTGGCGTTCAGGCGCTGGCCTTCGGGCACCAGCAGCAAGCCGCTGGGCGTATAGATGCCGCGCGAGAGCACCATGCCGGGACGCAGATCGCCCAGGGTAATCTGCCGCTCGCGCCGGGGGACGGACGCCACCATCTGAGCCCGGAGAAAAATCTTCAGCGCTTCGGGATCAAAAACCGTGCTGCCGCCATTCTTGACGCGTTCGATCGCCTCCGCATCGGTCAGCAGACAGGAGGCAAAGGCCACCGGCACCGCCAGGAGGCGGGAAAGCCAGGGGATGTTCTCGGCCACCAACTGGTCGGGATAACCATGGCCATCAAAGCGTTCGTGATGGCTGCGGATCGTCTGGCCCACCTTGTCAAAGTGGCTGACGAACGCGGCGAGTTCCTGGCCCAGGATGGGGTGCTGCTGGATGAGCGCCCGCTCCGGCTCGGCCAGGGAATCGGGATCTTCCTGCCAGCGGCGGATGATCTGGCGAGGCACGCCGACCAGGCCGATATCGTGCAACAGGGCGGCGCTTTCGAGCACGCGCTGCTCATCGGGCGGCAGCTTGGCGATCTGGCCGATGGCGCGGCATAGTTCGGTGACCCGGCGCGCCTGGTTGCCGAGCGAGGGATAAAACGTCTGCATGGTATGCACGCAGAGTTCGATGGAGCGAAAAAGGTTGGTTTCCAGGGCGGCATTCAACTGCCCGAGTTCCTGGTTTTGGTGCGCCGTGAGCTGGACCTGCTGCTCGAGGGAACGGTTCAGCTCCACGAGCTGCGCATTCATCGTCTGCGTGGCTTCCTGCAGCCGGACGTTCTGACAGATGAGCTGATGCCGCTGGATGGCGTTCTTGAGGGTGGCAATGAACTCCTCGTGCAGCCACGGCTTGATGATGAAACGGAAGATCTCGCCCTTGTTGATGGCCGCGATGACGGTGTCCAGATTAAGGACGGCGGTGGCGAGGATGCGGGTGGCGTAGGGTTGGATTTGCCGCGCGCGGGAGAGGAGTTCCAAGCCTGACAACTCGGGCATCAACTGATCGGAAATGATGACGGAGAACTTGCGGCGTTCGAGTTCGGCCAGCGCCTCGAGGGGCGAGCTGTGGGCCACGGCGTGATAGCCGGCGCGCTGCAGGGTTTGTTGGAGCGCGGAGAGGAATATCTTCTCGTCGTCCACGACCAGCACGGGGTCGCTGGGCGGGGGTAGGTCATCCGGAGAGTGCATGGGCGCCCCGGGGAAAGGTTCAAGCGCAGCGGCCACCGGGAACCTGCGCGTAGGTGCGGCGGAGCTGTTGGAGATTGCGGCGGGCCATGGCAAGTTGGGCGCGCTGCGCGCGCGCCTGGGCCAGCATTTCGCGCAATTGGGTGTGGTTTTGGCGGGTCAGGTCCATCAGGCCGGCCACCAGCACCTGGAGATTCTTTTCCTTTTCCTCGACCCGGCAATCACTGCGCTGCCATTCGGCCCGCGCCGCACGCGTCAGCCCCGGCACGAGCGACTGAAAATCCCGGATGGCGCGATGGCAATCGGAGAACAGGCTCCAGTTCCGCGCCTGAATGGCCTTGGCTTCGGCCAGGGCCAGGCGGCGCCATTCACGATACGCACGAAACAATTCGCTTTCGGCATTCATGCAGTGATCAACTGGTTGGGAAGCCAGTGCGCCAACGCGGCTTCGGCGGAGGCGCCGTTGAGCATCTGATACCAGGCATCGCGCAGGGTGCGCACCATGGGCAGAATTTCGTCGATGCCTTGGCGGGATTTCCTGAGATTGCTCTCGCTGATGCGGCGTTCGAAGAAGCTGTACAGGTTACGCAGCGTTTCGGCGAGCTGTCCGCCCGCCTGCATATCCAGCGCCCAGTTCAGCTCGTGGATGATATCCAGCGCCCGCTGGAGATTGTTGTGGATGGCGGTGTTTCGCTCGCCGATCTCGGTCAGATTGAAACCCAGCAGGGCCCGGTCCAAGGCCAAAATGGCGCCGTCAAACAGCATGAGCACCAACTGGCCGGGCGGCGCCGTCTGCGTGGCGATCCGGCGATACGACTTCCAAGGATTGGCAACAGGCATGGGTTTGGCGGGTTAGGGGTTGAAGTCTGATCAGATGCGGCTCGACAGGAAGCCGGCGAGCTGGCTCAGTTGTGTATCAGACGGATAGTTACTGTCGTTCGCCAGGGCCGAAGCTTGCGCCACCTTATCAGCCCGGGGTTCCGCGGCTTGTTTCAGGCTGGCTTGCAGCGACTGGCTGGAAAAGGACGCGGTCGAATCATCACTCGTCGTGGCCGGACTGGCCTGCCGCGTCTCGGCTTGCTTAACGGGAATGAAACTGGCCCCACCAGAGTTAAACTCTACGATCATAATCTTATAATATTGTTCCGAGCAGCTCCTTAGCCACTCATCCGTTCCAAGATGGTCATCGGCACGGCTCATAATAACTTTAGGTTCAATTTCTGTCACTGGCCTTTATTGCCTTACCGTCCCGGCAGGCTCCCGAGCAGGGTGGCGATGGCATAGCGGCCAAACTGGCGGGGTGAATTCAGTGCCTGCCAGTTTTCCTCATGGACGAAAGGCCAGTGAATATGTTGATTCTCAAACCGTTCCGCCGCCCGCTGCACGGACGGCTTCGTCGCGTCAAAAACCTCGTCGGCGGCCCAGATGATCTGTCCCGACCGGGCGTCCACGAGCTTCAGCCGCCAGCCGATGGCCAGCGGGGCGTAAGCGTGATAGGAAGTTAGTTCCGCGAACAACACGCCATCACAGTCATATTCGCGGCGGAGGAAGCCGAGGAAATCGGTCGGCAATGTTTCGGTGCCGGCCCAGGCGCTTTGCCCGGTCCCGCGCCGGAGGCTGGCCGGGTCCACCGAAACCACCTCAAAGCGCTTGGTCTTAACGAGTTGGTCATAGAGGACCGGACCCAAGGCGGCGCTGCCGTCGGCCAGGCTGCTTTCGGTGGCGCCGGCCGCCACTGGCAACACCGCCACCCGGCGAAACTCCAGGGGGAGTTTGGCTGGAAAGGCAAAGACGTTGTTTGGGCGGTAATCGCGGCGAAGGACATTAAGTTGGGCGGGGGCAGCCTGAACACCGGCCAGGGCAACGGCCGTGGCCAGAAAGGCTGCGCGCCAACTTTTTCCCCGCCAGCACCAATCGGTGCCGGCAGGAGTGGCACTAAATTTCATGGGACTCTCCTAAACTATCCCAAATTGAATTCGGTCAATGGGGATTATTGTCTGAACCAGGTGAAGCCGGCGCATTGCGCTGCCGACACTTTAGTCCCATGAACTCCAACCTGAAGAAAAATCTGTTTTCGCACGGCGGTCCGTGACGCGGCGCGGCTAAGCCGGCCGACCGGCGCCACCGGGGAACGGTGGACGCGGGGTTACGTTGGAGGGTACAGGACCTGTGCCTCAAGGAGCCGCCCGGTTGGAACCGGGGCGGCAGCTTGGGGATGATTCGGACCGATGAAAATTTGCGTATGCGCCGCCGGGGCTTTGGGCTCCCGGCTGCCGGCGTGCCCCGCTGGGGCCGCGGCTCCGCCACCCAGCCGCCGGCGCAAAGCGTGCGCCCCTGGCGGTTTTCGGTGTTGGCGGCAAAAGGTTTCATGGCGCTGGCTTTATAGACTTCCGCTGCTGACTTCCTGACTGATGTACGTCAATTCTGAATTGGCTTGCGACTCCGCTGTTTCCATGGCCGAGAACTCAGAGTCCCACTCCGTGGTGTCATTGCCAATCTTCGTCTCCAAATTCGAGATCTGCGTCTCGATGGAAGTCTCTTGCCCCGTCAAATCGGCCGTCCGCGTGGGCAACGAGCCATCGCTGCTGATGGTATTGTAAACGTAGGTGTTCAGCTGCGTGGCCAACCCGCTGGTGGAATCCGAAAACAAGGCGGCCACGTCACTCAGATGCTCCTCCAACATGGACGTCAGCTTGCTGGAATCAGTCAGGGAAATCGTATTGTCATCACCATTGCTTTCAAATCCCAGATCCGCCAATTGCGTCACCGCACCGGAGGAGCCCGTGACGTCTTCCACCGAATTCATCAGGGAGCGCAGGCTTTCAGAAACCTCGGTGGTATCCGAGTCACCCGTCAGCGTGCCGGGCGTCACCGTGCCATCCGTGGCGGTGCTGATCGCCTGCTCGCCGGCAATGTACTTTTGCAGCGTGTTGTAGTCGCTGACATATTGCTGGATGGCCGTGCTGATCGTCGAAGTGTCGGTAGCCACGGTGACCGTCGCCGTCCCCGCCGCCACCGCCGTCACCGACAGGTTCGTGATACCGGAGCTGGTGTCATCGATCGTGTTCGAGGTGCTTTCGATCTCCTGGCTGTTGCCGTTCAAGGTGTAAATCAAGTTCTTCCCCTCGGAGAGCGTGCCGCTGGACAACCCGGTTGCAGTCAGGAAATTGCCCGTGACATCCGCCACCGAAATGCCGGTGTTGCCCGTGCTCGTATTGGTCAGCACAAAGCGGTTCTCATTGCTATCGTAGGCCGCACTCACCCCGGCGGCAGACTCGTTAATGTTGTTCAGAACGTCCTGGATCGTGTCGGTATTCAGATCGTAGGTAAAACTAACCCCATTAATCGAAAATTTACCGCTGCCACTGCTGTCGCCGGTGATCGCGGTCGTCAAATTGGCGCTGGACATGGTGGCCGAAATGTCGACGTGGCCGAGGGCGGAGGTGCTGGTGACGGTGCCAGTGTTGGCGGTGCTGCCGCCATTATCGTTATAAAGCTGGGCCACACTGAGAAAATTGCTGGTGTCCGCCGAGCTGCCCAGCGTGATGGCGCTGCTGCTGCTCAGCGTGATCTTGTCGGTGCTGGCGTCATAGCTGGCCGACACCTTGTTGCTGGTGGCCGTGGCGATGGCCTCGAAAACCGTCTCGAGCGAGTCCGTGGTGGCAATGGTCACCTGGTCGCCATCCACCGTGAAGGTGCCGGCTGTGACCGACGTGGCAAAGGGGGCTGAACCAATCGTGACGCTGCTGGCGTCGCCACTCGCATCCAGCGCCGCCGCCACCAGAGTGGTGCCTTTAAGGGTGGACTCCGTGGCCAATTGCGAGATGTCAAACGTATAAGTCCCCGTGGGCGCGCCGGAACTGGCGCTGGCGGTGACCACCGACGAATCGGAACTGCTGGCGCTCACCGTATTGAAAAATGATTTGTCCATCAACGTTTCCGCATCGAGCTGCAACGTGGTCAGGTCGGTCGTGATCGTGGAATAAGCCGCCAGTTCGTCGTTGATCGTCGTCTCCTGGTTCTCCCACTGCGTCTCCGGAGCGCGTTCCACCGTGGCCAGCTCGGTCACAATGGTCGCCCAGTTCATGCCGGACGCCAGGCCGGCGATGGACAGACTGGATTGCAAACTGGTTTTATCAGTTGCCGTCGAGCCTATACTCAGGATGGTGGACATATAAATGGTCCGTCGCTTCTTCCCCTTCATCGGCGGCTCCGGGAATTACTTAACAAAAAAATGAAGACTCGGACGGCGCCGGGCGCCGTCCGAGAATTTTCATCGGTCAGGACCTGACGGCCTAGGAAATAAGCTTCAGGACCGAATCGGGCATGGTGTTGGCCTGAGCCAACATGGCGGTCGCCGATTGGACGAGAATGTTTTCCTTGGCGTAGTTGGTACTCTCAGTCGCCACATCCACATCCGTGATCTGGCTGTTGGCGGCGGAGAGGTTGTTGTTCAACGTGGAGAGCTGGTTATTGTAATAACCGAGCGTCTCTTCGTTGGCACCGATGGAGGCACGATCCGAGGAGAGCTGACTGATCGCCGCCTTCACGTTAGTCAACGCGGTCGAGGCGTCAGACACGGAATCGATTTTAGTTTTCGTTGAATCCAGCGCCGTGGCATAGGTGGTACCCTTGGCCAAGTCCACACCGGTGTTGTTGAACGTGGTACCATCACCGTCCGTGGTCACCTTGAGGGTGTTGCCGTTGAACAGGCTCACGCCGTTGAAGTCCTTGCTGGAAACATCGGAGATGTAACCTTGCAAGGTGCTGAACTCCTGCTGATACAGGGCCCGATCAGAGGTCGTCTTGGTGACGTCCTGCGCCGACACTGTCAGCTCGCTCATGCGCGTCAACGCCGTATCCACCTGTTGCAGATATCCATCCTGCGTCTGGTTGAAGGAAACGGCGTTGTTAACGTTGCTTTGGGCGGCAGAGGTCCGCGCGATTTGCGCAGTCAACCCCATGGACACGGCCAAACCCGCGCTATCATCAGCGGGGGACGTGATCTTGGAACCCGACGAAAGACGGGACAGCGACTTGCTTAAAGCAGAGCTGTTCTCGTCGAGCATTGTGGCTGCACTTTGTGCGGATATGTTTGTATTAATGACCATAACTGACTCCTTCCATGAGTCACCCCTTGCGGGGAGATGATTTGTTAAGCGGCATCCCTGCCGCTAGGCGGGCCTTTTGAAGGGCACCCACCCGATATTTCCCCCCGGCTGTTAGCGGCCGCCGGGCACCGTTTACGACTTCAGCAGGGTTTTGCCGGTGAACCACACCGTCAAACTTTCCCGCCGAACATCTAAGGTATCGGCATGAGGGCAGGGGACTTTAGCGGTTTGAAAAGTTTTTTTATCGGCCGCTGAAACGCGATTCCGAGCCGGCCGCCGTCCAGCCGTACAACCCAAAACGAACGGCCGTCCAAACCCGCCGCGGTGCAATCTTCCAGCGGCGGCAACGCTGGCACGTCCCCGCGCCCGCCTCGGGCACTGACGCATTCGGACGTGGCAGCCACTCCCGCAGCGGGCGGCGAGTAATGGAACAGCCTTGCGTTGCGGGGCGTTTCTA
The DNA here is from genome assembly GCA_964437865.1 of uncultured Bifidobacteriaceae bacterium. Taxonomy (GTDB): domain Bacteria; phylum Verrucomicrobiota; class Verrucomicrobiia; order Limisphaerales; family UBA11358; genus UBA11358. The sequence continues at coordinate 18,723 of CAYTJG010000006.1, read as the reverse complement.
CGGGGTGAAGTCCCTTTCAAAATCACGCCTCAGCGGCCGAGGACGGCCGCGGACCGAGCGCGGCCGTTCGTTGAGGAACCTCTAAGCTGGTGACGACTGGTCCAGAATCACATCGCAGCGCCCGAGACGGGCGCGGACCGGAACCCTCCGGCCGCCGGAGGACGTTGGCCGATCACCTGCCGCGCCAAACGTCTCTTAGCGGCTGACCGGCGACGACACCGCGCAGGTCAAGTGAGCGGGAATGGACGGCGGCGTCGCGAGAGAGAGAGTCCAGCCGGCGGGATCGCTGTCGGACGGCCCGAAGCCGTTGCGGCTGAAAACCTGGCGGCACGCAACGTTGGCCGGGGTCAGTTGCAGCCGGCCCGCCATGGACGCATGGCCCGCGGCCGCCAGTTGGCCCGCGAGCACACCGAGAAACGCCTCCTCAATGCCCAGACCGAGGGCGCGGCAGCTCATCACCAAATGATCCACACAGTTACCGTTGATCCACGCCGCCCCGATGAGCCCGTATTGCGTGAACCGGTCCTCGGCTTCAATCACCTGCAATTGTCGCCCCTCCGCCAGCAGTTGTTGGAATTGCTCCATCGTGTAGCGCGCGCCCGTGGTGTTGAACTGGTTGGTCTTGTTGAATAATTCCAGCGCCCGATTCAAATTCACGTCCCTCAAATCGCTGATCCGGTGAATCACCACTCGCAGGCCGAGCGTTTTCAGGAATTCCTCGTTCGACAGGCTCTGGCGCACGGCCTCGCGCTGCAACTGGCCCTGGACCATCGCCGTCTTCCGGGCGGACTCCGCAGTGATCACCGGGGTCTGCGTTTCCGGCGCCCACAGCAATATCCGCTTGAGGTAATAGAGCTGGCTCCCCAGCACGCGCACGCCGGGAAGTTGCTGCTGGATGGCCGCCCGCTCGGCCGGGTGATCATCCACCATCACCACATTTTCCGGACGCAGATTCACGGCCTGAATGAGCTCAGCCAGGTTTTGCGCCTTGCTTTGAAAATTGATTTTGCGGATGGCAAAATCCTCCAGCTTGATCTGCCCTCCCACGATCCGATCCCAGTTGGCCTGGATGAACTGCTCGTCGTTCTTGCTGACGATGGCCAGGATGACCCCGCGCTTTTTCAAGTAAATCAACGTCTCCATGAAGCCCATGGGCCAGCCTTCGGCCACGCCCAGCGTGCCCTCGGCGGCCACCCCGCGCCAGAGCGTGTCGTCCAAATCCACCGCCACCAACTTCACGGCGTCCAATTGTCGCGTGGTCCGGAACATGGCCAACACCTCGTGCAACACCGCCTCGTAAAATTCCAGCCACCGGGCCACATAATGGTGCTGCATGGATACGGGCGGCTCCAGGCGATGCAGATCGTGGTCGTGATCGCCGTCGCTCAACGTGGTGCCGTGGGTGAAGGACCAAACCATGTCGTCCTGGCAGCATTTCTTGCCGATGCCGGCGGAAATCTGGTCCAGGTCCACCCAATGGGCGTTTTGGTATTGGGCGGTCTCGGCGGCCAGAAACTGGTTGAGGCGCTCGATGAAGTGCATGACGTTGCGGAGATCGTAACGCGGCTGGAAGCGGCCCAGCGGGTTTTGTTGCGGCACGAGAAAGCCCAGGACAAACGTCAGCAGCTTCTGCTCGCGGTTCAGTTGGGCCGCATTGGCCAGATAGCGGGCGAGGTATTCCTGGGTCTGGCGCAGGAATTCCTCGTGCCGCGAGCCATCGTCCGGCAGTTGAAAATAGGCGTTGCCCAAAATGGAACGCAGCGGAATATGGATGATCTGAAAGTCGTACCGGGCCGCCGGGCCGCCGGGCAACTCCGGGAAGGTGTCAAAATTGTTCAGCAGCACAAAGTCGCCCTTCATTCCCCGGTCGATCATGGCGGCCACTTCCGGGAAGGGTTGGGCGAGGCAGCCGCCCACCACCAGAAACCGGGCCGGGGGCGTGGGCGTTACCAGCAGATCGGTCGGGGTGCGATAGCGCGAGCCGTTGTGCCGGGCAAAGAGACCAGGCTCCACGGGCACCAGGTGGGGCGCCCCAGGCGACGAAGTTGGCGAGGCAGAATTCATAGTGTTTTCATTGATTTGGATCCCGGTCACAACAGCGTAGGCCGCCGACCTTTCGGTCGGCGGCCGTCTCTAACTTTCCCGCGTTTGGGCAGACTGGCTCCTTCCCCGGACGTTTTCTACCATTCTTAATGCCCGGGCGGCAGGATACCGCCCGGGCTTTGCCCAGCGGCAGAAGGCCTGCTATTAGCTGAGGAGCTTGAGGACCGACTGCGGCAGCGAGTTGGCTTGCGCCAACATCGCGGTACCCGACTGCACCAGGATGTTCTCCTTGGCGTAAGTCGTGCTTTCGGTCGCCACATCGACGTCAACAATCTGGCTGTTGGCCGCCGAGAGGTTGTTGCTCAACGTGGTGAGCTGATTCCCGTAGTACGTCAAGCTCTCTTCATTGGAGCCGATGTTCGCCCGATCGGAAGCCAGTTGCGAAATGGCATTCTTGACCGCCGTCAACGCCGCCTTCGCCCCGGTCACCGTGGAGATGTCATCACCCGTGGCGGTCGTATAGGTAAGGCTACCAAGGTTGATGCCGGACATGGCAAACGTGTTGGCGTCGCTGTCCGTGGTCACATCAAGTGTGGCGCCGTTGAACAGACTGACCCCGTTGAAATCCTTGGTGGTCACATTGTTGATGTAGTTGCCAAGGGCGGAATATTCCTGTTGATACAGGGCGCGGTCGGCCGTGGTCTTGGTGACGTCCTGGGCCAGGACGGACAGTTCGGACATACGGCTGAACGCGGAGTCGACTTGCTGGACATATCCGTCTTGAGTCTGGCTGAACGAAACAGCGTTGCTGACGTTGCTTGAGGCCGCGGACACGCGGGATATTTGTGCGGTTAACTGCATGGACACGGCCAAACCGGCGCTATCATCGGCCGGTGAAGTGATCTTCGAGCCGGATGACAAGCGCTTGAGGGACGTGTCGAGGGAGGATTGGGACTCCATGAGCAGCGTAGCTGCATCCTGGGCCGCCAAGTTAGTATTAATGACCATAATTACTCTTTCCGTGAGTCGCCCCGGGAGGGGCATTTTGATTTGCGCGACATCCATGTCGCGGGTGATTCATTTGGGGGCGAACCACCGTTTTTCCCCGCCGGCTCTTCGAGGCTGCCGACCGCCTGTTGTCTTGCGACAACACCTTCATCGGAGGGAAACCGCGGGACTTGAATGTTGTGTGAAAATATTTCCGCGCGCCTGCGCCATGGACAAGCCCTTTGACTTGGTTCACAATGAACCACGTATTCATCACGAAGCCGATGAAACCAGAACGAACCGAATCCCCAGCGCACGCGTCCCGTGAATTAAAAGCGGAACTCAATTCCGTTCTCAAAGGCGCCCCGGCGACGCGATTGCTGTTTGAAGGGCTGCCCGGCATGGCGTTCCTCGCGCGGAACGACCGCGCCCGCACCATCGAACTGGCCGGCAGCGGTTGCGAAGCGCTGCTCGGTTTGCCCTCCCGGCAGAAGCCGTTCGCCCTCGCGCCACTCATCCATGCCGACGACCGCGAACAAGTGCTCGAACTCGTTCAGGCCGCCCTCACCGAACAGCGGCCCTTTGCCTTGGAATACCGGCTCCGCCACGTCAGCGGCGAGTGGCGCACCGTGTGGGAACAAGGCCGGCCGATGGAGCATGGAGCCGGTGCCATGGTGCAGGGGCAGCTCTTGGACGTCACTCACCGTCTCCAGCGCGAACAGGCACGCCTGGCCACCGAACTGCGGCTGCTGCAGGCCCAGAAATTTCAGGCCCTCAACCAACTCGCCGCCGGCGTGGCCCATGAATTCAACAACCTGGTGGCCGGCATCCTTGGCAGTGCCGAACTCGTGGCCATGGACCTCCCCGAAACGCATCCGGGCCATGAAACCCTCAAGCAAATTTTCGAAGCCAGCAACCATGCACGCGATTTCGTGCACAAGCTGCGCGCCCTCGGCCAGCGGCCCCCGCCCGAATTCAAACCCACCCGCCTGCAACCGGTCCTCGAGGAGTGCTTGCAGATCCTGCGCGGAATCATCCCCGACAAAGTCGAGTTGGCCGCCGAGATCGACCCCGAATGCCCGCGGGTGGAAGCCGACGCCGCGCAAATTTACCAGGCCGTGCTGGATCTTTGCCTGTTCTCCTGGCACGGTCTGGCGGATCGCCGCGGGCACATCAAGCTCAGCCTCCAGAACTGCCCCGTCGTGCGCCTGCCCCCGGGCATGCCAAACCTGTTGCAACCCGGACCGCACCTCTGCCTGACCGTCAAGGACAGCAGCCCCGGCCTGGAAACCAGCGCCCGGGACCACATCTTCCACCCCTTCCGCACGCGCCGCCACGGCGGCTCCAAAGTGGGACTGGAATTGTTCCTGGTGCGGGAAACCATCCGGGGCCACCACGGCGAAATCATCCTCGACAGCGAACCCGGCAGCGGTCTCACGTTCCGCATTTATCTGCCGGTGCTCGCCGGCGGCAAGTGACCCCGCCCCGCCGCCTCACGGTCCGCCCCGAACCACCCGCAGCGTGCCGTCAAAAAAGAATTCACCGTAGCCAATGGTGAAAATCGCGCATCCGTAAAGGGCGTGCTCCGCCGAAACCAGCAGCAGCGACGACGTGCGCCGGTACGTGAGTCCAAACAGCCACCCACCCGCGCCGGCGAGCACCACGGCCGGCCAGTTGTGAAACACCAGGTGGCCAAAGGCAAACATCAGCGCACTCGCCAACGGCAACCCCCAGCCGCCACCGAACAGCGGACGATACCGCGTAAAGAAAAACGCCCGATAGATGAACTCCTGCGGCACCACGGAGACCACCGGATAAAGCACCACCACCAGGAGCCAGAGACCTGGCTGCGTGCGCAGCAACGAGAACCTGGCCGAGAGTTGGACGAATCCCAGCAGCATCACCAGCACCGGCACCGCGACGGCGAAGATCAGCAGCACCCGCCGCCACTCGCCGGCCGGCACACGGGGCCGGATGAGGTCGCGCAGTCGGAGGCCATGGCTCCGGCGCAGCACCAGTCCACAGCCCAACGCCGTCAGGATCAGCAGGGGAATGACCCACGCCCGAATCCAGCCCGCGGCCACCGCGCCCGGCAAGCCCAGGAACAAGGCCGCGCCTTCCAACACCAGCCAGCCCTTCCGGGGCCCGGCGGTTTCACTCACGAACGGCGGTGGCGGTGACGGGTGGGGGGTCGGCATGATCGTGAATCGCCGCGCCCAGCCAGGCGATGGTTTGGCCCAAATCCGCCATGTTGCTCGCCGCCTCGCTGTCACCGGCCACCTCGCCCTTTTCCCGGCCATAGCCCAGGTTCCAATAAGTGGAACCGGGCACAATCACGCCGGCAATCAGGAACAGGTGATTCATCGTATCGAACGCGTGGGTGCCACCGCCGCGACGGACGGCGACCACCGCCGCGCCGATTTTCCGGCGAAACAACCCGCCGTTGGCCGCGGCCACCAAGCCGGCGCGATCAATCAGTGCCTTCATTTCGGCGGTCACATCGGTGAAATAGGTCGGCGACCCCAGCACGATGGCATCCGCGGCCACCATCTTCTCCATGCATTCGTTGAAACAATCCTTCTTTTGCGAGCACCGCCCGTCCTTGGTCTCGAAACAATGGTAGCACGCCTTGCAGCCCTCGAGGTGCCGTCCCCCCACCTGCACAAACTCGGTTTCCCAACCGGCCGCCGCCAGCGGGGCCAGGACTTGTTTCAGGAGATGTTCAGTATTGCCGCCCTTGCGGGGGCTTCCATTGATGGCCAAGGCTTTCATAGTTCCAGCGCCAGTATTTCACGACTTTGCCGCCCGTCAAGCGGACCGAAGCCGAAACGGCTCGCGCTGGAGGAGGTGACCCCGGCGATTTTCGCCCGGCGGGCCGGGCCGGGCCGGGATAATTTGACATTTGTAATAATCATGGTTACTTAAATAAGCGTTATGAGAACCAGTTGCCGATTCGCGATGGCCGTGCATGTGCTCGCCGTGCTCGCCCACCAGGAGGGCGACCGCGTCACCTCCGCCAACCTGGCCGCCAGCGTCAATACCAATCCGGTCATCGTCCGGCGCCTCCTGTTGGCGCTGCAGGGGGCCCGGCTGGTGGAGACCTGCAAGGGCGCCGGGGCCGGCTCCCGCCTCAGCCGTTCACCCCGTCGCATTAACCTCGCCGAGGTCTACCAGGCCGTGGAAACCCCGGAACCCTTCGCCTCGCCCGCCCGCAAGCCCAACGCCGCCTGCCCCGTCGGCCACGGCATCCGCCAGGCCCTCGATAAAATCTTCGCCTCCGCCGAGGCCGCCCTCGAACGCGACCTGCGCCAGACCACCCTCGCTGACGTGATGACCGCCGTAAAGGCCTCCGGCGCCTGCACCGCCGGAAAAAGGGTTTGACAGGCCTCCTTTTTATGCGAGTGTGTAACCATAGTAGTTACACACAGACCAGCAAACATGAATAGCATTGATCCCAAGCAACTCCTCAACCAACTAAACTGGCGCTACGCCACCAAACAATTCGATCCCCAGCACCGGATCAGCCCGCAGGACTGGGCCACGCTGGAAGAAGCACTGGTGCTCACCCCGTCGTCCTTTGGCCTGCAGCCGTGGAAGTTCGTGGTGGTGGCCGACCCGGCCAAACGCGAACAACTGGTACCCGTCTCGTGGGGCCAGCGGCAGGTGGCCGACGCCTCGCACCTGGTCGTCTTCGCCGTCAAAAAAAACCTGGCGGCCAGCGATATAGACGGATATGTCAAGCGCATCAGCGAGGTGCGCGGCCTGCCGAGCGAAGCGCTGGCCGGATTCCGGGACATGATGGTGGGCAGCCTCCTGAACGGTCGCGACGAGGCCAGCCGCCTGGGCTGGGCCACCCGGCAGGTCTATATTGCCCTGGGCAACTTCCTCACCAGCGCGGCGCTGCTGGGCATCGATGCCTGCCCCATGGAAGGCATTCAGCCGGCCAAATATGATGAAATCCTCGGGCTGGACAAACAGGGGCTGAGCACCGTCGTGGTGGCGGCCGCCGGCTATCGCGCGGAGACCGACAAATACGCCGCCCTGAAAAAGGTGCGTTTCGACAAAGCGGACGTTTTCCTCCAGATTTGAACGGCCCGGCGGGAGTGGGGCAGCACGGCCGGCGTGCCGCCCCCCTGCAAGCCCTCGAAAATCAACGAAATTTGCAAAACCAGCGGCATGTGATACTATCGGTCTAATTAAACTATGCAGGCTGAAAACTTATCGGCCGGCGGTGAGGAGCCGCCCTCGGGCCACCGGGCGCCATCATCCCTGAAATCCTTTTCCTCCGCCGGACGCGGGTTCTGGCACGACGTTCCGGACACGGACTGGAACGACTGGCATTGGCAGATGAAGCACCGCCTGACCACGGTGGAGCAATTGCATCGTTTGCTGCCCACGCTCACCCCCGAGGAGTTGGCGGGCGCGCAGTTGGCCAACCACAAGCTGGCACTGGGCATCACGCCCTACTTTTTCAATTTGATTGATCCCGCGGACGAGCATTGTCCGATCCGGCGCCAGGTGGTGCCCCGCGTGGAGGAAACCCACACCGCACCGTGGGAGATGAGCGACCCGTGCGGTGAAGACGCCCATTCCCCGGTGCCGGGTCTGGTGCATCGCTACCCGGACCGCGTGCTGTTCCTGGTGACCGATCGCTGCGCCAGCTATTGCCGGTACTGCACGCGCTCGCGGCTGGTCAGCAACGCCACCGGTTACGATTTCCATCCGGACTACGAGCGCCAGATCGCGTACATCGCGGCGCATCCGGAAGTGCGCGACGTGCTCTTGAGCGGCGGCGATCCGCTGCTCTTGAACGACGAAAAGCTGGAGAATCTCCTCAGCCGGCTGCGGGCCATCCCGCACGTGGAGTTTCTCCGCCTCGGCACCCGCATCCCCATCTTCCTGCCGCAGCGCATCACGCCCGAATTGTGCGCCATGCTCAAGCAGTTTCATCCCCTGTTCATGAGCGTGCACGTGAACCATCCGCGCGAGCTCACCACCGAGGTGCGCGCGGCCCTCGGCCGCCTGGCCGACGCCGGCATCCCCCTGGGCAACCAAAGCGTGCTGCTCAACGGCGTCAACGACAGCCCCGCCGTGATGACCGCGCTGGTGCAAAAGCTCCTGATCTGCCGGGTGAAACCCTATTACGTGTACCAGTGCGACCTGATTGCCGGCTCGGCACATTTGCGGGCCAGTGTGGCCAAGGGCCTCGAGGTCATGGAGAAGCTGCGCGGACACACCTCGGGTTACGCCGTGCCCACCTATGTCATCGACGCCCCGGGCGGCGGCGGCAAGGTGCCCATCAATCCCGAGTATATCCTATGCCGCAACGCCGGCCGGGTGCTCATCCGCAATTTCGAGGGCCGGATTTTCGAGTATCCCGAAACGCCGGATGGCCAGCCCTGCGGCCAGCGGCCCCGGCGGCTGGATGAGCCGGAGCTGGTGTAACGGCATTACGCCGCCAGCTCTTCCACCTTGGCCGGCTCCAGCTTGGGGGCCAGCAGATGCACCACCAGCAACGCCGCGAGGTAGGCGAAACTGGCCAGGATGAAGACCGGCAGGTAATTGCCGGTGACCTTCAGGATTTTGCCGGTGACAAAAAACAGCAGGATGCCGCCGACGGCGCCCATCATGCCGCCCAGGCCGGTCACCGACCCCACCACCCGTTTGGGGAACATATCGCCGGCCAGGCTGAACGCATTGGCGGACCAGGCTTGATGGGCGGAACCGGCCAGCGTAATCAGCGCGGCCGCCACCCATTTGTCGCCGGTCAACGCGGAGCCGGCCACCGGCAACACGCACACGGCACAGATAAAAAGCGTGGTCTTGCGCGCGCGGTTGACCGTCCACCCCCGCTGCATAAACCAGCCGGCCAGCCAGCCACCCGCGATGCTGCCCACGGACGCCACCACATAGATCAGCATGATCATGTACTTGCGGTCCTCGGGCCCCAGGCCAAATTTTTTGTTGAAGAAATCGGGCGAACCAAACAGGTAAAACCACCAGAAACAATCGGTCATGCCCTTGGCGGCGCAGAAAGCCCAGGTTTGCCGGTGCGGCAGCAGTTTGCGCCAGGGAATCTTCACGGTCGACTCCACCGGCTCGTTTTGGATGAGGGCCAGCTCGGCGGCGCTCACGCGGGGATGGGCCTCCGGCCGGCGGTAAATCGCCAGCCAGGCGATGATCCAAGCCAGATCGACCACGGCGGTGACCACAAAGGCCCCGCGCCAGCCCACCGTGACGCCGCCCAACGTCAGCGTGGAGCACTGGGCGACCAGGAAGGGCAGGCCCCAAGGCACCAGGATGCCGCCCACGTTGGAGCCGGAATTGAACCAGCCGGTGGCCAGTGCCCGCTCGCTTTTCGGGAACCACTCCGCGGTGGTCTTGATGGCCGCCGGGAAATTGCCGCCTTCGCCCAGTCCCAGCAAAATCCGGCAAATGAAGAAGCCCACGACCGGGCTGCCAAACAGGCCGCCAATTTCCGGCGCCACGGCATGCAGCAGGGAGGCCACCCCCCACAGCGAGCAGGCCAGCACGAAACCCCAGCGCAGCCCCAGCAAATCCATCACCCGCCCCATCAACAGCAGGCTCACGGCATAGGCGGCATTAAACGCCACCTGCATGTTCCAATAATCCTCGTCCGTCCAACCAATCGTTTTCTTGAGCTCCGGCGCCAGGTTGCCAAAAACGCCCCGATCGATGTAATTGGCCGTGGTCACCCAGAACAGCAGACCGCAAATCGCCCACCGAAAGTGGCTGCTGGTCGGGCGCGACGGGGCGGCGGGGGTCATAAAAGAGGGAGCATTGCCGAAAGCGCACCACCGTTCAAGCGCTGAAATCCACCTTTACAAAATGGCCCGCCTTCTGCCAAGATGACGTGCTTATGTTCAAGAAATTTCTGCCGCTCTTATCGGTTTTGCTGGTGGCTGGCTGCGCCTCCACCGGAACGTTTACGCGGTTGACCCCCAATCAACAGCCGCGGAATCCGGATAATCTGTACGCCGTCGAAACCGCCTTCGACTCCACCCAGCAATCCGTCCGCTGGGACAGCATCCAGGCCTTTGTGGTCGTGGACGGCCGCGCGCTGCCCATGCGCCACGTGCCGCTGGTCAAGAATCGCTGGGAAGGCGTCATTCCCGTACCGCCGGGTGTCTCCACGGTCAATTACCGCTTTAAGTTCAATTACCTGTACAACAGCTTCGCGTCCTCGCCCAAGCCCAACAGCGAGTCTTCCAAGATTTACACGTTGAAGATCGTCGACCAATAAGGCTCGCTTTCAGCGGCTGAAAAGCCGGACTTTGAAGAATCAAAAGGCGCGGAGCAATCCGCGCCTTTTCTTTGATTTTGATCCCGGCCGGCCGGATCGCTGCCCGGGTTCCCGCGAGGCTCAGTGCCCGCCATTCCCGTTGACGATGTTGGCCAGGTTGAAGATCGGCAGGAACATGCAGATCACCATGCCGCCAATCACCACGCCCAAGACCACGATCAACATCGGTTCAATCAGGGACATGAGGCCGGACAGGGTGGTCTCGATCTCTTCGTCCAGGAAGTCGGACACCCGTTCAAGCATGGTATCGATGTTGCCCGTTTGCTCACCGGCACTCAACATGCGGATGATCATGGTGGGGAAGACCGGATGCCGGCCCAAGGCTGTGGAGATGCCGTCGCCGCGTTCGATATCCGCGGCCGCCGACTTGATGGCTTTTTCCATGACGACATTGCCCACGGTTTGGGAAACGATTTGCAGTACTTCCAAGATGGGCACGCCGCTGCGGATCAGGGAGGCCAGGGTGCGGGTGAACCGGGCAAGACAGATTTTATGGGCAATAGAGCCAAAGACAGGCAGTTTGATCCGTTGGGTGTCCCAAAACTCGCGCCCCGACTTGGTTTTGATGAAATAGAGCCATCCCCAGATGCCGAACCCCGCCAGAACAATAAGATAGAGGAGATAATGTTGCACGAGTTCGCTCACGTCGATCATGAATTCGGTGGGACCGGGCAACTTGGCACCGAAGCCCTGGTAGACTTCCTTGAACGTGGGGACCACACGAACAAGCAGGAAAATGGTGATGGTAATGGCCACCACGGTCACCACGGTCGGGTACATAAGCGACGTCTTCACCTTCTTGCGCAGGCGTTCGCTGTTCTCCAGGTACGTGGCCAGGCGAGCCAGAATTTCCGCCAGCAAACCGCCCTTTTCACCGGCGCCCACCATCGAAACGTACAAATGATTGAAGGCTTTGGGGTGCCGGATGAGGGCTTCCGAAAAACTCTCGCCGGCTTCCACGCGGGAACAAATGTCCTTGATCGTATCGCGCATGACCTTGTTGGGGGTCTGCTCGGCTAACGCCTGCAAGGCCTGCACAATGGCTATGCCGGCGTCAATCATGGTCGCCAATTGCCGCGTAAACACCACCAAGTCCGCCAATTGGACCTTGCCGCCCTTGGTCTGGCCGCGCTTGGCCATCTTTTCCCTGATTTCCACCACCAGCAGGTTGCGATTCAGCAGCGCGGCGATGGCCGCCTGTTCCGTCATGGCCTCCACGGTATTGTGGATTTCGCGGCCGGAGGCCGTTTCGCGGGCAGTATAGGCAAAAATGGGCATACTCAGTGTCTTTTATGTACAGACTCGGGGCATTGCCTGTGCAATTTCCCCTCACAGCTATGAGCCAGCACGAATTGTTCCAACCCCTCCGCGCCCCGTCACCACGTCTCCTGCCCCTTTCATGGTCACGATCAGTCCGACAAATGACCCTCATTTCCCCCAGCTTTACGGCGTCTTTTATCAGCCGCCGCTTTGCCGCGTACGCCCCTGGTAAAAAAAATAGTTGTCATTTGCAGCGATTTTCCTTAATTTTCACCGCATTGGCACCTTGTGGTGCTACGGGGCCAAATTCGTTGGTCCCCCTTTATCACAGGTAAAAATAACAAAAAAACTAAAACTGGAGGAACAGATGAAGTTTAATAAATGGACCTTAGGCCTGGCTGCGTTGGGCATCGTCAGCTTGGCATCCGCCGTTCGCGCGGATGAATCAACGCCCACGTTGGTACCCTTGAACACCGCCATTTCAAAGACGGTGATCAGCGGGTATGTGGACGCCGCCGCCCAATATAACACGGGCAACAACGGCCCCAGCGCCGCCGTCCCCACGGGCTTGTCCAATGGCAAAGTGGACAATTTTACGCTGAACAGCCTGGATATCGCTTTGGATAAACCCGAAGACGAGACGCCTTGGGCTGCCGGTTATCATGCGGAACTGAATGCGGGCGTGGACGCGGTGGGCGTGAGCCTGAACAACGCCAATACTGCCTACGGTAACGGCACGTACAATCTGGCGATCCGTCAGGCGTATGTTACGCTCCGCACCCCGGTCGGCAATGGTATCGACTGGAAAATCGGCGTGCAGGACGACATCATCGGTTATGAAGGCAACACCGACGGTGGCAACCCGAACTACACCCGTTCCGTTGGCTATTCCTTGGAACCCACCACCTTGGTCGGTTTGGTCGGCAGCTACAAGATCGTTGATGCCGTCACCGTTCAGGCTGGTTTCGCCAATGCTGACACGGCGAATCCGTGGGGCTACAGCGGCGCTGCCAATGGTGGCAACACCTCCTCCGACAAGACCTTCGCCGCGGCGGTCGCTTTCACGGCTCCGGACAGCTTCGGCTGGGCCAAAGGCGCCACGTTGAACCTCGGCACCCTCCTCAATGTTGACAAGGGCGGCCAGGACAACTGGTATGCCGGTTTGACCGTTCCCACGCCCATCACCGCCCTCAAAGTCGGTGCGGCGTTCGACTATGTCAGCGCCAACAACGCCGGCGACAATTACGCAAACGATTCGTACAATCCGAAGAATGACAGCGGTTGGGTGACCGGCCTGTACGCCACCGTGCAAGCCACCGACAAGCTCTCGTTTAACCTCCGCGGTGAGTATTTTGACCTCCCCGGTGCTACGGCCTACACTTCGAACTACTACTGGTACACGGATGGTCAGGGCGAGGAAGTCACCGCCACGATCTCGTACAACCTTTGGGCTAACGTGATCAGCCGCCTTGAGTTCCGCTGGGATCACATCGACTCCGGCACCGCGTTCAGCAACACGGGCGGCGACGCCAATGCCTTCGTGCTGGCGGCCAACTTCATCTACACGTTCTAATCTGATTTAGAATCACCAACCCCTTCCGGCCTGCCGGAAGGGGTTTTTTATGTACTGGGTGGTTGCCGGCGGCGTTATGCGCCCCGCCATTCCCTCCGGGGGTGCCGAGAGTGCTCGGCCCGAAGGACCCGAATCCGCGTCCGCCAGCCGTCGCGTTCAAGTCAACCCCAACGCGCCATCCTGAAATCCTCTCTGTCCGATGTGCTGCGCGTCGTCAACGCCATCTTTCACGCTTGGTCGCCAATGTCCGCGAGCCGCCCGGCTACGCTCGCGGCGCGCACGGAGTGACGCGCCCCACCAACCCCGCCATCATTGATCCGCGGGCAGGGGCCGGATCTTGATATTGCGGAACGAAACCGAACCGTGGTCGCCCTGCAAACCGATGAAACCGAGGTTCGACTTGGCGAAATTCGGCATGCTGTGGAACTTGCTCCGGGCCACGCGCTGGTTGAAGTCCTCGCTGCCCAGCACATATTCAAAATACTTCACGCCGTTGATTTCATGGCTGCATTTCTTGGGGCTGATGACCAGGCGGACATGATTCCATTCGCCCACCGGTTTGGTGGCGTCCAGCGTCTTGCCGGTGGCCGGGTCAATCGGCGGCTGATACAACGCATAAAGCCAGCCGCAACGCACGGGGTCCGCCGCCTTGACGTTATCCTCCAGTTGAAATTCCGGACCGGTGGCCCAGATCTGGTGCCCGGCCTCGGTCACGTGATACATGATGCCGCTGTTGCCGGCCTCGGAGATGTTGTAATCCAGTTGCAGCTCAAACCAGTCATACTGGTCCGTGGTCACGATGTCGCCGGCATTATGCGGATCCACGCAGACCAGACAGCCGTCCTTGATCTGCCACCCAGACCGCACGCCCTCCTGCTTGAAATTGTGCCAGCCGGCGAAGCTCTGCCCGTCAAACAACAGCTTCCAGCCCGCGGACTGCTCGGCCTGGGTCAGGGTATTGGGCGTTTGGGCCACCGGTTGGGTTGAGGCGCAGCCGGCCACCAACAACGTGGCCAGCAAAGGAAGGACCTTGGTTTTCATAAGATGTTCGCCATGATGAAAAAAAGCCCGCCGCGCTTCAACTCATTCTTTCCGAGTCGGCCCGCTTTTCGAGTTCGAGCAGCCGCCGTTTCCGGTCCAACCCGCCGGCGTAGCCCCGCAGCGACCCGTCGGCGCCCATGACCCGGTGGCAGGGCACAATGATGCTCAGCGGATTCCGACCGGTGGCCGTGCCCGCCGCCCGCACCGCGCGGGGTGCGCCTGACCGCCGGGCCAATTCCGTGTAGGTGATGGTTTGCCCCGGCGGGATCAAGGCAATCTGCCGCCAAATCTCCCGCTGAAAAGCGGTCCCCACGGCCGCCCGCGGCACGGAAAAATCGGTCCGGCGCCCCGTGAAATATGCCTGCAGCTCCACGCCGGCCTGCCGCAAAACCGGGTGGTCCGGCTCCGGTCGCCAATGGGGTTGCACCGCCGGCGCATGGCCGCAACCGGCAAAATAAACACCGTTCAAATGGCCCCCGTCGGCGACCAAAAGCAGATCGCCCACCACGGCCGTCTTGAGAATTGAATAAATGATCATGCGGCTTTCTCCAATGAATTCCACAAATGCAACGCGGCGTACGCCCGCCAGGGGCGCCACCGTTCGGCCCGCTGCAAAATCTCCGGCCCGTTCCTCAATCCGAGCGCCCGTTGAATACCCAGGTCCGTAGGCGTCATACGGTAGCGGTCCTTGAAGAGCGCGTTGAACCGGCGCAGACTGCGGAAGCCGCTGGCCAAGGCCACCGAGATCACCGGCAGCTTCGAATCGGTCAGAAGCTGCTTCGCTAACAGAAGCCGCCGGGTCTGCCAAAACCCGACCGGCGAAACGCCAAATTCCGCCCGGAACAGCCGCCGCATCTGGCGGTCGGTCACGCCCAGTTTCTGCGCCAAGTCAGCCAGGGAATGGTCTGCCAGGAAGTCCTCCCCAATGCGGTAGGCTGCGGCCTGCGCCAACCGGCTGCGCGCTGCCAGGGGGCTGGCGCCGGGTGCCAGTTCGGGACGACAACGTTTGCACGGGCGGAACCCGGCCGCCTCGGCGGCGGCGGCGTGCGGAAAGAACCGGCAGTTCTCCGGCCGCGGCGTCTTCACCCGGCAGATGGGACGGCAGTAAATGCGGGTGGTCTTGACTGCCACGAACAAGCGCCCGTCAAAGCGCGCATCGCGCGTGAGCACCGCTTGGTAGCATTGGTCCGCAGTCAAATTCACGGAGTCAGCTTACACCGGACGCCCGCCGCGTGCTCGCCGTTTTCGGAAGTGGAATTCCCCGGTGTCCGGACGGCTCAGGCGTAGCCGAAATGCCGCAGCGTTTGATACGCCAACAGCGCCATCACGTAGGCCAGACCCGTCATGTAGGCAATCTGAAACAGCGGCCATTTCCACGAGTTCGTCTCCCGCCGCACCACCGCCGTGGTGGAGGCGCACTGCGCCGCCAGAATGTAGAAAATCAGCAGACTCACGCACGTGGCGGTGGTGAAAATCGGCGTGCCGTCCGAACGCTTCACCTGCTGCAGCCGCCCGTAGAGCGTCGATTGGTCTTTCTCCACCGCGTCCTTGCCCACGCCATAAACAATGGCCATGGTGGAAACAATCACCTCGCGCGCCGCAAAGGAGCTGATGATGCCGATGCCAATCTGCCAGTCAAAACCGAGCGGCGCGATCGCCGGTTCGATGACGTGGCCGATTTTGCCCGCGAAGGAATGCTGCAGCGCATGCTGCGCCGTCAGCCGGTCGGCCCGGTCGCGCAGTTCCCCCGCCTGCCGGATATCGCCCGCCTTTTGCAGTTGCGCCGCCTGTGCGGTGAGGGCTGCGGCGGCCGGCGGCGGGCTGGATTTGGGATAATACGACAACGCCCACAGGACGAGCGAAATGACCAGGATTATGGTCCCGGCCTGCCGCACGAAAATCTTCGCGCGATCGAACGTATGCAGCAGGGCGGTGAACAGCCCCGGCACGCGATACGGCGGCAGCTCGATCATCAGCGGCTTGGTCTCGCCGGGCAGGATCGTGCGCCGAAACACCAGCGCCGCCAGCAGCGCCGTGCTCACGCCCACCCCGTAGGCGCCGGTGAACACCAGCGCCGCCTTCACCGGCGAATGCGGAAACAGCAGCGCCGTTACCATCGCGTACACGGGAATGCGCGCCGAGCAGGTCATCAGCGGCGTCACCAGGATGGTCACCAGCCGGTCGCGTGGATTTTCGATCACGCGCGTGGACATGATCGCCGGAATCGCGCAGGCGTGCGCCGAGAGCAGCGGCACAAAGGCCTTGCCCGGCAGCCCCAGCTTGCGCATCACCTTGTCCATCACAAACGCCGCGCGGGACAAATAGCCCGTGTCCTCCAACAGCGACAGCACAAAAAATAAAATGCAAATCTGCGGCAGAAACACCAGGATGCCGCCCACGCCCCCCACAATGCCATCGCCCACCAGACTCTGCAGATCCCCCGCCGGCAGCAGCGCCACCACCCAGACCTTGATGGTCGAAAACAAGTGGTCGATCAATTCCATGGGAATCTGCGCCGCCCAGAAGATCAGGGCAAACACCGCCAGCATCACCACGTGAAATACCACCACCCCGATGATCGGATGCGTGAAATATTCGTCCAGCTTTTCCGTCCACAAGGAACGCTGCACGATGATCGGGTCCACCACCCGGGTGGATATCTTTTCCGTCCATTCGTACCGGGCCTGGAACGTGCAGCCGGTGCAGCCAGCGCAGTGCGGATCCACGTGATTGAGGGCCTCGGGCATGGCGCCGCTCACCAGCCGATTCAACTCATGTTTCAACTCCGCCACCCCTTCCCCGTTCCGGGCGGAAACCGGCACCACCACGCAACCCAGCTCCTTGCGCAGCTTGGCCACATTGATCCGGATCCCGTCGCGCCGCGCCATGTCCATCATGTTCAGCGCCACCACCACCGGACACTTCAATTCCAACACCTGGCTGGCCAGGAAAAGATTGCGCTCCAGATTCGTGGCATCCACCACCACCAGGGCCGCGTTGGGCGCCTGGTGGCCCAGCCGCCCTTGCAAGGCATCCGAGGCCAGCTTTTCATCGGGCGACTTGCTGTCCAGGCTGTACAGGCCCGGCAAATCCACCACCACGACCTGTTTGTGATCCAAGTGCAGCCGGCCCACCTTGCGCTCGACGGTGGTGCCGGGAAAATTTGCCGTCTTGGCGTGGAGGCCCGTGAGGGCATTGAACAACGTGGTCTTGCCCGCATTGGGATTCCCGACGAGGGCGAGGGTGAAAGCGTGATGCGGCAGCAGTTCGGTATCTGTCTCGTGGCAACCGTTCATCCGCCGTTATGGTCGCGCATGGCGCAGTGACCGGGAGTACAGACTTCCACCTGGACGCGCGCCGCCAGTTCGGCGGAAATGCCCAGGCGCGAGCCGAACACTTTCACGATCAGGGGGTCGCCAGCGCGCACCAGTTCCACCCGCCGGCCGACACAAATTCCCAGCGTTTTCAAACGATGCGAGTCTTCGTCGTCGGTCGCGATTTCGCGCACCACGGCGCAGGTCCGGGCCGGCAATTCATCAAGCCGCACTAAAACAGGCTGTTCAATAGTTGTCACAACAATGACAAAATAGGTTATCCGCCGGGCATGTCAAACCCGCCCCACCCGGGCGGTTGACGGCACCGGAATGGATAGTTTATCTCTTCACCCGGGGAAATCTAGCCGTTTTTGGCCAGGAGCGCTGCCGACGGCTTGTCATTAGTTGTCGGTCGTTTGCGGCGGCGGCCGGACCGGACCCGGCGATAACGGGCATTGAAAACTGCCGCCCGTTGCGGCAAATTGGCGCCGTGAGACGCGCCCTACTCTTGTTCGCCCTGTTCACCGTGGCCACGCTGGCCGGCTGCCAGAAAGCCGCCCCGCCGCCGACGGCGGCGCCCACGGAGGTCTACTCCCCAACTAATTATCCCACCCAGGCCCAGCCCAAACTGGCCACCATGAAACTCTATCTCGGCGCCGAAACCCTCGATGCCGAGCTGGCCCTGACCTTCCGCCAAATCCAGACCGGCATGATGTTCCGCACCAACATTCAGGATTCAGACGCCATGTTGTTCAACCTCCGGGTGCCCCAGCGCGCCGATTTCTGGATGAAAAACTGCCCGGAATCCATTTCCGCCGCCTACATCACCTCGGATGGCGTCATCCAGGAGATCCATCATCTCGAAAAGAACGACACCAACGGCGTGGTGGCCGCCCGCGAGGATATCATCTTTGTATTGGAAACCAGCGACGGTTGGTTTGATCGCCATCACATTGGCGTGGGCACGGTGATCCAATCGGAAAAGGGGCCGCTGGCGCAGGTGTTCTTGCAGCGTTAGGGGTAAAGGAGCGGGGGAAATCCCCGGTCCGCGGCCGTCCGGGCGTTGAGACGCGATTTTTAGCCAGCCGCCACCCGACAGTGCGCCCCGCAATGAACGGCCGCTCCCGCACGTCTTGAGCAACTATCCAACGGCCGCAAGTCTCAGCGGCCGACACGGCCGC